>JANPKV010000299.1:0-36666 GCA_031426185.1 Rhodobacterales bacterium | reverse complement strand
ACTTCGCCGCCGCCGTCCTGATGCCCTATGCCGAGTTCCTCGCCGAGGCCCGGTTGTCGAAGTACGATTTCGACCATCTCGCGACCCGGTTCGGCGTCACGTTCGAACAGGCCTGCCACCGTGCCACGACCCTGCAGCGGGACGGCGCGCAGGGGGTGCCGTTCTTCTTCCTGCGGATCGACAAGGCGGGCAACGTCACCAAACGCTTCAACTCGACCGACTTCCATCTTGCGGAGTATGGCGGCGCCTGCCCGCGCCTCGACGTGCACACCTCGTTCCGGACGCCCGGACGGATCGTGCCGCAGTTTGTCGAGATGCCCGATGCCTCGCAATACTTCGTCTTTTCGCGCACCGTGGACCGGCCGACCTGGATCCGGCATGCGCAGGACAACCGGCTGGCCGTGGCGATGGGCTGCACCATCGAACATGCCGCCCGGATCGGCTATGCCGAGGCTTTTTCGGTGCCGGGCGCGCGGATGGTGCCGATCGGGATCAACTGCCGCATCTGCCCGCGCGCGAATTGCGACCAGCGCGCGAATCAGGCCACGATCCTTACGCTGGTGGTGGACTAAAAACGCGGGGGCGCGACGGGGTTTGACGGGTAGACGCGGGGGCCAGCCCCCGCACCCCCGGGATATTTGGGGACAGCTGACATCAGCCTTTGACGCGGCTGTTTTGCGGATCGTAAAGGGGCGTCAGATGCACGTTTGCCGGAACCCGTTCGGACGCCACTTCCAGCTCGTAGCCTCCTGACATCACGAGGTCTTCGGTGACGCCGTCGGGATGGCGGACATAGCCCATCCCGATGCTTTGTCCGACCGTATGGCCAAATCCGCCCGAGGACAGCCAGCCCACCCGCACGCCGTCGCGGTAGATCGTCTCGCGCCCCAGAAGGATGACGCTCGGTGCGGCCGTGAATGTCGCCAGCCGCTTTTTCACCCCACCTTGCAGTTGCGCGGCAAGTGCGTCCCGCCCCAGAAATGGGACGCCTGACTTCATTTTCACGGCCCAGGCCAACCCCGCCTCGACGGGCGTGTGGTCGGGCCCGATATCGGCCCCCCAGGCGCGGTAGCCCTTTTCCAGCCTCAGGGTTTCAATGGCGCGGTAGCCTGCATTGGCGACGCCGCCCGTGGCCATCAGGGCCCGGTAGACGACCGCAGCATCCGCGACCGGCAGATGCAGTTCCCAGCCCAGTTCCCCGACATAGGTGACGCGCAAGGCCAGCACCTTGCATCCGGCGACAATGATGTCGCGCGCCGTCGCGAAGGGGAACCCCTCAGGCGACAGATCGTCAGGGCAGACGCGTTGCAGGACCTGTCGCGCCTGTGGCCCCATCAGCGACAGGACGCTCGATCCGGCGGTCACATCCGAAATCTGCACATCGCCGCACAAGTTGTTGGCAATCCAGTTGAAATCATGCGTCGCGAAGCCGGTTCCGGTGACGATGTAATAGGCATCCTCGGCCCGCCGGACCACAGTCAGGTCGCATTCGATGCCGCCTTTGGCGTTCAGCATCTGGGTATATGTCAGCGCCCCCACCGCCCGATCCACATTCCCGGCGGCAATCCAGTTCAGCGCCTTGGCGGCGTCCGGTCCCGTCACCATGAACTTGGCGAACGAGGTCTGGTCGATCAGCACACAGCCTTCGCGCGCCGCCCGGTGTTCCCGCCCAACTGCGGCAAACCAGCCGGGGCGCTGATAGGAATAGCGGTCCTCGGCCACCTCGCCGGCTGCGGCAAACCAGTTCGGCCGCTCCCAACCCAGTTTTTCGCCAAAGACCGCGCCCGCCTCTTTCAGCAGCGCATAAAGCGGCGATTGCAGCACGGGCCGGGCTGACCGCATTTCCTCGGACGGCCAGGCGATGGTGTAGTGCTTGGCATAGGCCTCCAGCGTCCGTTCGCGCACCCAGTCGGTGGACCGATGCACCCCGCCAAAGCGGCGGATGTCGACGGGCCAGAGGTCGTAGGGCGCGGCCCCCGTCGCCACCCATTCCGCCAGCGCCATGCCCGCCCCGCCACCCGCCGCGATGCCAAAGGCGTTGAACCCCGCGCCGACAAAGAAATTGCGCAGTTCCGGCGCCTCGCCAAGGATGAAATTGCCGTCGGGCGTAAAGCTTTCCGGGCCGTTGATCAGCTGCTTGACCCCTGCGGTGGCGAGCGCAGGGACGCGGGCAATCGCATCCTCCATGAACTGGCCATAGTGATCGAAGTCGCTGGTCAGAAGTTCAAAGTGAAACCCCTCGGGGATGCCGGCCACGGCCCAGGGCTTGGGGTTTGGTTCATAGCCGCCCCAGACCAGCCCGCCGACCTCTTCCTTCCAATAGGTCAGCCGGTCAGGATCGCGCAGCGTCGGCAGCGTGGACGTTACGCCGTCGATCCGTTCGGTCACCATGTATTGGTGTTCCACCGAAACCAGCGGCACATTGACGCCAACGGTCGCGGCAAGGGTGCGCGTCCATTGCCCGGCACACACCACCACCTTTTCACATGCGATGGTGCCGAACGGTGTCTCGACGCCCCGGATGCGGCCGTCTTCGACGATCACGCGGGTCACGGGAGTGTCCTCGAAGATCCTGACCCCGGACATCCGCGCGCCCCGCGCGAGGGACTGGGTGATGTCGGATGGGTTGGCCTGGCCGTCGGTTGGAAGGTAGGCCGCGCCGACCAGATCATCGATCGTCATCAGGGGCCACAGATCCTGCGCCTCGCGCGGGGTCAAAAGGTGCATTTCCAACCCGAAGGAATGCGCGGTTGTCGCCTGACGCTGTACCTCGGTCCAGCGGTCCTGATTGCAGGCCAGCCGCAGACCGCCGTTCATCTTCCATCCGGTCTGCAGGCCTGTCTCGGCCTCCAACCCTTTGTAAAGCGCGACCGAATGGCCCAAAAGCTGCGTGATGTTGGCTGATGTGCGCAATTGCCCGACCAGCCCTGCCGCGTGGAAGGTGGTGCCCGACGTCAGCTTCTTGCGCTCTAGCAGGACGGTATCGGACCAGCCGAGTTTGCCCAAGTGATAGGCGACCGAACACCCGACGATGCCGCCCCCGATGATGACGGCGCGGGCGGTTGTAGGCAGGTCAGTCATGGGCGTCCTCAAATGCGGTCAGCGCCGCGCGGTAGGTGGCCAGATAATCGGCAGTGTAGGTCGCATAGTCGAAGTCGAGCGTCGAATGGATTTCTTGCACCATCGACCACATCGCCTCGCGCAGCGCTGCCGCCGCCTTCATCGCGAGATACCGCCGCCAGAGGTCGGCATCCACCGGACGCGCGAAATAGGCCGCAAGGACACGCCGTTCCTGTGCCTCGGAGAGGCCGGCATTGGCCGCAAGACCCCCAAGGTCGAACAGCGGAGAGCCAAAGCCGCCGTAATCCCAGTCGATCAGCCACATCCGACTGCCATCGTGCAGAAAGTTCGCCGGCAAAAGATCGTTATGGCCAAAGACCATCTCGATCCGCCCCACGGCTGCTTCCAGCCGGTCCGCCTCGGACAAAAGACGCGGGATCAACGCGACATGCAGGCTGCCGCCATCGCGCAAAGTGCCCGCATAGTCGCGCAACACATGGAACACCCAGAATGTGACAACCGGGCCGCGCAGGTGTCGCGGGATCTCCCGGTGCGCCCGGATCAGCAAATCCAGCGCCTGATCCAGCATCGCGTCGTCGCGCAGATCGGCGGCCGACATGGTGCGACTGTCGATATAGGCGATCACCATCGCCCCCGGTTCGTGGTAGATCACCTCTGGCGAGACACCCGCCAGATGCGCTGCCCGGCTGGCCGCGAGTTCGTTGAACCGCAGGATCTGATGCACCGGAATGTCGTCACCGATCCGTACCACGGCGCGGCGCGCATTGTCGGTTACCAACACATTCAGGTTGGTGATCCCACCGCCCAACGGCACCGCCGATGCGTTCTTGCCCCAGATCGGCAGCGCCAGGGCGCGCTCGACTGGGGAAAGGACATCACTCACGCGGCACCGATCGGATCAACTCCGATGCAAAAAAACAGCCCGCTAGGGCCGTTTTGCAAGTCATGGAAAGGAGCAGTTCGATGCATGCGCTGCCTTTGAATACTATCGTCCGGATTGCAGAAAATCGGGCGAACCCAAGGGGTCAGATCCGCCCGAAGCTCATCATCTGTCCTGAAATACGCGACAGATGAAACCCTTTCCCAGTCTCAAGGCCCGGTCCAGCCCAAATTGACGGAACCGACAAGACGATGCTGCGTTAGAGAAATTTAACCGTCAAAGGATTTGTGGATTTACACCGCATAATAGGTCATCATTGTGGAAATTCCCGATTAACTTCGGTCAATTCCCTCAGGAATCCACACAACGGTCCACAAATGCCCGCTCGCACCCATGACCAGACGATTCTCGCCTATTTGACCAAGGCAGGATCGGCCCGAATCCTTGACCTGGCTGCCGCCCTGAGGGTGACGGACGAGACGATTCGCCGCGCTGCGGTCCGGTTGGAGGCGCAGGGCGCAGTCACCCGCGTACATGGCGGAATTCAAGTGCGCGACTGGGCGTCGGAGCCGGGTTTTGCGCTGCGTTATGCGCGGAACCCGGGGGCCAAGCGCGCCATCGCCAACCGCACGGCGACGTTGATCCCGGATGGCTCGTCGCTGTTTCTCGACGTTGGGACCACCACGGCCTATGTGGCGCAGGCCTTGCGGGCACGGCGCGAATTGCTGGTGGTGACAAACTCGTTGTCGGTGGCCCAGGCCCTGACGGGCATCAATGGCAGCCGCGTCTACATGGCGGGCGGGGAATTGCGGGCCCATGACGGCGGTGCCTTCGGGGCCGAAGCGCTGGCTTTTGTCCGCCAGTTTCGCGTCCAGCATGCCATCCTTTCGGTCGGAGCGGTCGATGCGCGATCCGGATTCTTGCTGCACGATCTGCGCGAAACGGAATTCAGCCGCGCCATCATCGACGCGGCCGAAGAAGCCATCGTGGTGGCGGACGCGACGAAGTTCCTGACCACCGCGCCGATCTGCATCGCCCCGGCCGACCGGTTCAAACGGCTGGTGACGGATGCGGCCCCTGCCCCGGACATTGCGGCATTTCTGGCGGGCCACGGGGTCGAAGTCATTCTGGCTTGATCACAACCACAGCCCGATGGGCGAGCCAGCAAAGCCGGGGAACACAAGGCCGGGATCAGCCAGTCCCAGATGCCCGGTCAGCAACTGCGACAGGACGGCCCTGTAATCGGTGACGACGGCAAGATCGGCACCTTCCTCCAGCACGTCATTGGTCAGGCCGGGCCACCTGCCCACCATGCGTCCGCCACGGGCCTGCGGGCCCAGGACCATCATCACATTGCCGCGCCCGTGATCGGTGCCCCCGGCCGTGTTCGACCGCAATCGCCGCCCGAATTCGCTCATCACCACGACTGAAACGTCCTGCTGCGCCGATCCGAGGTCGCGCCAGAACGCCATCACTGCCTCGGACAGCCCGCGTGTCAGGTTGTCGAACTGATTGGCCTGGTTCACATGCGTGTCCCAGCCCGGCACATCGACCGTTGCGACCCGCAGGCCCATCCCCGACTTGATCGCCTGGGCTACGGTCATCAAAGGTGCGCTCAGGCCGTTGCCTTCGGGATAGGGCTGATCGGGGACATAATCCTTCACGACGGCTTCCGCCTCGTTCCAGATCAGCGCGTTCAAGGCGTCACTCAGGCCCACCAGCTCGGACATCGGCGCCATAAGCGGGCCATGATCACCGAACCCCGAGTGCAACCGTGCGCGCATCTGAGGGGCAAGCCAGTGACCGGCGCCGATCAGCAAATCCTCCAGCCGTTCTGCCACTGCCGCCTTTGCCCCGATGAGGCTTGCCGGACGCATCGCGCCCACCGCAAGTGCGGGCATCGGACCGCGCGGCGACGCCGCCGCAAGCCAGCGCCCGATCCAACCGCCGGGATCGCCGGGCGGCAGGGACGCACCCAAAAGCCCCGCCTCGATGCGCGCTTCGGCATCGAAATGACTGCGCGTGGCATCGGTCAGGCCCGAGGCATGGATCAGGCTCATGTCGCCCGCGTCGTAAAGATCGGCGAATGCGCCGAGGCCGGGATGAAAGCGGAACTCGACCTCCGCGTTGTCCTGCCGGATCAGCCGCCCCGGCGCATCACCGTTGCGCAAGACCCGCAACATCTGGGGACGGGCCGCGATGTAGTTGTCGTCACTGACCGGACTGACCAGCGACAGCCCGTCGGCACCGCCACGCAGGAACACCACGACAAGGATCGGATCACGTGCCATGCCTCACCTATCGCAACAAGAAATCTGGCGTCAGCGCCGCAAAGGCCACGGCCATACGGGCCATACCCTTGCGGTCGTCGTCGGGCATCTCGGCGACCAGTGCCGCAGGATCATTGCCATAAACGTCCTGCAAGGCCGCGACGACCTCGTCCACGCGGCCCGGCGCCAGTGCCCCGGCAAACCGTGCGACGAAATCACGATAGCTTTCGCCTGGGCCAAGCGACGAAAAGTCCGTCGTGGCAACCTCAAACCAGTCCTCATGCGCTTCGATCGCATAATCGACCAGCCGGTTCAGGGTGCTGGCACCGGTCCAGGCCCCCGCCGTATCGGGGTGACCGGTTGGCGGGCCATAGGTGTGCACCTGCCAACCCGCCCGCGCCAAGTGCCAGACAAAGGCGTTCGACGTGCCGGTGATCTCGGCCCCCGTGGCGCGGAAAAGGGCTGTCAGAAATTCAAACGGGCGGCGCACCTTTTCGGGCGGCGTGGCAGAGAACGTCTTTGACTGAACAAGCCTGCGCAGCACATGCGCGATCTGGTCCGGCGCATCGGCATGGGTCAGGAACACCTCGGCGAGTTCTGCCACCAGCTCTTTTGGCGGTGCATCCGCGAGGAACCTCCGGGCCAGTTTTTCGCTGATGAAACGCGCTGTGGCGGGGTGGCGCGACAGGATGTCCAGGACCTCGTCACCGTCTTCCATCGGGCCGCGATGCGGCTGAAACTCCCGCCCGAGGATGCGTTTCTGGTAAGGATCGTGCCAGGCCTCGACATAATTGAATGTACCGCTCCGGGGGGCTTCGACGCCTTCGGCAAGGTATCGACCATCACCGACCGACCAGCCGGTAAAGGCGCGCGCCACCTCGTAGACGTCCTGATCGATGTAACCTTCGCCGGCGCCTGCTTCGGCCCCCGGCACCTCGCGCCAATTGGCATAAAGGTCGTTCAGATAGGTCGCCGCCCCAAGGGTATGCAGTTCCAAAAGTTCGCGCGCGTAGTTCTCATTCGCGGGGCTTGCCTGGCTTTGGTCGTTATTGAGGTAGTAAAGCATCGACGGGCTGCGCGCGACCGCACCCAGCATGGCACGGAAATTTCCCAAGGCATGGCTTCGCACTGCCTGATCGTGAAAGGGAAAGAACGCGGCTGCGAATTCGTTTATATGGGCGTTCACGCTGAAATGTTCATGCCAGAACCCGACCATCATTTCACGCACCTGTTGGGGCGCATGGACCGCACGGATCAGAGTGGCCGCCATAACCTCGTCTGCCGGACGGACGCGTTCGGCGTAGGGCATGCCGACCGACCAATCAACCAGGCGGACCAGATCAACGGGGTTGGCCGTCAAAGATGTCAGGCCGCGCAGCTCGTCGAGCGCGGGCCAGCTGTGCCCTTCCTGGTCGCTTTCGGCCGCGTAGCTGATCTGAAGGCGTGCAGCGGACAGGCGTTCGCTGATGTCGGGCTGGTCGCGGGGCATTGCCAATTGCGTCTCGAACCAGGTTAAACGACCTGCGGCGCCAATCTCGGCGCGCAGTGCGGGCGTCGCGCCGTAGGTCAGCCGGTTCAGCCAGATCTCATCCGTAGCTGCCTCGGACATTTCCGTCGCAAAGGCCGCTTGCGGCATGACCAGCGCCCCGAGGCTTGCCAGCATCCGGGTATGAAAATCGCGCCGCGTCAGCATGCATACCCTCGTCATCGCATTCGTCGCCGGCTGACGATAGCCGCATTTCGCGGTTGGTGTCTTTCTACATACTGGGCGCGATACTGGGCGCGGCGAATTGACGCCGGTGGCCCGCGTTGGCCTGCGCACGCCAGGCATGATCCGGCGATGGCTTTTCCAAAAGCACGCGGCGGGCCTCGGCGGGGGGATGGTTGCAACCGATAGCTGTGATGACAAGGCGGTGGTCACCCTGGGCAAAGCCCCGTCCGATCCGTACGACGGCGCCGTCACCGGGGCCAAGCGGGCCGGTAAAGCCCAACCTGGCACCCAATGACGTCACGACGTAGCGCACCGAACGGCAGCCAGCCGCCGGCGCGGCAATCCACAGGCCGTAGCTGTGGGCCTCGGCAGTCGCGACGAGAACATATGGATGGGAAATCGCCTTGGACGGGTCGGCAACGGCGGGAGCCAGAGACGCCAACGCGCCCAGGCCCGCCCCAGACAGGAAACGGAACATGATAACCTCTGAAACAAGACATCGAATAAAAGGATCGTGCAATCCGTCCAGCATGGCACGGATCGGCCCTAAAATCCAGTCGCCACGAGGCCTTGTCGACGCAATGGACCCGTTCCCTTGACCCCACGGGCTTTTTGCTTTACCTCGCGCCATGACCATTCCGGTCACGATGCCGGGGCGCCCGGAAATTGCGTCCCACTTTGCGGCCCGATGCCGCATCCTGATAGGACGCTTATGACAAAATTCGAAGACTTAGCGCTAGACCCGCGCGTGCTCAAGGCCGTTGCGGAAGCCGGCTACACAACCCCAACCCCCATTCAAGAGCAGGCCATCCCGCATGCCTTGCAAGGTCGCGACGTTCTGGGCATCGCCCAGACGGGCACCGGTAAGACGGCAAGCTTTGTGCTGCCGATGATCACGCTGTTGGGCCAGGGCCGTGCCAAGGCTCGCATGCCGCGGTCGCTGGTGCTGGCACCGACGCGGGAACTTGCAGCCCAGGTGGCGGAGAACTTCGACACCTATGCGAAATATACCAAGCTGACCAAGGCGCTGCTGATCGGCGGTGTCAGTTTTGGCGAACAGGACAAGCTGATCGACCGCGGCGTCGACGTGCTGATCGCCACCCCGGGGCGGCTTCTGGATCACCACGAACGCGGCAAGCTGTTGCTGAACGGCGTGCAGATCATGGTGGTCGACGAGGCTGACCGGATGCTCGACATGGGGTTCATTCCCGACATCGAGCGGATCTTTGCGCTGACCCCGTTCACGCGCCAGACATTCTTTTACTCCGCCACCATGGCGCCGGAGATCGAGCGGATCACCAACACGTTCCTGTCCAGCGCCGTCAAGATCGAGGTTGCACGCCAGGCAACTGCGTCGACTACGATCGCCCAGGGGCTTGTCAGCTTCACCCCGGCCCGCAAGGATCGCAGTTTTGCCGACAAGCGCGCCGTATTGCGCGCCCTGATCAAGGCCGAAGGCGACGCCTGCACCAATGCCATAATCTTTTGCAACCGCAAGATGGATGTGGATGTGGTGGCCAAGTCCCTGAAGGCGCATGGCTTCAACGCGGCCCCGATCCATGGCGATTTGGACCAGAGCCAGCGCACGCGCACCCTGGAATCCTTTCGTGACGGGACGTTGCATCTGCTGGTCGCCTCGGATGTGGCAGCGCGCGGTCTGGACATTCCGGCGGTCAGCCATGTCTTCAACTTTGACGTGCCGAGCCATCCCGAGGACTATATTCACCGCATCGGCCGGACCGGTCGGGCCGGCCGTACCGGCAAGGCCATGACCATCGCGGTGCCCAATGACGCCAAATACCTGGCCGCGATCCAATCGCTCGTAAAGATGGAAATCCCCGCGATGGCGCTGCCGGAGGGCGTCGATTTTGAGGATGGCCCGTCGGATCGTGCGCCGCGTCCCGCCGCAGGTCGTGGTGACCGGCCGGAACGTGGTCGCAAGGGGCCGGAGCGCAACCGCGAGCCGCGTGCCCCCCGCGCGCAAACCCCGGTTGACGTGCCGGTCGCCGTCGCACCGGAGCCCGAGGCCGTCGCAGCCCCCGCGCCGCAACAGGAACCGCCGCGCCGCTATGAGCGCAATGATCGTCCGGTTGAGCCGCGTGAACCGCGCGAGCGCCGCCCCGATGACCGCCGCGACCGTCGCGATGACCGCCGCGATTCAGGTGTCGTCGGCATGGGCGATCATGTGCCGGATTTCATCCTTCGCAGCTTTCAGATCACCACGGAAACTGCTGACGAACCTGAAGAAAAGTCGACGGGTACCGAAGGCTGACCCAAGGCGCAGCCGGGTGCTGGAGGGTGCAGCCCTCCAGTCCACCGCGTGAGAGTGGCGCTAAGTAAGATACTGGCGCTAACCTGATGACATGCGTGGTTGCGCCTAGACAAGGCGTGCCGGAAATCCTTCGGCGCGCAGGTCGGTGCCGAGCAGATCTTCCAGCAGTTTGGCGATCATCGGGGATTGCGCTTCGCCCCCAAAGGCCGCCTTGGCCGCGACATAGGTCTGGTTCGTCATCGAGGCGAGATCCAGCGGCACCCCGAATTCGCGCCCGAACCCCAGTGCAAAGCCAAGGTCCTTCAAGGCAAGATCGATGTTGAACGCGATGTCGTAAGACCCGTTCAGGATCAGCGCGCCTTCGGTCTCGTGCACAAAGGAATTGCCCGACGACGCCTGGATAGCATGCCAGGCCTGGGCCAGGTCAAGCCCGCCGCGTTTGGCCAGCATCAGCGCTTCGGAAGTGGCCTTGAGATGGATGAAGGCCAGCATGTTGGTGATGACCTTGATGATGCAGGACGACCCGAGCGGACCCATGTGGAAGATCCGGTCCCCCATCGCCTGCATCGCCTTGTGGTGAAGGTCAAACAGGTCCTTGTCGCCCCCCGCCAGCATCGTGATCTTGCCTTGATAGGCCAGATGCACGCCCCCCGTGACGGGCAGCTCCATCATCCGCACACCTGCCTCCGCAGCAACGCCGGCCAGCAGCAACACTTCGTCGCGGCCAAGCGTCGACATCTCCACCCAGGATGCACCGGGCTTCATGTGCGGCAGGATGTTGCGCAGCACGCGCTCCGATACCGCAGGCGACGGCAGGCAGGTGATGACGTGATCGACCTTGGCTGCGACATCTTCGGCGCTTTTGGCCAGCGTGGCCCCGCTTGCAACCAGCGGCGCTGCAAGTGCCGGGTTCAGGTCATAGACCGTGACTTGAAAGCCCGCTTTCACCAGGCAGCCCGCACAGGCGGCCCCGAGGTTGCCAAGGCCGATATATCCGTAATGCATGATGTCCCCGCATGGATGGGGCGGGTTGGTCCCGCCCCGTTGATTCAACCGCCGTAGCCGACGATGCCCTTGACCTCGCAGAAGTCGTGGATGCCCCAATCGGCATATTCGCGCCCGTTGCCCGACTGTTTGTACCCGCCGAACGGCGCGGAGGTATCCCAGTCGGGGTAGTTCAGATTGACGGTACCTGCGCGCAGGCGGCGGGCCACGGGGATCGCGTCCTCGACCGGGCCTGCGACAAAGGCCGCAAGGCCATAGATCGTGTCATTGGCCTGGGCAATGGCGTCTTCGATGCCGTCATAGGGTTGGATCGCCAGCACCGGTCCGAAGATCTCTTCCTTGGAGATCGTCATGCTGTTCACCACGTCGCCAAAGATGGTCGGGCGCACGAACCAGCCGCGGTTCAGATCGGCAGGACGTCCGACGCCGCCGGTGACCAGGGTGGCCCCTTCGTCGATGCCGGCCTGGATCAGGCGCTGAACCTTGTCGAACTGCAGCTTTGACACCAGAGGGCCCATGCCCGTCGCCTCGTCGCGCGGATCGCCGACGGTGATCGCTTCGGCGGCCTCCTTGGCCGCGACAAGAGCCTCGGCGTGGCGGTCACGCGGCACCAGCATGCGCGTCGGGGCATCACAGGACTGACCGGTATTGGCCATCACCGCGGACACCCCGGCAGCAACCGCTTCGGCGATGTTGGCATTGGCGAGGATGATGTTGGGCGACTTGCCCCCCATTTCCTGCGCCACGCGCTTGGCCGTCGGGGCCGCCGCTGCCGCCACTGCCGTTCCTGCACGGGTGGACCCGGTAAAGGACACCATGTCGACCTCCGGATGGGTGGACATGCGCGCGCCGACCTCGGGGCCGGTGCCGTTCACCAGATTGAACACGCCCGCCGGGACGCCCGCATCATGACAGACCTGCGCAAAGAGCGTGCCCGAAAGGGGGGCAATTTCGGACGGTTTCAGCACCATGGTGCAGCCAGCAATCAGCGCGGGCGCGACCTTGCAGGCGATCTGGTTCATCGGCCAGTTCCAGGGCGTGATCAGCGCACAGACGCCGATGCCCTCATAGATGATGCGCGTCGTGCCGCGGTCGTATTCCCAGACCATTTCTTCGGCGGCCTTGATGGTGGCCTCCATGTGCACCTGGCCTGCCCAGGCCTGCGACGAGCGCGCGAAATCAATCGGGGCCCCCATTTCGGTGGACATGACTTGCGCGAAATCCTCGAAACGCTCGTTATAAACCTCCAGCACGCGCTTCATGATGGCGATGCGCTCGGGCACCGGGCGGACGGTCCAGGCGTCAAATGCGGCGCGTGCCGCCATGATCGCCGCGTCGATATCCGCCTGCCCACCCAGGGCCACCTCGCACACGATTTCCTCGGTAGCGGGATTTTCGACGCCCATGCGTGTTTTTGAAACAGGGTCGACCCATTGACCATTAATGTAGAATTTCAACATGTTGGCGGGAATCATTCGGACCTCACTTGAAGTAGATGTTGTATTTGGCGCGGATCGCAGCATCGATTTCGGGATCGATCCGGCTGCCCGCCTTGGCCAAGATACTATTCTTGCGTGCGATGGCTGCGTCAAGAAGCAGCGGCTTGCCCGCCTCGTTCCATTCCTTGGGGCTCATCCGGTTGCCGACCTTGGGATAGATGTATTCGGTCTGCATCAGCTTCAGCGTCTGCTCGGATCCAAGATAATGCCCCGGCCCGCCAAGACAGACCTCTTTCATCGCCTCGATGGAGGTGCTGTCGGGCGTCACGTCGATCCCGCGCACCAGCCGCATCGCCTGGCCCAGAAGATCGTCGCCAAGCACAAGCGATTCCAGGCAGAAGCCCAGCAAGGACGCATGCATCCCCACCGCTTCGTAGCACATGTTCAGACCCGCAAGCCCGGCCAGCGCATTGGTGATGCCCTGCTCCCAGCCGGCCTGCATGTCGGGCAGTTTGCTGTCGGAGATGCCGGAGGCAGCCCCCCCCGGCAGGTCATAGAACCGGTGCATCTGCGCGCAGCCCGCCGTGAGCAGCGCCTGTTCCGCCGATCCACCCGACATCGCCCCCGTCCGGAGGTCCGACACGAAGGGCCAGGTGCCGAAAATGCACGGCGCGCCCTTCTTGATCGCATTGGCGTAGACCACGCCCGCAAGACATTCGGCAACCGCCTGCACGATCGTCAGCGCGATGGGTGCGGGAGCCGTCGCCCCCGCCTGCCCCGCCGACAACAGCAACATCGGCATGCCGCGGCGGATGCAATCCTCCATCGTGATGCAGGATTCTTCGGCAAATTTCATCGGTGGCACGACAAAGCAGTTGGAATTGCTGACGAAAGGCCGCTCCAGCCATTTCTCCTCGCCGCCCGCGACCATGTGAATGAGATCAAAGCAATCGGCCACATGTGACGGGTCACTGAACGAAGTGCCCACATGCTTCACTGTCCCCGAGAGGCTGCCGTAAAGCGTGTTGAGGTCCATCTCGCGGTTGTCCACGACATCCCGGCAGACCATCGTGCGCTGGTAGAAATGGATGTTGTCCAGGTTGTCCACCAGACGCGCCGCGTCATAAAGGTCCTGCGCGGTGGATTCGCGGTAATCCAGCGTGATCGGGTCAACGATGTGCACCGCCGCACCTGCGGTCCCGTAATGCACGTTCGAGCCGCTCAGATGCAGGTCATAGCGGGGATCGCGGGCATGCAGGGTGATGTTGCGTGCAGCGACCGCCAGCATGTCCTCGACCAGCGCGCGCGGGAACCGCAGCCGCCCATCGTCGCCCTGGATCGCCCCGGCGGCGGTCATGATCTCGACGCCGGACGGCGGCGCCTGGCTCAGCCCGATCTCTTCCAGCGCCTGAAGCGCACTTTGGTGGATCTGGGCAATCCCCTCGTCCGTCAGCGGCTTGTAACGCCCGCCGGGCATGCCGGGACGGACGGGACGCACGTCATCTGCCAGGGGGGCAGCGCGCATGGCAACCCGCGCCTCGCGCCCGCCAGAGCGTCGTGACCGCACAGGCTCGCAGACCTCGCCGATATCGCTCATCTTGTCCCTGCTTTCATCGTTGCAAAAATATCCAGTCTGAGGCGCCTGACCCTTTGGCCAAAAGCGCGTCGATCTCTGACCCCGACGCTGCGCGTTTCAGCGGCGCAGGGCTTCGGCATCACAAGGCACCCCGACCGGCGGAGGTCCCACAACGCTTGATGGCGGGCGGCCGGCGTCATGCCTTGATCCTCTCGGAGGTCGGGTCATACATCGGGGTCAGGCTCACCACCGCCTTGTGGCGCCTACCGGCAACTTCGATTTCATAGGCCGAGCCGAGAATTTCGGCGTCGCTTTGTCCCTTGCAAGGCACATAGCCCATGCCCACCGCCCCGCCAAGGAAATGCCCGTAATTGCCTGACGTCACCGGTCCGATGATCTTGCCATCCCGCACCAGCGCCTCGTTGTGGAAAAGCAAGGGCGCCGGGTCGGTCAGCCGGAACTGGACCATCTGGCGCGCCCGTCCCACTTCATCTTTGCGCAAGACCGCGTCTCGCCCGATGAAGTCGGCCTTCTTGCGGCTGACGGTAAAGCCCAGTCCGGCCTCCAGCACGTGATCTTCATCCGTGATGTCGTGACCCCAGTGGCGGTAGGCCTTTTCGATCCGGCAGCTGTCGAGCGTATGCAGCCCGCACAGCGTCAGCCCCAACCCCGCGCCCGCCTCTTCCAACGCCTCGAAGACATGCGCCGTCTGGTCGGTACTGGTGTAAACCTCCCAGCCGAGCTCTCCCACATAGGTCACCCGGTGCGCCCGCGCCAACCCCATGCCGATCTCGATTTCCCGCATGGTTCCAAAGGGGTGCCCTGCATTGCTGAAATCGTTCGGACTGACGGCCTGCATCAGCTCGCGCGCCCTTGGCCCCATCACGCACAGCACCGATTCCGCCGCCGTCATGTCGGTGATCACCGCGAAATCCGCGCCAAGCTGCGCCCGAAGCCACGCGAGGTTGCGCTGCAAAGTCGCGCCCGGAACCACCAGCAGATAAGCCGTCTCGGACAGCCGCGTCACCGTCAGGTCCGCTTCGATCCCGCCGCCCTGGTTCAGCATCATGGTGTAGACGATCTTGCCTGTCGCCACGTCCATCTGCGCCGAACACACCCGGTTCAGAAAGCTGCAGGCATCCCGCCCCTCGATCCGGATCTTGCCAAACGACGTCATGTCGAACAGACCGACCCCGTTGCGCACCACCAGATGCTCGGCGCGCTGATTGTCGAACCAGTTCTGCCGACCCCAGGAATAGCGGTATTCCCGCTCCTGCCCGTCGCGGGCAAACCAGTTCGCGCGCTCCCAGCCGGCGACCTCGCCAAAGACCGCACCACGCTCTTTCAGATGCCCGTGGATGGGCGAGCGGCGCACCCCGCGCGAGGTGACAACCTGCCGGTACGGATAATGGTCGGCATAAAGCAAACCCAGCGTCTCGGTGACCCGTTCTTTCAGATAGCGGCGGTTGCGCTGGAACGGCTGGGCGCGGCGGATGTCGACCTCCCACAGATCGAACGGCGCCTCGCCTTCGGTGATCCAATGCGCCAGCGCCATACCCGCGCCGCCCGAGCCCGCAATCCCCACCGAGTTATACCCTGCCGCGATCCAGTAGCCGCCCAGTTCCGGTGCCTCGCCCAGATAATAGCGGTCGTCAGGGGTAAAGCTTTCCGGGCCGTTGAAGAAGGTATGGATGCCCGCGGTCTGAAACAGCGGCAGACGGTTCATCGCGTGCTCGAGGATCGGTTGGAAATGGTCCCAGTCCTCGGGCAGCGTGTCGAACATGAAATCGTCGCGAATGCCGTCCATGCCCCAGGGCTTGGCTTTCGGCTCGAACGCGCCAACCATCATCTTGCCTGCGTCAGACTTGTAATAGGCACATTCATCTGGCACCCGCAGCACGGGCAAATGGCCAAGCCCCTCGATCGGTTCGGTGATCAGGTAAAAGTGCTCGCAGGCATGCAAGGGAAGCGTCACGCCCGACGCCTCGGCCAGATCACGCCCCCACATGCCGCCGCAATTCACCACGACCTCGGTTGCGATATGCCCCGGCTGGCCATCGGCAGTGACATAGTCGACACCCGTCACACGCCCCCCGGCCTTGGTGACCCCCGTGACCTTGGTATGCTCGAAAATCTGCGCCCCGCGCATGCGGGCGCCCTTGGCCAGCGCCATGGCGATGTTCGCCGGATCACATTGTCCGTCCAAGGGCAGCGCCACCGCGCCCACCACACCGTCAATGTTCAGATGCGGATACTTCTCCAGCGCCTCCTGCGGCGAGATCTCATGCACCTCGACGTCGAATATCCGCGCCACCGTGGCCTGCCGCAACAACTCCTCATGCCGCGCCTCGGTCAGCGCCACCGAAATCGAGCCCACCTGCCGCATGCCGGTCTCGACCCCGGTTTCGGCTGCCAGCTTCACGTACAGATCGGCGGAATACTTCGCCAGCCGCGTCATGTTGGCCGATCCGCGCAACTGCCCGATCAGCCCCGCCGCATGCCAAGTCGTCCCGCTGGTCAGTTGCTTGCGTTCCAGAAGCACCACATCCGTCCAGCCCGCGCGTGCCAGATGATAGGCCACCGAACATCCGGAAACCCCGCCACCGATCACCACCGCCCGCGCGTGCCTCGGAACCTCAGCCATGCTTTTGCCCATTCATCTGTCCACAAATATCCCGCGGGGTCCGGGGGTGCGCAGCCCCCGGTCCGGCCAGCGTCACGCCTTGATCCGTTCGTTTTTTTTGTCCCAGGCAGCCCCGAAGCCCAGGACTTCCGCCGCCAGCCGCGTCCCGAAGACCTCGACCTCCAGCACCGTGCCGGGCACCGCGTGTTCGGCCTTCAGCATCCCCAAGGCCACCACATGCCCCACCCGGTTCCCCATAGCGGCTGAGGTGACTTCGCCCACGATGGACCCGTTCGCCCACAGGTTGGACATATAGGGCGGATCGCTCGGGCCGGTCGCGACCTTCAGGGCGACAAACCGCTTGGCCACGCCACGCTTTTTTTCCGCCGCCAGCGCGGTCTTGCCCGGAAACTCCTTGGTCCAGTCGATGAACCGCTCAAGCCCCCCCTCGAGCAGCGTGTAATCGGTGGACAGATCGCCCTTCCACGCCCGGTAACCCTTTTCGATCCGCAAGCTGTTCAGCGCCTTCATCCCGAAGGGCTTGGCCCCGCCTGCCAGCAGCGCATCGTAGATCACCGGCGCATCGCCCATGTCGCAATGCACTTCCCAGCCAAGCTCGCCCGCAAAGCTGACGCGGATCAGCGCCACGTCCCTGCCCGCGACCCTGGCGGCAAACTGCACCGACAGCCACGGCAGCGACAGGTCGGCCTCCGAAATGCCCGCCAGCAGCTCGCGTGCCTTGGGGCCCGTCACGATGAAGCAGTGAACCCGGTCGGACCAATCCTCCAGCGTTACGCCGTCCGGCAGACCCTGACGCAGCAGGTCGCCGTCATGGCGCTGCGCCACCGAGGCGGTGATCACACCGATATCTTCGTCGCTGAACGGCAACACCGTCATTTCCGTCACGATCCGCCCGCGTGCATCGGCAAAATAGGCAAGCCCGATCTTGCCGGGCTCCGGCAGCCTGGATGCGGTCAGCCGGTCCAGATGGGCCCGCGCGCCAGGCCCCGCAAGCCGCAGCCGGGTGAATCCCGCCAGGTCGAGAACCCCTACCCCATCCCGCACAGCGGCGCATTCCTCGGCGATCCGCGCCTCCCACGGCCCGGCACGCCCCCAGGTCTGCGTGGCCTCCCAACCCAGATCATCTTCGGGCTTGGCAAACCATTCCGCACGCTCCCAGCCGTTATAGGGTGCCATTACCGCGCCATGCGCCCTGAGCCGGTCATGGACCGGTGACAGCTTGCGGTCAGGGCCCGCAGGCCAGCGCGCCATCGGGAAATGCATGGCATATTCGTGGCCGTAGACCTCCATTCCCTTGTCGCGGCAGTAGTCGGGGTCCTCCCAGCCGGTAAATCGGCGCGGATCGCATGACCACATGTCCCATTCCGTGCCGCCCGTCGTCACCCATTCGGCCAGCACCTTGCCCGCCCCGCCAGCCTGACAGATGCCGAAGGTAAAGACGCAGGCCTCGAACGCATTCGGCACGCCAGGCATCGGCCCGATCAGCGGGTTGCCGTCGGGGGTATAGGGGATGGGGCCGTTGATCACCTTGGTCAGCGCGGCCTTTTCCAGCAGTGGCACCCGCGCCATCGCATCCGCGATGTACCATTCCAGCCGATCCAGATCGTCCGGGAACAGCTGGAACGAAAAGTCCTGCGGAAAGGGATCATCCGGCGTGACCCAATGTGCCCGGCAGTTCCGCTCATAAGGGCCAAGGTTGAAGCCGTGCTTTTCCTGCCGAAGATAATAGCTGCTGTCGACATCCCGCAAAAGCGGCAGCTTGCCACCGGTTTCAGCGGAATGGGCCTCTATCTCGGGGATGTTGTCGAACAGCATGTACTGATGGCTCATCACCACCATCGGCAGGTCGCGCCCGAACATCCGCGCCACGTCGCGGGCATAGTAGCCGGCCGCGTTCACGACGATCTCGCAGCGGACCTCGCCCTTTGGCGTTTCGACCACCCACTCGCCGCCTTCGCGCCGCACCCCGGTGACCGGGCAGAACCGCTCCACCCGGGCACCCAGGTTCCGCGCGCCCTTGGCAAGCGCTTGCGTCAGTTGTGCGGGATCGATGTCGCCGTCATAGGGGTCATAAAGCGCGCCGGTCAGTCCATGCGTTTCAAGAAACGGATATTTTCCCTTGATCTCGTCCGGCCCCAGCACGGCCAGATCCATCCCCTGATAGCGGCCCATTCCCATGACGCGCTGAAATTCCTGCAGACGTTCCCTTGAATGCCCCAACCGCACCGATCCGGTGACGTGATAGTTCATCGGGTAATCGACCTCGGCCCCGAGCCCCCGGTACAGCCCCGCCGAATAGCGCTGCATGTTCATGATCGACCAGCTGGCACTGAACGTGGGGACGTTGCCCGCAGCATGCCAGGTCGATCCGGCCGTCAGTTCGTTCTTTTCCAGCAAAAGACAATCGGTCCAGCCGGCCTTTGCCAGATGATACAGGCATGACGCGCCCACGGCGCCGCCGCCGATCACCACGACGCGCGCTTGGCCCGGAAATTCGCTCAACGTCAGCACCTTTCTGATTGACTTAAATATCCTCGCCGAAGGCTCCGACGCCTGGCCACTATCTGCCGCTCTGCAGACACTTTCAATTCGCTCAGGGCCGATCTATTGATCGGATATTCCGATCAGGACACCCCCATGCAGATCGACCTTCTCGACACCTTCCTCGACCTGGTGGACACGCGCAGCTTCAACCGCACGGCGGAACGGTTGGGCGTCACGCAAAGCACCGTTTCGGCACGGATCACCGCGCTTGAGCGCCAGCTGGGCGCGCGCCTTTTCCTGCGATCCCGCGCGGGCACGGAACTGACCACCGAAGGGTTGCGCTTTGACGCCCATGCCCGCACCCTTCGCCGTGACTGGGTGGGCGCCTTGCGCGCATTGGCCGCCCCTGCCGACGCCGCGATCGCGGTCAAGCTTGGCATCCAGACGGACCTTGCGGCCGAATATCTCGGCGACTGGATCGCGGCATTTCGCGCAAGTCTGCCGCAGACGGCGTTCTACATCGAGCCCGACTATTCCACCCAGATGTGCAGCGACCTGATTACCGGCACGCAGGATTTCGCGATCCTCTTTACTCCGAAGACCCATCCCGACCTGCACTTTGCCAGCCTGGGCGAGGTCCGCTACCGGATGATTGCGACCGAACCGCGCAGCCTGGCCGAGATCCCGCCCGAAACCTACGTCTTTGCGCATTTCTCACCGGCGTTCGAGGCGACGCATCGCACCCTTTTCCCTGCCCTGTCAGCCGCCGCCATGTCAGTCGGGCAAAGTCCGGCGGTCATATCGCTGCTGACCGCGCTGGGCGGGGCCGGATACGTGCTGGAACCGATGGCCGCGCGGCTGATCGCGGCAGGGTCTGCCTTTGCCGTCAGGGATGCGCCGCTGCTTGACCAGCCCGTGTTTGCCGCTATGCACCTGAAGAACCGCACCGCCCCCTTGCAACGGCGGCTCCTGCAGGTGATGCAGCGCAACCTCGCGGGTTAAAGCGCTGTCTGCATCCGGTAGCCCGGCGCATGCGACAAACGCACAAAGGTGATCGCGGCCTCTGCCCCACGCGTCAGCCGTTCCGTCACAAAGATCGGCGTGCCCAGGGCAATACCCAACACCTGCGCCACCCGCGCATCCGCCCCCTCGGCGGCAAAGGCGATATCGCCCGTTGCCAGCGCCACATTCGCCACCAGCCATTCATTGACGCTGATCTCGGCAAAATCGGGCGAAGGATCAGGCAGGACGGCGGGGTTCAGCCACCGCGCCTCATGCGCAAAGGGGCGGCCATCCGCCAGAAACAGCGTTTCCACATAGATCAGATGCCCCTCGGCCGCCCGCCCCATCCGTGCCGCCACCGGGACCGGCGGGGGCACCCGGTCCAGCGCCAGCAGTTGATGCGTGGCGATCTGCCCGCGCGCCGCGATTTCGGCCCGGATCACCGGGATCGCAAAATGCGCCTGCCGCACCGGCAGAAGGGCCACGCGGGTCCCCGCCTTGCGGCGACGCTCCAGCACGCCCGCCCGTGCAAGGTCGATCAGCGCACGGTTCACCGTGCCACGGGCGCAGCCGAACTCTTGCGCCAGCTCCGCTTCGGTCGGAATGATGCTGCCGGGTGTCCAGTCACGCACCCGGATCCGCCGCTTCACCTCGTCGCGGATCGCTTCCCAGCCTTGCGCCATCATAACGCGGCCCGCAGGCGGCTGATCACCTTGCGAAACCGCGCTGCCACGGCGTCGCGGGCAACATGGCGGCGGTCGCGCACGATATGGCGCCCCGCCGACCACACATCGCGCACCAACCCGTCATCGCTCGCAAATATCCAGGCATCCAGGATCGTGTCGCCCTTCAGGCCGTCCAGGGCCAGAGAGCCCGCGTCCAGCGCCACCAGATCGGCCCAGTCCCCGACCCGGATTGCCCCCGATGCCCGTCCTGCCGCCTGAGCCCCGCCTGCCACCGCGCCCTCGTACAAGACGCGCCCCGTGGAGCGTTCCGCCGTCGCAAGGCAGGCCCGCCCGCGGTCCCGCAGCCGCTGGGAATATTCAAGTGCCCGCAATTCCTCTGTCAGGCTGATCCGCACATTGCTGTCCGAGCCGATCCCAAACCGTCCGCCTGCCGCAAGATAACGCACTCCGTCGAAAATGCCGTCGCCAAGGTTCGCTTCGGTGATGGGGCACAAGCCCGCAACTGCCCCTGTCCTCGCCAGCGCGTCAGTCTCGCCCGGCGTCATCTGCGTTGCATGGATCAGGCACCAGCGCGCATCGACCGGTTGGTTGGCCAGCAACCAGTCCACGGGTCGGGCTCCGCGATGTGAAAGAATCTCCTCCACTTCAGCCACTTGTTCGGCGACATGGATGTGAATGGGACGATCACCCGCCAGCTGTGCTGCAAAGTTCAGACCCTGCGGACTGACCGCGCGCAGCGAATGCGGCGCGATCCCCAGCACGGTGTCTGCAGCCGATCCGGCCAGGTGCTTTGCCGCTGCGTGCCAGAGCCGCCCGAACCGCGCTTCGTCATTGCCGAACCGAAGCTGCCCGCCCGCCAGCGCCCGCCCGTCCGAGCCGCCTTGGGCATACATCACCGGCAACAACGTCAGGCCCATCCCTGTGGCACCCGCCGCCGCCGCTATCCGCGCGGCCATTTCCCCCAGATCATCGTAAGGCACGCCCCCCGGCCCGTGATGCAGATAATGAAACTCCGCCACTGCCGCAAAGCCCGCTTCGGCCATCTCGACCATCACCTGGGCTGCGATCGCCTCGACATCCTCGGGGGTCAGCGCCTCGAGAAACCGGTACATCAGGTCGCGCCAGGTCCAGAAACTGTCCTGCCCGCCCGCTCCCCGCGCTTCGCTCAGGCCCGCCATGGCGCGCTGAAACATGTGGGAATGCAGGTTGACCGGTGCCGGCAACAGCACCCCCAAGGACGGCGCGTTCGCAGGCGCGACGGCCCCGGTCGCAACGCTGGCAATCCGCCCGTCCTGAACCGTGACCAGCACATCGCGCGCCCAGCCATCCGGCATCAACGCAGTTTTTGCAAAAAGCTCCGTCATCGCGTCCCCGGCTTGACAGGTTTATTATGTCCAGACATACTAGCCAAACATCTGTACATAAAGCAACTGGGAAACGTTTGGGTCATGGCAGCAGAACCGATCCTGATCCTAACCCATGCCACCGCAGCCACCATGGAGGGCGGCTATGGACTGGTCGAGGACGCTGCCGTCATTTGCCAGGGGAAGCGCATCCTTTGGCTGGGTGCGACTGCCGACCTTCCAGATCACCGCGACGCGCAGGTCATCGACTGTCAGGGCAGACTTCTGACCTCGGGCCTGATCGACTGTCATTCCCACGTCGTCTTTGCCGGTGACCGCGCGGCCGAGTTCGAGATGCGGCTGGAGGGCGCGACCTACGAACAAGTCGCCCGCGCCGGGGGCGGCATTCTGTCCACTGTCCGCGCCACCCGCGCCGCGACCGAGGCGGATCTGCTGTCGGCGGCCCTGTCCCGCGTGGACCAGATGATCGCCACCGGCACCACGACGCTGGAGGTCAAATCCGGCTACGGCCTGACCATCGCGGATGAGATGAAGATGCTCCGCATCGCCCGCGCCATCCCGCTCCACCGCGCGGTGCAGGTCCGTGTCACCCACCTCGCCGCCCATGCCGTGCCGCCCGAATATGCAGGTCGCGCGGATGCCTATCTCGACGAGGTTGCCATCCCCTCGCTGCACGCAGCCCATGCCGAAGCACTGGTCGATGCCGTGGATGCGTTCTGCGAAGGCATCGCCTTCAGCCCGATGCAGGTCGCACGCTTGTTCGATGCCGCCCGCAGCCTTGGCCTGCCGGTGAAGCTGCACGCAGAACAGCTGTCGAACCTCAACGGCGCCAGCCTTGCCGCCGGGTTCCATGCCCTTTCCGCCGACCACCTGGAATACCTAGACGCTGCGGGCGTGTCCGCCATGGCCGCTGCCGGGACCGTCGCCGTCATCCTGCCCGGTGCGTTCCATACCCTGCGCGAGACGCAGATGCCCCCCATCGCCGCCCTGCGCGCCGCCGGGGTGCCCATGGCGGTCGCCACCGACTGCAATCCCGGCTCCAGCCCGATGACCTCTCTGCCTTTGGCGATGAACATGGCCTGCACCCTTTTTCGCATGACCCCGCTTGAGGCATTGGCCGGCAGCACGACCTTTGCCGCCCGCGCGCTCGGGCTGACCGACCGGGGGACCATCGCCTCTGGCCAGCGGGCCGACCTTTGCCTGTGGGAGGCGAGCCACCCCGCCGAGCTCAGCTACCGCATCGGGTCCACCGCGCTTCATTCCCGCATTTTCGGAGGCCGCCTTGACGCCTGAACGCCTGACCCCCGGCCAGACGACCTTGGCCCAGCTGGAGCGCATCTTCCGCGATGGATCGCCCGCACTGCTTGATCCGATCGCGCGCGGAGGGGTCGATGCCGCCGCCGCCATCATTGCCAAGGCCGCTGCCGGTGATGCGGCCGTTTACGGCGTCAATACGGGCTTTGGCAAGCTTGCCAGCCTGAAGATCGCGCCGCAAGATACGGCAAAACTGCAGGAAAACCTGATCCTGTCCCATTGCTGCGGCGTGGGCGACCCGATGCCGCGCGATGTGACGCGCCTGATGATGGTCCTGAAACTTCTCAGTCTCGGGCGCGGCGCGTCGGGCGTGCGGTGGGAAATCATCGCGCTGTTGCAGGACATGCTGGCCAGTGGCGTGACGCCGCTGATCCCCGCCCAGGGGTCAGTGGGCGCCTCGGGCGACCTTGCGCCCCTGGCGCATATGGCTGCGGTGATGATCGGCGCCGGGCAGGCCACCTACGCCGGCAACGTGATGTCTGGCGCCGAAGCCCTCGCCGAGGCAGGCCTTTCGCCGATCACCCTTGGCCCGAAAGAGGGCCTTGCCCTCATCAACGGCACGCAGTTTTCCACTGCCTTTGCCCTTGTGGGACTTTGGGGGGCCTGGCGCGCGGCGCAAAACGCGCTGGTGACATCGGCGCTGTCGACCGACGCCATCATGGGGTCCACCGCGCCGCTCGATCCCCAGATCCACGACCTTCGGGGCCATCGCGGCCAGATCGAGGCCGCCGCTGCGATGCGCGCCCTGCTCGACGGGTCTGTAATCCGCGAAAGCCACCGCACCGGCGATACCCGCGTGCAGGACCCCTACTGCATCCGTTGCCAGCCGCAGGTCACCGGGGCCGCGATGGATGTCCTGCGGATGGCCGCCGGGACGCTGGAAACCGAAGCGAATGCAGCGACCGACAACCCGCTTGTCCTGACCGGCTCCGGCCAGATCGTGTCGGGTGGCAACTTTCACGCAGAACCCGTTGGTTTTGCTGCCGACATGATCGCTATGGCGATCAGCGAAATCGGGGCCATCGCGCAACGCAGGGTGGCGCTGATGGTGGATCCGACGCTCAGCTTTGACCTGCCGCCCTTCCTCACACCCAATCCCGGCCTCAACTCTGGCCTGATGATCGCCGAGGTCACGACGGCGGCCCTGATGAGCGAGAACAAGCATGCCGCCCACCCCACGGTGATCGATTCGACCCCGACCTCCGCGAACCAGGAAGACCACGTCTCCATGGCCGCCCACGGCGCGCGCCGTCTTGGCCGGATGGTTGAAAACCTGAACGTCATTCTCGGGGTGGAGGCGATCTGCGCCGCACAAGGCGTGGAGTTTCGTGCGCCCCTGCCCACTTCCACCCCGCTGAAACGCGTCGTCGCCCGCCTGCGCCAGGATGTGGCGACCCTGGGCGATGACCGCTACCTCGCGCCAGACCTTGCGGCCGCCGCGCGCCTTGTCGCCTCGGCCGCGCTGACGGATGCCGCTGGCGTTCCCCTTCCCCCCTTGTGAGGCCCCGATGACCCGCCACAATGCCCGCGACGTCTACCCCGCCACCGGCACCGAGATCACCGCCAAAAGCTGGCTGACCGAGGCGCCGATGCGGATGCTGATGAACAACCTGCACCCCGACGTCGCCGAGAACCCGCACGAGCTTGTCGTCTATGGCGGGATCGGCCGTGCCGCCCGGACCTGGGAAGATTTCGACAGGATCGTGGCCGCCCTCAAGGACCTCAACGAGGACGAGACGCTGCTGGTGCAGTCGGGCAAGCCCGTCGGCATCTTCCGCACCCACAAGGACGCGCCCCGCGTGCTGATCGCCAATTCCAACCTGGTGCCGCATTGGGCGACCTGGGACCACTTCAACGAATTGGACAAGAAGGGTCTGGCGATGTACGGCCAGATGACGGCAGGGTCCTGGATTTACATTGGAACCCAAGGCATTGTGCAGGGAACCTATGAGACTTTCGCGGAGGCTGGCCGCCAGCATTACGGCGGCGATCTCAAGGGCCGCTGGATCCTGACCGGCGGTCTTGGCGGTATGGGAGGCGCCCAGCCTCTTGCCGCCGTGATGGCGGGTGCCTGCTGCCTTGCGGTGGAATGCGACGAGACCCGGATCGATTTCCGCATCCGCACCCGCTATGTCGACGCCAAGGCGAAAACCCTCGACGAAGCCCTTGGGATGATTGCACAATGGACCGCGAGGGGCGAGGCGAAGTCGGTGGGTCTGCTGGGCAATGCCGCCGACGTCTTTCCCGAACTTGTCGCCCGCATGAAGGCTGGTGGTCCCCGCCCGGATATCGTGACTGATCAGACCTCCGCGCATGACCCCTTGAACGGCTACTTGCCCCAAGGCTGGACGGTCGAACAGGCCAAGGCCGCGCGCGAGACCGATCCAAAATCCGTCGAACGCGCCGCCCGCGCCTCGATGCGGACCCATGTCGCGGCGATGGTGGATTTCTGGAATGCCGGCGTGCCGACCCTGGATTACGGCAACAACATCCGTCAGGTGGCCTTGGATGAAGGGCTGGAGAACGCCTTTGCCTTCCCCGGTTTTGTGCCCGCCTATATCCGCCCGCTGTTTTGTCGCGGCATTGGCCCCTTTCGGTGGTGCGCGCTCTCCGGCGACCCCGAGGATATCTACAAGACCGACGCCGCGATGAAGAGACTCTTTCCTGAAAACAAGCACCTGCATGACTGGCTTGACATGGCGCGCGAACGGATTGCGTTTCAGGGCCTGCCGGCCCGGATTTGCTGGATCGGGCTCGGGGACCGCCACCGCGCAGGCCTCATGTTCAACGACATGGTGGCATCAGGTGAACTCAAGGCCCCCATCGTCATTGGCCGTGATCACCTCGATTCGGGCTCGGTCGCCAGCCCCAACCGTGAAACCGAGGCGATGAAAGACGGCTCGGATGCAGTCAGCGACTGGCCGCTTCTGAACGCACTTCTCAACACCGCCTCGGGGGCGACCTGGGTGTCACTGCACCATGGCGGCGGCGTCGGCATGGGCTACAGCCAGCATTCGGGCATGGTGATCGTCGCGGACGGCACGCCCGATGCGGCCCGGCGGTTGACCAATGTGCTCTGGAACGATCCGGCCACGGGGGTCATGCGCCATGCCGATGCGGGTTATGAGATCGCGAAGGATTGCGCAGCAGAACACGGGCTTCGGCTGCCCGGAATCCTCGGTCCGGCTTTCTGACTGCGGCAAATATCCTCGGGGGGTCCGGGGGCCGACAGCCCCCGGCGCATGACGGCGATCAGCGCAGATGAAGCTCTGACGCCGACTTCAGCACCCTGCCACCATCCTTTTGCCGGATCAGGTGGGCAGGGTCCTCTTCCGTGGCGTTGCGCGTGACCTTTTTGCCCTTGATCGTGCGCGTCACCCTGGTCGTAAAGGTCTCCACGATCTCGCCTGTCGCCGTGCCCTGTCCCCAGGACCAGCTTACCGCGTCGCCGACTTTCATTTGCGCCTCCCTCGCTGTGACGAAGGCTTAACGCGTCAACGCCAGATCGGGTTCGACCAGGCGCGCCTTCCTGCGGCGTCAACCACCGCGACCCGCAGCCAGGGACTGGTATCCAGCCGCGCCAGGGGCACCTCGGCCCGGGTCATCGAAGCGCCATGCACCGCCTTTGCGCCGGTGCCCTGCCCCATCGCGATGACCGACACGACGGCCGAGGATTCGACCACCACGACATCCCCCTCAAGCCGCACGTCGCGCAGTTCCGGCCCTTGGGAGGAATAGAAATCGCCCCGCTTCAACGCGGCCAAAAGGGCATCTGGCTCGTTCGCCTCCGACTTCACCATCACCCAGCCGCCGAAATGGTCCGGCTCATAGAAATGTGCATCGTCCGTGGCCACCATCGTCAGGTGTCGCCCTTCGGACAAAAGCAGGTCTGCGATGGCAAAGCCGTCCTGCCGGTCGCAGCCGACGGCACAGCCGTGATTGTAGATCTCGACCGCATGGGCAGCAGTGATGCTGCGGGCATCGGCCAGCGTCATGCCCGACCATTGCGGATGGGCGATGGCCACAAAGGCCCCCGCCGCAACCGCGCGCGCCGCCAGTTCGGGACCTGTCTCCATGCCGGGATACACGCCGAAATCGGGGGTTTGCGGCGGCGCGAAGTCGGCCGGCAGACCGACCGCGAGGATATGCCACAACTCGCCATTGGCCATCGGGCCCGAATGCAGTTCCGCGCCGAGGATGGTGGTGAAGCCGTTGGTCCGCATCGGCACCGTATCGACGATGGGATAACCGTACAGCCCGATGAAATGATCCGTCAGCGCCAGGAAATCATAGCCTTCGTCGCGGTAGCGGCGGCACACCTCTTCGGGCGCCACGACGCCGTCCGAGCGCGTCGAATGGGTATGCAGGTTGCCGCGCCAGAAACGTCCGGGGGCGGTAAAAGCGGAAAGGCGGGTCATCGGGTAGCTCCGGGTTCAGAATGTGGGATCAGACTTTATATGTTAGGGACCTAGCCACGACCGATATACGGCATGTCACGTGCCATGATGGTGACAAAAGGAACATTCACGTCCAGGGGCAGGCCTGCCAGGTGCACCACCATGGCCGCCACCGCTGCCACATCCATCACCGGCTCCACCCGCACTTGACCATCGGCTTGCGGTACGCCCTTGGGGAATGCCTGCGCCATGGCGGTCAGGGCGTTGCCAATGTCGATCTGCCCGACCGCGATGTTGAACGCGCGCCCGTCCAGACCAAGCGTGCGTGTCAGTCCCGTCACCGCATGTTTGGACATCGTGTAGGGCGCCGAGCCCGGACGCGGGACATGGGCGGAAATCGATCCGTTGTTGAGGATACGCCCGCCCTGGGGCTGCTGGCGGCGCATCTGGCCAAAGGCGGCACGCGCGACAAGGAACATGCCCGTGATGTTGGTGGCCGACAGCTCCAGCCAATCCTCGACCTTGATCTCGTCGATCGGCGCGGGGGGCAGCGACATCCCGGCATTGTTGAAGACCAGATCCACCCTGCCCCAATGCGCCACGATGCGGGCGAAGCCCGCCTCTACCGAGGCTGCATCCGTCACATCGGCAGGCACCACCAGCGCCGCCGGATCGCCTGCCGCCGTCTCTGCCAGCGCCGTTTCGCGCCGCCCGACCAGCGCCACCTGCCAACCTGCCGCAAGCAGCGCCTGCGCCGTTGCCCGCCCGATGCCGCTTCCCGCGCCCGTCACCACTGCTGTCTTCACGCGCCCACCCCTTTTGGCCCCACGCCGCGGACGTTACGGAGCGGCGCCTGCCGCGTCCACCCCCTGCCGTCAGCCGTTGCGAAGCATCGCGCGAAATGCTATGCGCCGCCGCGCGTGCCCTCATAGCTCAGCTGGTAGAGCAGCGGTTTTGTAAACCGAAGGTCGGGAGTTCAAGTCTCTCTGGGGGCACCAGATCACCTTGCAGGGCGGTCGTACAAAAAACCTGCGCGCCTTGCCTGGGGGCGCCGGCAGGCCTGGGGCATGACTTTGGCTGCGTCGGTAGGCGTGGGCGGCCTCCGGCTTGACGACTGAGCGCGTCTGATGTCATCGGGTGCAGCCGACCGGCCCTTGCGGTCCATCTCGAAAGTGAGCCAACGCCGTGATCGACACCACCCGCTTTCTGTCCGATCTGCACCATCTGCGGCGCTTTGGAGCGCAAGGCACGGGCGTGATTCGCCCGGCCTATTCGGTCGAGGACATCGCCGCGCACGACTGGCTGGCCACGCGGATGGCCGAGGCTGGCCTGGCGGTGCGGTTTGACGCGATGGGCAATCTGTTCGGCCTCGCCGAAGGGCCCTCCCTGCTGCTGGGGTCGCATTCCGACACGCAGCCTACGGGCGGCTGGCTTGACGGCGCGCTGGGGGTCATTGCCGCATTGGAGGTCGCACGCGCCGCGCGCGAGGCGGGTGGGCCGGCGATATCGGTGGTGTCCTTTCAGGACGAGGAAGGCCGCTTTGGCGGCACAACGGGGTCCGCAGTGTGGGCCGGACTCATGACCCTGGGCGAAGCGGACGCTGTGGCCGATACCGACGGGATCACCCTGGCCGAGGCGCGGCAGGTGCTGGGCTCACGGTCAGGCGCGGATGTTGACCCCGCACGCTTCACCGGCTTTATCGAATTGCAAATCGAACAGGGGCCCGCGCTGGACGTGGCGGGCGATCAGATCGGAGTGGTCAGTGATATCGTCGGCTACCGTCAGGTCACGGTGACGCTGACCGGGCAGCAGAACCACGCCGGTACCACGCCGATGGCGCTGCGTCGGGACGCGTTCCAGGGGCTGTCGGCCTTCAACGCGCGCCTGAACGACCGGTTGCGCAATGTCGTCACACCCCAGTCTGTGTGGACCATCGGGCATGTGGCCCTGGCCCCCAATGCATCATCCATCGTGCCCGGGCAGGTGCGGTTTTCCATGCAGTGGCGCGACGGGAACAGCGACCGGCTGGACCGGATGCAGGCGGTGATCGACACCACGCTGGCCGAGGTGGCATCCGAGATGGGCCTTGGGCTGGAGGTGGGTCCGATGCTGGCCCTGGCCCCGGTCGCGATGGCGCCGGCCTTGCGCACACGGCTTGAGGCTGCGGCCGACGCGGTCGCGCCGGGGCGTTGGCGGCAGATGCCGTCGGGCGCCTTGCACGACGCCACCAATGTGGCCCGACTGATGCCCGTGGCGATGCTGTTCGTCCCCTCGATCGGCGGCATCAGCCATGCCTTTGAAGAGGACACGGCTGAGGATGATCTGGTCGCGGGCCTGCGCGTGCTGGCTCAGGCAGCGGGCGTTGGGGCCTAGTGCCGATGGCTGCCCTGAGACACAGGCTGCCCGCCTGACAGGCACATGCGCCCTGCGCTGCGCCGCATGTGACACAGGCATGGTCCTTGGCCCATGGTGACGGGAACAGGCGCCACCCTTTTGACCTTTCGTCGTCGCGATCGGCAACAGTTGTGATCTGGCGGGGCAGCCATTAACTCGTCAGGTGACTCCGATGCGCAAAGGGCTTGCTGCGGTGCACAAGGCATTTTTTGATATCGTTCAGGACTGGGTCAGCGACAGCATCGCGGCGGGTCTTTTGCCGGACGGAACGCGGCTGACGGTCGCCGCCGTGGCTGATCGGCTGGAGTTGAGCCGGTCGCCCGTCAAGCGGGGCTTGGACATTTTGGCAAAGGCCGGACATCTCACACGCGATCAGCGGTCCGGCTACATCGTCGGCAACGGGACGTGGGCAGCTCCGGCCGCGGCCAATCTCTTCACTCTGCCGCTGCCTGACCTGGCCCCTGCGACGGGTGCCCTTGCGCGGGCGGGCTGGGAGCGCATTCTGGACGAGGTTGCCGAAGCGACCGCGGCAAGCATCCCCTTCGGCATCTATCACATCTCCGAAACCGGTATCGGCGCGCATTTCAGCGTCAGCCGCACGGTCACGCGCGAGGTCTTGTCGCGATTGCACGAACGGGGCGCCATCGCCAAGGACCGGGCGTCGCACTGGATCGCGGGGCCCTTGTCGGCACGCATGCTGGATGACGAACATGCGCTGCGCCGATTGCTGGAACCAGCCGCCCTGGCCGAGGCCATGCCCATGATCCGCGCCTCATTGCCCGCCATGCAGGCCCGGCTGGAGATGGCCCGACCAAACTGCCCGCCCGAAGAGATCGATCTGATCGAGGCCGATCTGCACGATACCTGCATCGGACATCAGCCCAACCGACGGCTGGCGGCGGTGCTGGTCCTGTTGCGGGCGGGCCGCCGGGTGAACCGGCTATTTGCCACGCATGTGGTTCAGCATGACGAAGCGGCGCTGCTGACGGAACATCGGCTGGTGCTGGACCATCTGGCGCTTGGCGACGGCGAAGGGGCAGCGGCGGCCTTGCGTCATCATCTGGACGCCGACCACGCCCGCACGCGCGAACGGCTGAAGGTGCTGTCGGTGTTCGGAGACCCCGTCGTTGCCCCCTATCTGACACGGGTGGGCTGACATGGCATCCCGACAGACCAGCCGACCCGGCCTGGCGATCATCGGACGCAGCGAGCTCGTCACCCAGCCGATCCGCGACCGTGCGGCGGCCGATCTGGGATTTCCGATCACCTTCGAGATGATCGATTCCATCGACGGCCTGGCGCGCGTCGTCACCCGGCCCGACAGCTTTGACCTTTATCATCAGTGGCATACCGTCGATCTGATCTGGACCGCGCGCTGCATCCAGCCCATCGACGTCGCCCGGCTGGATCACGGGCAGGAAATCCTGGCCGCAGCCCGTGGTCGAAGCGGCCCGAGCCGGATCATCGACACGGTCTTTGACAAGCTGTTCGTGCAACCCGATGGCCGGCTTGGCCCCGCACCGACAGACCAGCTGTCGATGCTGCCGCTTTTGCACGGCGTCGACAGTTTCGGCTATGTGGCCGGTTTGCGCGACAGGGTCGGGGACGACCCCGAAAGCTGGGGCTGGCTTCTGGACGCGCGGCTTCACGGTCGCGTGGCGATGATCAACGACCCGGTGCTGGGCACGATCGAAGCGGCGCTGGCGGTCGAGGCAACGCGCGGCAAGGCGTTCAGCAATGTCGGGAACCTGACACTGGACGAAGTGGACGAGGTCGCTGACATCCTGCTGCACAAAAAGCGGATCGGGCATTTCAGGGGCATGTGGTCCTCGTTCGAGGAATCGGCGCGATTGGCACAACGCGGCACCCTGATCCAGTCGATCTTTTCGCCCGGCGTCGCAAGGCTGCGCTCGCTTGGCCAGGAGGTCATCGTCGGCACCCCGGCAGAAGGATCACGCGGCTGGCATGCCGATCTGTGCATTTCTTCCGAAGCAACCGGCGAAACCCTGGAGATGGCCTATGCCTATCTGAACTGGTGGCAGAACGGCTGGGCCGGCGCATCGGCGGCGCGGCAGGGGTATTATGCGACCTTTCCGGCCCGTGTGCGCCAGCATCTTTTGCCCGGCGAATGGGAATACTGGTACGAAGGCCAGCCCGCCCCCGAGGCGCTTGCAGACCCTTACGGCCAGCCGAACATTCCCGCCGGGCATCGGCGCGAAGGCGGATCGCACGCCGAACGGATGAGCAGTGCGCGGGTCTGGAACACCTTCATGGACGAACATACCCACATCGTGCACCGCTGGCGCGCGTTTCTGTCAGCCTGACGGCCTAGAGCCGTTCGCCCGTGCCATCGGCGCGGATCGTCACGCCAAAATCGCGCAAGGCGGTTTCGGGCGAGATCAGATCGTCTGCGACATCGCGGGCCACCGCCGCCGGGACACGCTGCAACGCATCGCCGTAGCCCCCGCCGCACGGGCCGACCGCGATCAGCCGGTCGCCCGCCTTGACGCGGGCATAGGGCACCTTGGACGGCAAGGCGCGTGCCGTCCCGTCAGCGGCCACCAGCGTAAGAGATGCGGTATGTCCGTCGGCGCCCCCCTGAAAGCCCCATGGCGCGTGCGCGTGGCCATCGCCCTCGATGGAAAAGCCGGCATCGGCCAGAAAGCGGAACTCGCGGATCGTCCCGATGCCGCCGCGGAATGCCCCGGGGGCCATGGCCTCTTCGCGCAATTCATACCGCTCGATCCTGAGCGGCACATGGCTTTCGATGTCCTCGACCGGGTTGTTGCGGGTGTTGGCATAAAGCGTATCGACCGCGTCCATGCCATCCTTGCCAAAGCGGCCACCATAGCTGCCTTCCATGATCTCCATGTGCACCCAGTGATTGCCCTGGTTCAACCCTGACAGCGCCACCACGCGCAGGTTGCCGATGCCGGCGGAAACCTGCTCCGGCACGGCCTGGGCCAATGCCTTCATCACGGTATCCGCCAATGCATTGCCCGAACAGAACCGCGCGATGACCGGGGCCGGAAAGATCGGGTTGGCCAGGCATCCCAAGGGCGCCACGATGGTGATGGGGCGGGTCAGACCTTCGTTCTGCGGCACCGGGCCGACCACCGCCGCATCCAGCAGGATCGACCGCACCGTCAGCCACACGGCGCAGTCGACCGTGCCCACCAGTGGCATGTTGATCGGCTTGTCAGGGATCTGCGGCGCGGTCCCCGTCAGATCGACCGTCAGCGCATCGCCCCGCACCTTGACGGTGGCGCAGATGGTCAGGTTGCGGCGCGCCGGATCGGGGTCATCGAGAAAACCGTCGATCTGTGTCGAGGCGCTGTAATCGCCGTCCGGCACGGCGGCGATGGCCGCACGCAGGCGGCGTTCGGAATAATCCATCAGGTCTTCGGCTGCGGCCTGCAGCGTGGACAGCCCGTGCTGAGCAATCAGCGCGAGCATTCCCTTGGCCCCGATATGCGACGCCTTCACCTGCGCCTCCATATCGCCCACCACCAGTTCGGGAGCGCGGATATTGGCGCGCAGGATGTGCCAGACGGGGTCCACCCGCAGCCCCTTGTCATAGACCTTGATCGCCTTGAACTGCAGCCCTTCGGCATAGGTGTCGACTGCATCGACGATGCCGCAGGACCCCGGCGAGAGCGCCCCGATGTCAAGGTGATGCGCCGTCGTGACCGACCATCCGACCAGCGCGCCCGCATGGAACACCGGCACCGCAAAGGCCACATCGGGACCATGGCTCGCGCCGCCATAAGGGTCGTTGTGCATGATGACGTCGCCTTCGGCCAAGGTCTCGCCCCGGGCCTCCAGCGTCGCCAGGATATTGCGCACATAGCCCGGGATCGGGCCGGACTGCAGCGGCGTCGACAAGCGGCATTCGCAAAGCTGTCGCCCCGTGGCGTCGGTCAGGGCCGCGCCGAAATCCTCGGATTCGCGAATGATCGACGAATAGGACATCCGCATCAGCTTGTGGCCCATCTCCAGCGCGATGGTATCAAGACCGCCCTGGATCACGGCTGCGGTGACGGGGTCGATGCGGGTCATGACAGCACCTCTCGGGTCAGGATCAGGGAACCAGCGGGGTGGACTTCGGCCATCCAGCCGGGGGGCACGACGGTGGTGGTGTCTTTTTGCAGAATGATCGCCGGGCCGGCAAACGGCTGGCCCACCGGCAAGGCGGCGCGCTGGTAGATCGCGGTGGCGTAGGTTGCAAGCGTGCCGTCGACCCGGAACACGGTATCGCTGTGGCGCACGAGTGCCTGTTCCAGCGAACCGCCCCGTGCCACCTGCCCCGGCGCAAGGCGCGGCATCGCGCCGCGTCCGATCACGCGCAGGTTCACCACTTCGACCGGGTTTTGCGCGAAGGCGTGGCCGTATTCGGCGGCATGTGCGGTGTGAAAGGCGGCAAGAACTGCCGCCATCGCCGCCTCGTCGACCACCCCACCCGGGATCGGCACCTTCAGCTCATATCCCTGCCCCACATAGCGCAGATCGCCGATGCGCGTGTAACTGACCGCGTCCGGCGCGATCTTGTCTGCGGCAAAGCGCCCGTCCAGGTCCGACTGCATGGCAGAAAGATCGGCATTGATCCGCGGCAGATTGAACTGGCCCGAGGTCTGAAAGAGCGTGCGCACGGCGTCATATTTCAGGTCGGTGACCAGCAGCCCCATGGCCGAGGTGATCCCCGGAAACGGCGGTACGATCACCTCTGGGATGGCCAGCATCGCAGCCACTTCTGCCCCGTGCAGCGGCCCGGCCCCTCCCATCGCCACAAGGGCAAAGCCGCGCGGATCGATCCCCTTTTGCAAGGTCCGCGACCGGATCGCGTTGGCCATGTTCGCATTCAGGATGGTCAGGACACCCTCGGCAGTGTCCAGCAGCGGCAGACTCAGGCGGGCGGCAAGGGCCGTGATCACCCGCTCGGCGGCGGCTGGGTCCAGAGTCATCGCGCCGCCCAGAAAGTCACCGGGCAAAAGGCGCCCCAGCACCACATTGGCATCCGTCACCGTGGGCAGGTCCCCGCCGCGTCCATAGGCGGCAGGCCCCGGCGCCGCCCCCGCCGACTGTGGCCCGACCCGGAACGCGCCACCCGCATCCAGATGCGCAATGGACCCGCCCCCTGCCCCGATGGTGTGGATATCCAGCATCGGCAGCAGCAGCGGAAACCCCGCGATGGAGGTTGAGCGCGCATCCGTCTCCACGATCTGGCCGTCGTTGATGATGCCGATGTCAGCCGAGGTGCCGCCGATATCAAAGGTGATCAGGCGTGTGCGACCGGCCTCAGCCCCAACCCAGCCGCCGCCCAGAACGCCCGCAGCAAGCCCCGACATCAGCGTCAGCGCAGGCTTTTCGGTGACCATGCGCGCAGTCGCCACCCCGCCGTTCGATGCCATGATCCGGAGTTCCCCCGTCACGCCGATTTCTTTCAGCGCCGCATCCAGCGATGCCACGTAAGATCCGACCTTCGGCCCGATGAACGCTGATAGGGCCGCCGTCGTGAACCGCTCAAATTCGCGGAACTGCGGCGACAGGGATGACGACGTGGTCACGAACGCCCCCGGCATCTCGGCGCGCACGATGGCTGCGGCGCGGTCCTCATGCGCGGGGTTGAGATACGAGAACAGAAAGCAGATGGCGACGCTTTCCACGCCTTCATCGGCCAGCTCACGCGCGACGCGGCGGACGGCGTCTTCGTCCAATGCGACCAGCTCGGTCCCATCGGGCGGGATCAGGCGGCAGGGGACCGTCTTGCGATGCGCCCGTGCGATCAGCGGGCGGGCCTGCCACGGCAGGTCCTGCAGGATCGAATAATGTTCGACCCGCTGATGGCGGGCGATATGAAGGACATCGCGAAATCCGTCATTGGTGATCAGGCCGGTCCTGGCGCCCTTGTGTTCAAGGACGGCATTGGTGGCGGTCGTCGTCCCGTGCAGAACATAGCGGACCTGCCCCGGGCTGACGCCTGCCAGCGTACAGAGTTCCGCAACCCCCTGCAGCACGCCGACCGATGGATCATGCGGTGTCGTGGGGACCTTGTGGATGACCTGCAGCGCGCTTTGCATGTCTGCAAGGACCAGATCGGTAAACGTACCGCCGACATCCACCCCGACCATGATCATCATCCGACCCCTT
>JANPKV010000298.1:0-3545 GCA_031426185.1 Rhodobacterales bacterium | reverse complement strand
CGGCCGGAGCCTTTCCCCGGAACAAGAGATCGTGCGCAGGGGGAAATGAATGATCGTTGTCGAGGACCTTCACAGGCATTTCGGGGGATTCCGTGCCGTTGACGGCGCGAGCCTTGAAATCAAGACCGGCTCCATCACCGGCCTGATCGGGCCGAACGGGGCGGGCAAGACCACACTGTTCAACGTGATCGCGGGGCGCCTTGCGCCGACCTCGGGACGCGTGTTGATGGATGGTGAGGACATCACCGGATTGCCGCCGCATGTGTTGTTTTCCAAGGGGTTGCTGCGCACCTTTCAGATCGCGCATGAATTTTCGTCGATGACCGTTCGTGAAAACCTGATGATGGTCCCTCCCGCGCAGTTGGGCGAGACGCTGTGGAACACCTGGTTCAACCGCGGCGCGGTTTCCGCGGAAGAGGCCCGTATCAAGGCCAAGGCCGACGACGTGCTGGATTTTCTGACGATCAGCCACCTGGCCGACCAGAAGGCGGGGCAGATCTCGGGCGGGCAGAAAAAGCTGCTGGAACTTGGTCGCACCATGATGGTCGACGCCAAGATCGTCTTTCTGGACGAGGTCGGCGCAGGCGTGAACCGCACGCTTTTGAATACCATCGGCGACGCCATCATGCGCCTGAACAAGGAGCGCGGTTATACCTTCTGCGTCATCGAACATGACATGGATTTCATCGCCCGCCTGTGCAACCCGGTCATCGTGATGGCCGAGGGCCACGTGCTGGCCCAAGGCACCCCCGCCGAGGTCAAGGCCGATGAGCGCGTGATCGAGGCCTATCTCGGCACGGGCCTCAAGAACAAGATGAAGGAAGCCGCCCATGGCTGAGCCCTTCCTCATCGGTGAGAACATGACCGGCGGCTATGGCCCCGTCGATATCCTGCACAGCTGCACCATCGCGGTGAACCCCGGCGAGATCGCCGTCATCGTCGGCCCCAATGGTGCCGGCAAATCGACCGCGATGAAGGCGGTGTTCGGAATGCTGTCCCTGCGCGGCGGTCAGGTCCGGCTGGCGGGCGAGGACATCACCAAGCTGTCCCCGCAGGCCCGCGTGCGCAAGGGGATGGGGTTCGTGCCGCAGACGCAGAACATCTTCACCACGATGACCGTGGAGGAGAACCTGGAAATGGGGGCCTTCATCCGCACCGACGAGATCAAGGACACCATGGCGCAGGTCTATGACCTGTTCCCGATCCTCAAGACGAAACGCTATCAGTCGGCGGGCGAGTTGTCGGGCGGACAGCGCCAGCAGGTCGCGGTTGGTCGCGCGCTGATGACGCAGCCCCGCGTGCTGATGCTGGACGAGCCCACCGCAGGGGTATCCCCCATCGTGATGGACGAATTGTTCGACCGCATCATCGAGGTCGCCCGCACTGGAATTTCGATCCTGATGGTGGAACAGAATGCACGCCAAGCCCTTGCCATTGCAGACAAAGGTTATGTTCTCGTTCAGGGTGCCAACCGGTTCACCGACACCGGACAGGCGCTGCTCGCCGACCCCGAAGTCCGCCGTTCGTTTCTGGGGGGCTGACATATGGACATCCTGAACGGCCTCGTCGCCTTCCTGAACTTCGTCTTCATCCCGGGCCTTGCTTATGGCAGCCAACTGGCCCTTGGCGCGCTTGGCGTCACGCTGATCTTTGGCGTCCTGCGGTTTTCCAGCTTTGCCCATGGTGACACCATGGCCTTCGGCACGGTCATCACGATCCTGTTCACCTGGTGGTTCCAGTCGATGGGTATTTCCGCGGGGCCCCTGCCGACCGCCCTTCTGGCGCTGCCCTTTGCTATCGTGATCACCTCGCTGCTGCTGCTCGGGACCGACCGCGTGGTCTACCAGTTCTTCCGCAAGAAACGCGCAGCCACCATCATCATCACGATCGCTTCGGTCGGCGTGACCTTCATCATGAACGGCATCAACCGTCTGATCCTGGGGGTTGAGGAGCGCACCTTTACCGATGGCAGCCGGTTCGTGCTCGATGCCGCAAGCTTCAAGGAAATGACGGGCCTGCAAGAAGGCCTCGCCATCAAGACGACGGTTGCGGTGACGGTGGTCACGGCGGCGCTCTCTGTCGCGCTCTTGTTCTGGTTCCTGCAGAAAACCCGTACCGGCAAGTCGATGCGCGCCTTTTCGGACAACGAGGATCTGGCACTTCTGTCCGGGATCAACCCAGAACGCGTCGTGCAGGTCACCTGGATCATCGTCGCGGCGCTGGCCACCATCGCGGGCGCGCTTTACGGGCTGGACAAGAGTTACCGTCCGTTCATCTACTTTCAGCTGTTGCTGCCGGTTTTTGCGGCGGCCGTGGTGGGCGGTCTCGGCAACCCCTTGGGGGCCATCGCCGGTGGCTTCATCATCGCCTTTTCCGAAGTCTTCGTGACCTATGCCTGGAAGAAGGTCGCGGGCTACATCCTGCCCGAGGCGTGGACGCCCGACAGTCTGATGCAGTTGCTGTCAACCGATTACAAGGTCGCGGTCAGCTTTGCCATTCTGCTGATCGTCCTTTTGTTCAAGCCAAACGGCCTCTTTGGAAAGGCGTGACGCAATGACCCAGAACCGCAACCTGCTGTTGTTCCTCGGCGTCGGGGTCTTGTTTGTCATCACCGGCTTCAGCCAAAGCTGGAACCTCAGCCTGCAGATCCTGATCGTCGGCATCCTGTCGGCTATCATGGCCTTGGGCGTGAACATGCAATGGGGCTATGCGGGCCTCTTTTCCACCGGGATCATGGGATCCGTGGCGTTGGGGGGGCTTGCGGTCGTGCTGGTATCGGGACAGCCGGTACCCGATGGATGGGCCGCCGGAGGACCAAGGCTCGTCGGCGCGCTGATCTTCGGCGGCTGCCTGATCGCGGCGGCGATCGTGACCTATAACCGGATGGCTGCAGGACGCAGGCGGAACCTGACCGTCGCGTTGATGCTGATCATCGGCTTTTTCCTTTACCGCGCTATCTTCGACCCTGCAGCCACCGCGATCGAGGCGAACAACCCCGCCGCAGCCGGCAATATGGGCGGTCTTGGCCTGCCCGCGCTGGTGGCCTGGCCCGTGGGCGCGCTGATGGCTGCCGCCGCCGCATGGTGCATCGGCAAGGTCGCCCTCGGCCTGCGCGAGGATTATCTGGCTATTGCTACCCTCGGCATTGCCGAAATCGTGCTGGCAGTGATGAAGAACGAGGACTGGCTTGCACGCGGCGTGAAGAACATCATCGACCTGCCCCGGCCATGGCCCGTGCCCTACGAGGTGGAGCTGCAACAGAACCCCTGGTTCCTTGAGACGGTCGCAAACTGGGGGATGAGCCCCATCGGTGCCTCCACCATTCTGGTCAAGCTGCTTTACATTCTGCTCTTTGGGTCGGTCCTTCTGGCGCTGATCTGGTTTTCCGAACGCGCGCTCAACAGTCCCTGGGGCCGCATGATGCGCGCCATCCGCGACAACGAAGTCGCCGCCAGCGCGATGGGCAAGAATGTAAAGATGCGCCATCTGCACATCTTCATCATCGGCGCGGCGGTCGTCGGCCTGGCCGGTGCCATGCTGACGTC
>JANPKV010000297.1:0-27424 GCA_031426185.1 Rhodobacterales bacterium | reverse complement strand
ACCACCGCCTTGCGGCTGGCGACCCAGCGGCGGGTGTCGTTCGGCGGCAGATCAGCCCGTGACAGGATTGTGCCATCGGGAAGCGTGACCTGTCGCGGCCCATCGACGCGTTTGAGAAACATGACCAGACCCCTTTCCTGAGCGGCAGATTGCGCGACCACACTTAATCAAAGCTGAAACGGAGGGGTTGAGAGTGCATTGCATTTTCCTATATTGCGTTGGTTTCCCGACACCTTGATCTTAACCCCAGGTCGCCGCCCATGCCGCTGGACCATCCCCTGAACTCGCTTGGCCTGGCCAAACCCCCTGCGCAGACGCGGGTTGTGGTGGCCATGTCGGGGGGTGTGGACAGTTCGGTCGTAGCCGCCATGCTGGCCGAACAGGGCTATGATGTCGTCGGTGTCACGCTGCAGCTTTATGACCACGGCGCGGCGCTGGCCAAGAAAGGTGCCTGCTGTGCCGGGCGGGATATCCATGATGCGCGCCGCGTCGCGGAAACCATGGGCTTTCCGCATTACGTGCTCGACTATGAAAACATGTTCCGCGAGGCGGTGATCGAAGAGTTTGCCGATGCCTACCTTGCCGGGGCGACGCCGGTGCCCTGCATCCGCTGCAATGAACGGGTGAAGTTCAAGGACCTCATGGCGACCGCGCGCGACCTTGAGGCCGACTGCATGGCGACGGGCCACTACATCCAGCGCAAGATGGGGCTGGCGGGGCCGGAACTGCATCAGGCCGCCGATGCGGCACGTGACCAGTCCTATTTCCTGTTCTCCACCACGCCTGCACAGCTGGACTATCTGCGGTTTCCGCTGGGGCATCTGGCCTCCAAGGCAGAGACGCGGGCGCTGGCGGCAAAGTACGGGCTGCCCGTGGCGGACAAGCCCGACAGCCAGGACATCTGCTTTGTGCCGAACGGGAACTATGCCGCCGTGATCGAAAAGCTGCGGCCCGGTGCGGCTGATCCGGGCGACATCGTGGACATCACGGGCCGGGTGCTGGGTCAGCACCGGGGCGTCATCCATTACACGATCGGTCAGCGCAAGGGCCTGGGCATCGGCGGCCTGGAAGACCCGCTTTACGTGGTCCGCCTTGATCCTGTCACCCGGCAAGTGGTGGTCGGCCCGAAAGAGGCGCTGTCGACCCGCGTGATCCCGGTGCGCGAGATCAACTGGCTGGGCGATACCCCGTTCGACAGCCGTCCGGAATGGCACCTGCAGGTCAAGGTCCGCTCGACCCGCCCGCCACGTCCTGCCGTGATCCGGCCCTTGTCGGCCACGACGGCCGAGGTGGACCTGCTGGACCCCGAGGACGGCGTGTCGCCCGGTCAGGCCTGCGTTTTCTATGCCCCCGAAGGCAGCCGCGTCTTCGGTGGCGGCTGGATCTGGCGCGGGCAATAAGGCCCCTTTCCGGTCGCCCGGAAAGGGGTGCGCCAGAATCAGACCCAGGATCAGACGCCAGGACCGTCATCGCCTTCGAGGTTTGCCAGATCCTCGCTGGAAACCTCGTCCGCGCCCTGCAGTCGTTGTGCGTAATTGGCCAGATCAGACGCGGTAAAGCGCCCGTTTTTGCCAAGCGTCGGCGTCCAGGTCGGGTCCTGCCAAAGATAGGACGCCTTGTCGGCCATCAGGAAGGCGACGAAGGACCGCGCGATGATCGCGGCACCCGCGCCCGCCAGACGACGGCCATTCGTCCGCACCTCTCCCTCGCGCAGGCAATAGAACCACAAGGGTGCCGGACCTGACCCCACCTGCGCGCCTGCCGTCGTCCAGATCTCCGCCTCGGACAAGGGGTTCTGGATCCGCATCAGGGCTGCCACCGCTTGGCCACCCGGCAGCGACACATCGATGCCGCGCTGCAGGTTGCGCGTGGCAAGCGAGCGATGTTTTGCAGGCGTGCCCGGTGGCACGATACCGGTCGGCAGGTTCAGCATGGCCGTCGACAGCTTGGTATCGACCAGCTTGCTGGCCTGGGCGATCTGGCCGAAGAAGGCCTGCCAGTTCACGAAAAGCTCCTCGGGAACCGGCCGGAACCCGCGCAGATCACCGGTCCCAAAGGGCGAATCGGGGTCTTGCGGGAATAGTCCCGCCGCCCTGACCGGGAGCGGGGGTGGATTGCCGGGACGGCTGAGCAGATAGCCCGGACGCGTCTGGCTGTGCCCGAATCGGTAGGCGGCCACGCTGAATTCGACCGGCATGAAGGCGTGACCCTCAAACGCAAACGGTGGCGCATCGGCCGTGCTTTGTATCAGGTGCGACCCACAGATGCGCGGCAGGAACTCGTTCACCACCAGCCACTGATAATGCCAGCGCACCAGCCGCTGGGCCGCCTCGAAGCGCGCCATCCCATGCGGCATGTCGGCAAATTCATCCTCATAGACGCGGTTGTGGAATTTCAGCCACAACAGATGCAGCTGCGAGATGATGATGTTTTCGTCATTCCGCGGATCGCCGATCAGCGCCCGCCCTTGCGAGTTGCGCGCAAGATCGGTGCCGCCGGGCGACAGCAGGAACCGGAACCGCTTGTTTTCGTCATAAAGGTAAGGCTGGACGTTCGGGCCCAACCCGTAGACCGAGTCCAGTTCCAGCGCGGGGGTGCGAAAGTTGGTGGTGCCGTTCACGTCGACCTGTTGTTCCAGGACCGAGGTCGTGTCCAGCGTCAGGTCATGATCGATGAACTGCCCGAGGAAGGTATAGCCGGCCTTGATGCGGGGGTTGTTCTGGGTCGTATCGCTGGGCGGAGGGCTGCCGCCATCCATTGCCCCACCGACCGCACCCAACGCCTCTGGCCCTGGGGCGAAGGTCTTGAGGCTGCGAAGTTCGGGAAACATCCGGCCAAAGCGGCCGGTTTCGGCAAAGCGTCCGCGCGGGACATAAAGCCCACGGTTTTCGAATCCATGCATTGGAATTCTCCATCAAAAAGTTGGGTCGATAAAATGATCGGCAAGAAGATCCGGAAAATTCGGATCGCCGCAACCCTAGCACGAATTTCGCGACGCGGGAATATGGAATTCCTGACGCGTCGCCCCGCGTTCCTGCCGGGGCTAGGCCCGGCTGCGTTTGCGCGCGACCGCGGCCAGTTTTTTGCGTCCGGTCTGATCGGCATGTTTCGCCAGGGCAGACCACCACGACGCCGATCCTGCGCGGTTGGCGCGGTGCAGTGCAAGGACGGCAGATCGGGATATCTTGCGATGCAGGACAAGCGACATCAGGGGCCCGAACGTGATCGTCTCGCGCAGGACGCCCATCGCCGGATGGCCTCCAAAGCCAAAGCGGCAAAGCGACAGGCCAGGCAGCACGGCACCGATCATGTCGGCGTTCATCCGGTCAAGCGGCTTGAACGGATCGAAGATCACCGCGCCCCGCAGCCCGGGATTGGCATGGAGCCCCAGATCGCCCATGGCCTCATCGTAACCAGCGGCGTCGCCGTGAAAGCGGGGGTCAAATGGGACCACGGAGGGTGCGATGGATACTTGCGGCGAGATCGCGATGGCTTCGTGCAGCGCAAGCGCGCGCGAAAACCGCAGGACGCCATAGCCGCCCATGGAAAATCCGATCCCTGCGCGATGGGTGAAGTCGGCGCTGAAAGCGGCGAGGGCTGTGCAAAGCGCGCCCGTGTCGGCATTCACGTACCAGTCGTTGAACCGCGACTGGATGTGCAGATGGGTCCAGCCCGCGTCCACAAAGCGTTGCCTTGGTTTCGGGCTGTAATAATCGCCGGCATCGGGGATGCGGTGACGGAATGTCACGATCAAGGCCCCGTTGGGCTGAACCGGACGAAAACAGGATGCCCTGAGCAGACCCCCATCGAACAGGGGTTCGGCCTCAGCCGGCATGACCGCCGGCCCGGGCAATCGCTGCCAGCACGGACCGCGCGGCGCGCAGGCCCGGTGCCTCATGGCCACGGCCAAGGCGATCCATCGTCAGCGCCATCGCGGCCTTTTGCCGGTCAGGGTCTGCCAGAACCTCCAGCATCGCCGGGGCAATCAGATCCGCGCGACACCGCTCGCCGATGAACTCGGGTACTACGCGGGTCTCCGAGACAAGGTTGACCAGCGTCACCGTGTCGATCCGTGCGGCCCGGCGCATCAGCCACAAGCTTACCGGGTGCATGTCATAGGCGATCACCATCGGGCAGCCGTTGGCCGCCAGTTCCAGCGACACCGTCCCGGATGCCGCGATGGCGACGTCGGCTGCGGCAAACGCGCCGCGTTTGGTCGCTGTGTCCGCGATGATGACGGGCTGGATCGGCCAGGTGCGCGTCAGATCGCGCACCAGAGCCGCCACGCCCCGCACCGTCGGCAATGCAACACGCGCCTGCGGATGCACCGATCTGATCCGGCCAAGCACCTGTCCGATGACCGGCGCAAGACGGGTGACCTCTCCTTTGCGCGATCCTGGCAGGGCCAGGATCAGCGGTCCGGGACCCTGCATCGCCTCGCGTTCGTCGGGCGTCGCCAACGGCTCGGCCACCACCGGATGGCCCACGAAATCGCAGGTCATGCCGGCTTCGGTCATGTAGGGTGGCTCGAACGGCAAAAGCGCCAGCACATGGTCGATGACGGCCGCCATCTTTGCAGCGCGGCCCGGCCGCCAGGCCCAGACCGAAGGCGCGACGTAGTGGATAGTCCGCATATCGGGTCGCGCGGCCCGGACCATTCCGGCCACGCGCAGACAAAAGTCCGGGCTGTCGATGGTGATCAGCGCGGCAGGCTCCGCAGCCAGACAGGCCGCAGCGGCCTCGCGGATACGGGCCTTGAGCGCGAAATACCTTGGCAGCACCTCGGCGATGCCCATCACCGACAGCTCCTCCATCGGGAACAGGCTGGTCAGCCCCTCGGCCTGCATCATCGGTCCACCGATGCCCGCAAAGGCGACATCGGGCTGCAGCGTCTTCAGCCCCGCCATCAAAGCCGCACCAAGCCGGTCCCCCGAAGGTTCCCCCGCGATCAGAAACAGCGTCAGCGTGCCCACAGGAACAGGCCCTGGGCAGCAGCCTCGGCCTGCATTGCGGGCAGATCGAGGCAGATGACACCGCCCGCGGCCCACACGATGCCGCCAAGTCCGGCCTCTGCTGCATGCCGGACGGTCGCTGGCCCCAGCGTCGGCACGTCGATCCGCGCATCCTGACCGGGTTTCGGGGCCTTGTAGACCAGCCCGCGCCCCCGCGCCGGGTCCGGCCGTAAGGCGGGCGGCAAGGCGGCGACCCCCGCCAGCATCGCGTCGGTGCCCGCCAGCGTTTCCAGCCCCAGACAAAGCCCCTGCTGGACGACCGCGCCCTGTCCCACATCGACCGCCCCAAGGGCCGCCACGATGCGCGATGCCCGGTCCGCATCGCCTTCGTCGGTCGGGGTGATCGCACCGGCATGAAGGCCAGCACCCGGAACGAGGTCTGGCGCGATGTCGGCAACGCCCAGAACCGCAAGATCGAAATCTTCGAAGACCGCGATGACTTCTCGCAAGGTCGCATCGTCGCCCTGCCCCATGGCGGCCATCAGTCGCGGCAGCAGCTGTGCGGTTGCAGGGTCGATCAGCGCAGGGTCAAGACGGGGACGCGTCACGGCCCCGGCAAAGGTCACGCAAGTGACCCCGCGTTCGGCCAGAAGGTGCAGAAAGGGCACCAGACGCTCGACCCGAAAGGTGATGTCCGGCGTCACGCCTTCCGGTACAAACCCATCAAGGCTTGCCACCAGCGGGCGTTCCGGCAACGCCCCCACGATCGCCGCAGCCATGGCCCCGCGTCCGGCGATGACGGCGATGCGGCGCGGCGCTGTCACCTGGCGCCCTTGGGGGTCAGGAAACTGCGATCCGAGGCCTGCAAGATGAAATCGGCCATGTCGCGCACCAGCGGGCTGTCGGTTTCCTCGGCCAGGCGGCGCGCCCGGTCGACAAAGGTGCCCTCGCCCTGCGCCAGCATCTGATAAGCGGCGCGAAGCGCGGTGATGTCGGCGCGGTCCACCCCGCGGCGTTTCAGCCCGACCAGGTTGAGACCGTCGAGCTCTCCCCTCGGTCCCTGTACAAGACCATAAGGCAGCACGTCATTGGTCACCATCGTGACCGCCCCGATGATGGCCCCCTGCCCGATCCGCACCCATTGGTGCACGCCCGACAGCCCGCCGACGATGACGTCGTCGCCCAGAATGCAGTGGCCCGCGATGGCGACCTGATTGACCAGAATGACGCGGTTGCCGATCTGCGCGTCGTGACCCACATGCGCGCCCGTCATGATCAGGCAGTCGTCGCCGACCCGGGTGATCCCGCCACCGCCCTCGGTGCCGGTGTTGAGCGTGGCCCCCTCGCGGATGCGGCACCGGGCCCCGACGATCAGGCGTGTGCGCTCGCCGTGGTATTTGAGGTCTTGGGGAACCTCGCCGACCGTGGCGAAGGGAAAGATCACCGACGCGTCGCCAATGTCGGTCCAGCCGGTGACAACCGCGTGGGATTTGACAGTGACATCACGGCCAAGTGTGACCTCGGGACCGATCAGCGCGAACGGGCCGATGGTGCAGCCCGCGCCGATCGTGGCGCCGGTTTCGACAACGGCAGCGGGATGAACCGTGGCGGAAGGGTGGACGGTCATGCCTTTGGCACGTCGAACATCGCCATGAAGGTCGCTTCGCAGGCCAGTTCGCCATCGACCATCGCGCGGCCTTCGAACTTCCACACGCGGCCCCCGCCGCGCAGCGCTTTGACATGCAACTCCATCACGTCGCCGGGCACCACCTTGCGGCGGAACTTGACGCCATCCACGCCCATGAAGAACACCTTGGCCTGTTTGTCGACGAGATCCATCGACAGACCGACCAGCACACCCGATGTCTGCGCCATCGCCTCGATGATCATGACACCGGGAAAGATCGGCATGCCCGGAAAGTGACCCTGAAACTGTGGCTCGTTCAGGGTGATGCATTTGATGCCGACGCAAGAGACGTCGGGAATGATGTCGCGCACCTTGTCGATCAGAAGGAACGGATAGCGGTGCGGGATGATGCGCTGGATCAGGTCAAGATCGGCAGATTGCGTGGGCGTGTCGATCTTGTTCATGCGGTTCTCCTGTCGCGCCTGTCTGCTGGCCGATACGGCGCATTTCACGGGCGCTGTACCTTTTTGCCCATTGCTAGCAACTCGGCTGGCAGGGGGCAAGGCAGCGTCGCCCCCGGACCGGTGTCGCCGGCTAGGGCGCGGGCGCGGGTTCTGCCTGACCGGTGCCATCGCCAAGCACCGCATCCACGCGGGCAATGGCGCGGTCGGTCATGTCGTTGCGGTCATAGGACAGAATGACGGTCTTTTTCTCCAGAATCGCCACCGCTCCAAGCTCGGTCATCAACTCGGCCAGGACCGGCAATGCCACATCATAGAATTTGCGCCGGTCATCGGTCCGCATGCGCGCGATCTCCAGGCCTTTGGCATCCTGGGCGGCCCGGATGCTTTCGGCCTTGGCATCGAATGCCGCCGCGAGTGCGGTGAACTCGGCGGCGGGCGTCGTTGCGCGCCGGGCCGTCAGATCTTTTTCCTCGGCCTCAAGGGCGGCAAAGATCTCGCGGTTTTCGGCCACCAGTGTCGCTTCGTCGGCATCCGCCCGCGCTGCCGCCGCCTTGCCAAACGCGCTTTGCAGGAAAAGCCGATCCTGGTCGAGCGTCAGCACAGGCGCCGCCAGAGCCGAGGGCGCGGGGGCGGTTGTGGTATCCGGGGCCGGCGCAGCGGCGTCCTGTCCCGGTGCTGGCCCGGCCATGGCCCCCACAAGGGCCCAGACCACGACCGCCTCGCGCATCAGAACTTCGTCGAGATGGTCAGGTCAAAATTCTGCTCTTTGTCATAGTCTTCCTGGAGCAAGGCTTTGGAAAAGTTGAACCGCAGCGGTCCGATGGGCGTGGTCCAGAAAACCGACAGGCCGACCGATGAGCGCAGGTTCATGCTGTCATCCACCGGGCCGCCGGTCCCCGCAACGTTATCAAGGCTCCAGACCGACCCCACGTCAAAGAATGCGCCCCCCGCGATCCCGTATTCCTCGGGAAGACCAAGGGGGAAATCCGCCTCAAACCGCGCGACGGCAAACATGTTGCCGCCCAGGGCGTCCTCGTTGACCGCCGTCAGGTCGCGCGGGCCGATGCCGTTGGGTTCGAAACCACGGATCTTGCCGTTGCCGAAATAGCGTTCCGTGACACTGCTGGGCTCGTCGCCGAGGGTGCTGATGACGCCGCCCTCGAACACCGCGCGCAATGTCACCTCTTCGTTCAGGACGCGCCGCTCGGCCAGTGCAAGGCCGGTGGTCGAGATGTAACTCGTATCGCCCCCGATCCCTGCGAATTCCTGACCGAACCGCAACAAGACGCCGCCAAGCGGGTTGGTGCCCGACACGCGCGTGTCGTATTCATAGCTGTACCCCAGGGCGCCGGTCTGCAGCGCGCCGCGCGCACCTTCTGCAATCAGGATTGCCGAACTGTCGGGCGAGACATTGAAGATCTCGTCCTGAGAGATCCGGAACTTCAGGTCCAGCCGCCCCAGTTCGCTGACCGGAAAACCGATTCCGGTCGAGAAACCCAGATTTTCCGTGTCATAGAACGCATCGTCGTTGTTGGTGGTCCGATAAAAGCCGCCCACGCTGAACGACAGGTCGCGGCCAAGGAACGCGGGTTCGGTAAAGCTGAACGACGTGTTGGCGTTGTCTGTACCGCTGGAGATATTGGCCGACAGCGCCTGTCCGCGTCCCAGGAAGTTCGTCTCGGAGAACCCGATATTCAGCCCGACTCCGGTCGATGCGCCATAGCTGACGCCAAAGCTGAGCGACCCTGTCGGTTGTTCCACGACATCGACATTGACCACGACCTGATCGGCGCTGCTGCCGGGTTCCGCGTCGACGGCGGCATCCGAGAAAAAGCCCAGGGCGCGAATGCGTTCGGCGGACTGGCGGATCTCGCGCGGGTTGAAGGGATCGCCTTCGACCGACCGGAACTGGCGACGGATCACCTGGTCAAGCGTTGTCGCGTTGCCTTCGATATCGATGCGCTCGACAAAGACGCGTTCGCCCCGCACCAGAACAAATTCGATGTCCAACGTGCCCGCGCGGTCGTTCCGGGTCACCCGGGGGTCGACGCGGATGAAGTTCAGACCCTTGCGCAGCGCAAGGTTTTCCATGCGCGCGATGTTGGTGTCGATCAGGGCCGGGCTCCAGGTCTGGCCAGAACTGATGCGTTGCACATCCGCGAATTCACCAGCATCGACGCCATCCACTTCGGAGGACGTCGATACGGCACCGATCTTGAATTTCTGTCCTTCGCGGACATTGATGGTGACGAAGGTGGCGTCGCGTTCGCGCGACACGTCGGCACTGGCCTCGGCGACCTGCACATCGACATAGCCGCGCGATTTGTAGAAATCGGTCAGCAACTGGCGGTCAAGATCAAGCCGTTCTGCCACAAAACTGTCGCGGCGGACAAAGTTGCGCAGCAGACCCGCCTGTTTGGTATCCAGCACCTGGCGCAGGCGGCGATCCGAAAACGCACGGTTGCCCACAAAGGACAGACGTTCCACCTCGACGACGCGGCCCTCGCCGATCTCGAACACAAGGTCGACACGGTTGGCATCGCGGCGGATGATCTTGGGCTCGACACTGGCCGCAAGCCGGCCCTGGACACGGTAAACCTCGGCGATGGCGGCGGCGTCCGCCTCGGCGGTGGCGGGGGAATAGACACGGCGCGACTGCGACGAGATGATCTCGGACAGGGCCTCGTCCTTGAGGCGCTTGTTGCCCTCGAAGTTGATCACGTTAATCGTTGGATATTCCCTGACCACGATCACAAGCGTGCCGCCCTGCGGCGTAAGCTCGACTGTCTCGAAAAGTCCGGAGTTCACGATCCGCTGGTAGGCGTCGTTCAGCTGGGCGGCGGATACGTCCTGACCGGGGGCGATTCCCGCATAGGACAGGATGGTCGCCTGATCGACGCGTTCATTGCCTTCGATGGAGACATTCGAAAAAGCAAAAACCTGCGCCTGCACCGGCGTGAAGAATGCGCCTGAAAGGGTTGTCGTGCCAAGAAAAACTGCAATCAGGGCGGATCGCATGTGGGTCCGGCCTGCCGAAACGCGCCGCTCGATGGACCTAAAACTCTGAACCATTTCCCCGCCCCGTCCCTGCCATTTGCCTGACAGTCTGACTAGCGGGAAAGACCTGCCTTGTCAAAAGGCTGCGGTCGACATTTGGCTGATTACGACATCTTGTGGATAAGTTGGTAGAAATTCCGATCAGAGCTGAACAAGCACCTGACCCAGAAAGGCCCCGGCGAGCAGACCTGCCACCACCGTCAGCGAGGCGAACAGGCGGCTCCAGTTCAGGTCCACCAGTAGCGAAATTCCCCGGTAGCCCTTGATGACGGTCTGCATGGCACATCTCCAGATTGTGGATGGGCAATGGGCTAGGGGAAAAATATGGCACCAGTGTGGCGCAGGATGCCGATCAGACCGTCAGGTCAGGCGGCCAGGTCAGACGCAAAAGAGGTCGCTTGAAAGCCCGAACAGCATCAGCGACAGGACAAGCACGATCCCGACCGATACCAGAACGCGCAGTGCCTTTTCGTTCGGCGGGCGGCGGGCGATCGCCTCATAGGCGTGAAAGACCAGATGCCCGCCATCCAGCACCGGAATAGGAAACAGGTTCAGCAAGCCGATGCCAAGCGACAGCGCTGCAAGCTGCAAGAAGAACTGCTCGGGCCCCGCAACCGCTGCATCGCCCATGACTTCGGCCATCCCGATCGGGCCCGACAGGTTGCAGGTGCTGATCATGCCGGTCAGGATGCTCCAGAACGCCGTCAGCGAGGTCGACAGCACGTACCAGGACTGGCTGGCTGACGCGCTGATGGTTTCCCACGGGCCGGGCGTGCGGGTCTGAAGATCGATCAGCGAGGCACTTGTCAGCCCCACAAGCCAGCGCGTCTCAAAGCCGCCCTCGGGCAAGGGGATGTCGCGTTTGCGCGGCGACATGGTGGCCTCGAAGACGGTCCCGTCGCGCCACACCGTCAAGGTGACGGGTTTGCCATCGGTCGCCTTGATGATCGCCGGCAACTGGGAAAAGACATTCACGTTCTGGCCATCGGCGGCCAGGATGATGTCATCCTCGCGCAATCCTGCGTCACCGGCGGCAGATTTCGGATGGACATTGCCCACGATTGCCGGCGACGGGTGCTGCGACGTCACGACCATCGTCTGCCCCGCGCGTTCGATGGTCCAGTCGATGGTGGCGGTGTCGGGCAAGGCGGCAAACGCCTCGCCATAGGCTTCGGTGGTCGGCGTCTCGACACCCGCCATCGCAAGGATGCGGTCGCCGGGCTGAAGCATCTCGCCCTGATAGTTGGTCGCACGGATCGATCCCACAACGGGGGAATCGGTCGGCACCCCGGTGGTCAGAAGGAATGTCGCCAGAATCAGAAAGCCCAGGATGAAGTTCGCGACCGGCCCCGCCAGCACCGTCAGCGACCGCGCCCAGAGGGGTGCGCCCGCCATGGTGCGCCTGCGCTCGGCGGCGCTGTAGCCGTCCAATGCGCCCGACTGCACCGAGGACGCATCCGCATCGCCCATGAACTTGACATAGCCGCCCAGCGGGATCGCTGCGATCTGCCATTTCGTGCCACGCCTGTCGACCCGACTGGCAAGCACCGGGCCGAACCCCAGCGAGAACACCTCGGCATGAATGCCGCTCCAGCGTCCGACGATGTAGTGCCCGTATTCGTGCACTGCGATGATGATCGACAGCGCGACAATGAACACGACCAAGGTCACGGCCAGTCCCCCAGCGCCGGAAAGTAATTCGATCACCGTCATACCCCTAATGTCTGATGCCCGCACGCCGGCGCGCAGCTTCTCCCGCCCTGATCCTGGCAAGATGGTCCGTCGCCTGGATGTCCTCAAGGCAGAGCGAGGCAATTCCAAGACGCATTTCGGCCGAAAGCCGGGCAAGTGCGTCCTCGACCACCCCTGACATGTCCTGAAACCCGATGCCACCCGCAAGAAAGTGATCCAGCGCGATTTCCTTGGCGGCATTGAAGGCCGCACCCGCCAGCCCCCGGATGGCCATCACCTCGCGGGCCAGGCGAAGTGCCGGATAGCGGGCAAGATCAGGCGCACGAAAGGTCAGCGTGGCGACCTGCGCCAGATCAAGCCGCGCCACGGGAAGCTCCGCGCGCTTGGGCCAGTTCAGCGCATAGCCGATTGAATGGCGCATGTCGGGCGCGCCCATATGCGCCATGATCGCGCCGTCGCGAAACCCGACCATGGAATGGATCAGGCTTTCGGGGTGAATGATGACCTCGATCTGGTCGGGCTCGACACCGAAATATTCCCGCGTCTCGATCACCTCCAGCGCCTTGTTGAACATCGAGGCGCTGTCGATCGTGATGCGCTGGCCCATGGCCCAGTTCGGATGCGCCATCGCCTCGACGACCGTCGCAGTGGCCAGCGCTTCCAGCGGCCAGTCCCTGAGCGCGCCGCCGCTGGCCGTCAGGATGATGCGTTCGACCGACGCGATGTCTTCGGCATTCAGCGCCTGAAAGATTGCGGAATGTTCGCTGTCGACCGGCAGGATACGCGCGCCATGCCGGGCAGCATCCTCCATCAGCAGCGGGCCGGCGGTGACAAGGCTTTCCTTGTTGGCCAGTGCAAGCGTGCGCCCGTGGCTGAGCGCGCGCAGGCCCGGGACAAGGCCGGCCGCGCCGACGATCGCGCTCATCACCCAGTCGGCGGGACGGTCGGCGGCATCGGCAATCGCCTCGGGTCCGGCGGCGGCTTCTGTTGTGGTGCCGCCAAGGGCGTCGCGCAGTGCGACGAGGTCGGACGGGTCTGAACAGACCGCAACCTCGGCCCGCAAGGCGCGCGCCATTTCGGCCAGACGCGCGACGTTGCGCCCTGCCGTCAGCGCAACCACGCGGTACGTCGCAGGGCCCCCCGCCCGCATCAACAGATCGAACGTCTGTTCCCCGATGGAGCCTGTCGCCCCGAAGATGGACACGCTGCGCATGGATCAGGGCCCGATCGGCAGCGGCATGACGCGGGTCAGCACCATCACAAAGACCATGGCCCCCACCAGCGCGTCGAAGCGGTCCATCAGCCCGCCATGTCCGGGGATGAGGTGCGAGGAATCCTTGACCCCCGTCCGCCGCTTGATCCAGCTTTCGGCGATGTCGCCCATCTGTCCGGCAAGCGCGAGAAAGGGCGAAATCACCACAAGCCCCCAATGCCCGTGGCCCGCCATGACGAAGCCCGCGCCGACCAGTGCGGCACCGATCCAGCCCGCAATGGTGCCGGACCAGGTCTTTTTCGGGCTGATCGCAGGCCAGAATTTCGGCCCGCCCAACATGCGGCCCGCGAAATATCCCATGACATCGGACGCGATGACCACGCCCAGAAGCCACAGGATCGCCGCCGTGCCCGATTCGTCGCGCAGAACGAACAGCCCGTGGCCCGCCACCATGATGGCCACGCCCAGAATGGCCGCGGCAACCTTGTGGCTGCGCGGCGTGAAGTAGAGCGCCAGCCCCATCACGGGGAAAAGCCAATAGGCGGGCACAGACGGCCAGCCTTCGTCCAGGATCAGGCACACGGCCGCCAACCCGGCCAAAGCCAGCGCCTGCACCTTGGCCGCAGGCGCGGTCATCACGGCCAGTTCCCAGATCATGATGGCCGTAAGCGCGGTAATCAGGACAAGAAAGGAAATGCCACCCAGCCAGATCTCGACCGCACCCACCGCCAGCATCACCCCGGCCGAGATCAACCGGGGCTGCAGATCACCCCAGCGGCCCGGAGCCGCCGTGTTCATCGACTGACCCCGCCAAACCGCCGCTCGCGATTGCCAAAGCGCGTCAGGATCGCCTCCAGCTCGGCGGGTGTGAAGTCGGGCCACAACGTTTCGGTGAATTCATATTCCGCATAGGCCGCCTGCCAGGGCAGAAAGTTGGAGGTCCGCGTCTCGCCGCTTGTCCGGATCACCAGGTCGGGATCGGGCAGATGCGCCGTGTCCAGCCTGTCAGACAGCGCTGCCTCGGTCAGCGCATCGGGGTCGAACCGGCCTTGCGCGACCTCGGTCGTCACGGCCCGCACAGCACGCAGGATCTCGTCGCGTCCGCCATAGTTGATGGCAACCGTCAGGTGCAGCCGGTTCAGCCCCGCGGTGCGCGCTTCGATCCCGGCCATCAGGCGTTGCAGCTTGGGGTCAAGCCGCGTGCGTTCGCCGATGAACCGCATCCGCACGCCTTCGGCCGCCAGACGGTCCGCCTCGCGCTGGATATAGCGCGCAAAGATCGCCATGAGGCCCAGGACCTCTTCGGTCGAGCGTTTCCAGTTCTCGGTCGAAAATGCGTAAAGCGTCAGGTAGCGGATGCCGAGGCCGGGAGACGAGGCCACGATCTCGCGCACGCGCTCCGCCCCGCGGCGGTGGCCGACAAGGCGCGGCCAACCCCGATTTGTGGCCCAGCGTCCGTTGCCGTCCATGATGATGGCAACATGTTGGGCGAGCCGTGCGCCGTCGGCAAGCTGGCCGTGTGGCCGTATGTCATCCGCAGCGGCCACGCGTCACCTTTCCTTGCCCGAACACCATAAACCGGCATTTTTCGCGATGCCGCACACGATGCATGCCACGCTAGACCTGCATGATTTCTTGTTGCTTGTGTTCCAGCGCCCGGTCGATGGCCGCGATCGCCTTGTCGGTCAGCTCCTGGACCTCTTCGGACCACATCTTCTGGTCGTCCTCGCCCATCCCCTTGGCCTTCTTAATCTGGTCCATCCCGTCGCGGCGCACGTTGCGGATCGCGACCTTGGCGTTTTCGGCATAGGTGCCGGCAACCTTGGACAATTCGCGGCGGCGCTCTTCGTTCAGTTCGGGGATCGGCAGACGGATCAGGGGGCCATCGCTGATCGGATTGATGCCGATGCCGCTTTCGCGGATCGCCTTTTCGACCTTGGCAATCATGCCCTTGTCCCAGACGTTGATGACCACCATGCGCGGTTCCGGCACGTTGACCGTACCCAGCTGGTTGATCGGCGTCATCTGGCCATAGGCATCCACCATGATCGGGTCCACGATCGAGGCCGATGCACGGCCCGTCCGCAAACTGGCGAATTCGGCCTTCAGCGCATTCATTGCACCATCCATACGCCGTTGCAGCGCGTCGGTGTCGATTTCAAGGTCGTCAGCCATCGTGTTCGTCCCAGGTTTTGCAGGCAGCATTCCGCGTTCTATAGCAGCAAGCCGGTGCCGTGGTATAGGGGATCAGCCAGCGGCCATGTCGCCGGGCGCATCGCCCCGCCGCCGCGGCGCCTCGGCCTGTACCCGCGTATAGGTGCCCCGCCCCGACAGGATCGTCTTGAACCCGCCGGGTTCGTCGAGCGAAAAGACGATGATCGGCAGGTCGTTGTCGCGGGCAAGCGCGATGGCGCTGGCATCCATCACGCCAAGGTGCTGTTGCAGCACCTCGTCATAGGTCACCACGCCATAACGCTTAGCGTCAGCATGCTTTTTGGGGTCCTTGTCATAGACGCCGTCGACCTTGGTGCCCTTGAAGATCACCTGGCAGGCCATCTCGTTGGCGCGCAGCGTGGCGGCGGTATCGGTCGTGAAATAGGGGTTCCCGGTGCCCGCCGCAAAGATGACGACGCGCTTTTTCTCCAGATGTCGCACCGCACGGCGGCGGATATAGGGCTCGCAGACCTGATCCATCGGAATTGCGCTGATCACACGGGTATAGACGCCGAGCGATTCCAGCGCCGCCTGCATCGCCAGCGCGTTCATCACGGTGGCCAGCATCCCCATGTAGTCCGCCGTTGTCCGCTCCATACCTTGCGCGGACCCTTGCAGGCCGCGAAAGATGTTGCCGCCGCCGATGACCATGCAGATCTCGACACCAAGGTCATGCACCGATTTGACCTCACGCGCGATGCGCTGCACCGTCGGGGGGTGAAGGCCGTAACCCTGATCCCCCATCAACGCCTCGCCCGAGATTTTCAGCATCACCCGTGTATAGGTGACGCCGGAGTCGAGGCCTTGATCGGTCATAGGGATTTCCCGGATATCGTTTGTGACTTTGGTTGCGGCGCAAAATGTCGCAAAACGGTGGCGGGTTCAACTGACGATCAGGACCCAAATCGGGGGATGACGGCGACATGGGCGGAACGGACAGCATCGCACAGGTGTCGCGCACAGTCCCCGTGCTGATCGCGGGGCCGACGGCAAGCGGGAAATCGGCGTTGGCGCTGGCTCTGGCGGAACGCGACGCGCGCCTGATCGTCAATGCCGACGCCCTGCAGGTCTATTCGGCGTGGCGCATCCTGTCGGCGCGCCCTTCGCTGGCCGAGGAACAGCGCGCCCCGCATGCGCTTTATGGTCATGTGGGCAAGGCTGCCGACTATTCGGTTGGCCATTGGTTGCGCGAGGTGGTGCCCCTTTTGGCGCGACCTGTCGTCATCGTGGGCGGCACCGGGCTTTACTTTTCGGCCCTGACCGAAGGGTTGGTAGAGATCCCCCCGATCCCGTCCGCGATCCGCACCGAAGCGGACGCGCGTCGGCTGGGCGGCGACCTTGCGGGAATGATCGCCGACCTTGACAGCCTGACCGCCAATGGCATCGACCTTGCCAACCCCGCGCGGGTGCAGCGCGCCTGGGAGGTCTGGCGCGCGACGGGGCGCGGTTTGGCCGACTGGCAGCGCGACACCGGCCCGCCCGTCCTGCCATTGTCTGAGGCGCAGGGCCTGGTGCTGCACGTGGACCGCGACAGGCTCAACGCGCGAATCGATGCGCGCCTGGACGCCATGATGGCGGCCGGAGCGCTGGACGAGGTTCGCGCAAATGCCGCCGATTTTGAGGCATCGCGCCCCTGGGCCAAGGCGATCGGCGCGGCCGAGATGATGCAGGCTCTGGCAGGTCAATTGCCCTTGGCGGATGCGCTGGTTCTGGCCAAACAGGCGACGCATCAATACGCCAAACGCCAACGCACTTGGTTTCGCGCCCGGATGCGGGCCTGGGCGCCCCTGGGCAGTGTCGAGCCGCCGGCAGATCGGGATTGATTGTTCACATATTTCAAGCGAACATCTCTTGTAAGTGTGATTGTCAGCATATTGGATACATTCCGGACGCGGGAATCAGGCAGTTTGCGTGCGACGGGCAAAGCGGGACGGTGCGCGCCTGCCGAAAACCGCATTTTTCGCTTGGGTTCGCGCGGATTCCCGGTCTATCTCTTGACGGTCTGGTCAAAGCGCCAGGGCGAGGGACATGCAGAACGTGACGAACATCTCTCAGTTGCGCCTCGTGGCGATCCCGCGGCTTGCCGCAGGTGGCCGGTGGCGTGTCGAGGCGATGCGGTCGCTGTCAGAGCCGTGTCTTTTGTGGTTCACCAAGGGCCAGGGCCGCATCACGCTGCAAGGCTCGACCCGCGGCTACACCACCCATAACGCCATCTTCATCCCGGCAGGCACCATGCACGGTTTCGAGGCCGGGCCGCAGGTGTTCGGGACAGCGGTCTTTTTCGGGCGCGACTGCGACGTCACCCTGCCACGAGAGGTGCAGCATCTGCGCATCCGCGAGGTGCATGCCCAGCAGGAACTGAACATCATCCTCGATGCCATCACGCGCGAGATGGACAGCACAAGCCCCGCACATGATCGCGCGACGCGGCACTATTTGGGGCTGTTGGGCGTCTGGCTGGAACGCCAGTCGGCGCGCACCGCACCCGAACAGACCCGCCCCGACGCATCGCGACGCCTGGTGGCGCGCTATACCGCATTGCTTGAGCGTGATTTCCGCAACGGCCAGGGCGTCAGCCACTTTGCCGCAGCACTTGGCGTCACGCCGACCCACCTGACACGGTGCTGTCAGCAGGCCTGCAGCCGCCCGGCTTCACAGCTTTTGCAGGACCGCCGAATCTTTGAGGCGCGCAAGCTGCTGGCGGAAACGAATCTGCCGGTGCGGCGAATCGGCGAAATGCTGGGATTCAATTCTGCCGCATATTTCACGCGCGCCTTCCAGCATGTGACGGGCAAATCACCCACCGCGTTCCGTCGCGCACCCTGAAACTGTCCCATCGGCGGCATGCCCTGCCCCATTGCGCGGCACGTTTTGTGACGGCAATCCCGAGGACATCCGACGCACGTGATAAAAGCGACAAGATGCGGACGGTTTCTGCCCGACTCTTCGCATTTGGACATTTCATTGTCGCTAACGCGCAGGCCCGGTCGCAAAACTGTGATGATGTGCCGAAAGCGGACGTTGACGGATCACCGAAAAAGATGCGCAATGGTTCATGGACGGTGCACTGTCCGCCTTCTTTAGCTGCAAGCGGCCATGTCTGGTCCCGCTGACGGCAACAGATGCGCGGGGCGCTGCATCGCAAACAAGAAACGTGAAAAAATCAATCTTCAGGGAGACTCGTATGACCGACACGAACATTGCAGCCGGAACGCTTCATCCGGCCGCCACAATGTATGCCGAGGAACATCGCCGGGGCGCGCTGAGCCGCCGCGAGTTCCTGAGCCGGACGACGGCGCTTGGCGTCACTGCCGCTGCTGCCTATGGCCTGATCGGCCTGCAGGCCCCGGTAAAGGCCGAAGCACATGCCAAAGTGGGCGGCGTCATCCGCTGCGCCATGGAAGTCAAAGCACAGAAAGACCCGCGCACCGCCGACTGGCCGCAGATCTCCAACGTCTATCGCGGCTGGCTGGAATATCTGATCCAGTACAATTCCGACGCCACCTTCGAAGGCCGCCTGCTGGAGTCGTGGGAGGCCAATGCCGACGCGACCGAATACACGCTCAAGGTCCGTCCCGGCGTCACCTGGAACAACGGCGACGCGTTCAACGCCGATGACGTGGTACGGATGTTCGGCCGCTGGACCGACGGCTCTGTTGAAGGCAACGCGATGGCGTCGCGCTTCCCCGGTCTGGTGGACGCCGAAACCAAGGCCCTGCGCGATGGCGCGGTGGTCAAGGTTGACGACATGACGGTCAAGCTGATGATGTCGCAGTCCGACGTCGCGGTGGTGCCGAACCTCGCCGACTATCCGGCAGCCGTGGTTCACTCGTCCTATGTCGACGGCTCCGACCCCGCGACCAACCCGATCGGCACCGGCCCCTATATCCCGCAGGAAGTTTCCGTGGGCCAGCGTGTCATTCTGGTGCGCGCGCCCAACCACACCTGGTGGGGCGGCACGGCACCCTTGGACGAAGTCCACTACATCGACTTCGGCACCGACCCCTCGGCAATGGTGTCGCTGGCCGCGTCCGACGAGATCGACACGAACTACGAGACGACCGGCGATTTCATCGAACAGATGGATGGCCTGGGCTGGAACAAGATCGAGGCAGTGACCGCCTCGACCATCGTGATGCGCATGAACTCGGTGTCGAGCGACCTTTACAAGGACAAGGCCGTCCGTCAGGCGATCCAGCTTTCGGTTGACCCCAAAGTCGTGCTCGAACTGGGCTATAACGGGCTGGGCACCACGGCGGAAAACCACCACGCCTGCCCGATCCACCCCGAATATGCCAAGCTGCCCGCCCAGACCTTCAATCCAGGCGGCCTGAAGGCGGCGTTGGAGGCGGCTGGTCTGGCCGACACCGAACTGGAAGTCATCTCGCTCGATGACGGCTGGGAAGCGAACTCCACCGCAGCGGTCGTGTCGCAGCTGGTGGATGCCGGCGCCAAGGTGAAGCATACCGTGATGCCCGGCTCGACCTTCTGGAACGACTGGCAAAAGTATCCGTTCTCCTCGACCACCTGGAACCACCGTCCGCTGGCCGTGCAGAACATGTCGCTGGCCTATACCTCGACCGGTTCCTGGAACGAGACCGGCATGGCGAACCCGGACTTCGACGCCGCCATGACGGCCGCGCTGGCCTTGGCGGATGCCGATGCTCGTCGCGAACAGATGGTGATCCTCGAGACGATCCTTCAGGACGAAGGGTACATCATCAACCCGTTCTGGCGGTCGCTCTTCCACCACAACAAGGAAGGCATCAACGTCGAGATGCATCCTTCGTTCGAGCACCATCACTACAAGTGGTCGCTGGCCTAACATACGGGCATGATGCCCATCGGGGAGTGCCGCATCGGCACTCCCACCCCCCATTCCAACTTGCGCAGCCGGGCCCGGTGCCCCTGAACTTTGCGGCCCCGGCGCAATGAGGGTTTAATTATGCTGATTTTTGTCGCCCGACGGGTTGGATTGATGGTCCTGACGGCCATCTGCCTGACATTCATCGTCTTTTTTCTGACGAACCTGCGTCCGAACTTGGAAAAGCTGGCCCGCACCGAAGGGTCGGTCCGCATGACCGAAGAGGCCGTGGACCAGTGGATCATCGAGAACGGTCATGGCGGGTTGATGATCGGGCGATACGCGCAATGGATGGGTCTGGCGCCCGGCTGGGTCCTGACCGACGACAAGGGCGTGACGCGCGGTCGCTGCATCGACGATGGCGTCGCCGCCGAGGTAGCCCCCCGCTATTGCGGCATCCTGCAGGGCGACTGGGGGTTCTCCAGTTTCTTCAAGAAACCGGTCTTCACCTCGGTCATGGAGAAACTGGGCGCGACAGCCTGGCTGATGCTGGCGGTGATGCTGGTGATGGTGCCGGCCTCGCTGCTGATCGGGGTCATCTCTGGCATGCGCGAAGGGTCGCGCACCGACCGGGCGCTGTCGACCTTTGCCATCGCCTCGACTGCCACGCCTGAATATGTCTCCGGAGTCGTGCTGGTTGCGATCTTCGCCTCGGTCACGGCGGGGATTTCGCCCATATTGATCGAATGGGGCTGGTTGGGCGAAGGTGGGTTCCTTGGCGACCGCAAGACGCTTTTCCTCGGTTCGGCCACGTCCGCGCTTGATGATATCACCTTCTGGAACTTTACTTTGCCGGTCCTGACGATCGCGCTTTACGGGATCGGTTACATCGCCCGGATGACGCGGGCCTCGATGACCGAGGTGATGACGCAGCAATATATCCGCACCGCCCGGTTGAAGGGCGTCCCCTTTGGCAAAGTGGTGATGAAGCATGCGCTGCGTAACGCGCTGATCGCGCCCTTTACGGTCATCATGTTGCAGTTCCCCTGGCTGCTTAACGGCGTGGTGATTGTCGAAAGCCTGTTCAACTACAAGGGCTTCGGCTGGACGCTTGTGCAAGCCGCATCGAACAATGACATCGAGCTGCTGCTCGGCTGTTCGGTGGTGGCGGTGTTCGTCGTTCTTGTGACGCAGCTGATTTCGGATATCGGCTACGTTTTCCTCAACCCCCGCATCCGGCTAGCGTGAGGAGACCCTGATGGAAGCGCTCACCTGGACCGGAAGTGCCGGAACCTACCTGAACCCGATCCTCGCGGCCGCAGTCGCGGCCCTTGGCGTGGCGCTTGTGGCGCAGATCATTCTTGGCATCTTCGGCGGCGCCACGGCCAGCGTCTCGGCGCAGGGCAACACGCTGGTCGCCCGGCGCAGCCCCTTCGACCTGGCCGTCCTTGCGGTCCGCAGCATCGGGCTGTTGATCCTGGCGCTGTTCGTGCTTTATCTCGTGATCGGCATCGTGATGCCCGGATTGCCCGCCAAGGGCATCATCGGGGCCGCAGCCACGCAGTTCCTGCCCGTCTGGGCCGCGCTGATCGCCACCTTTGTCGTCTGCATCATGTTCAAGCGCAAACTCGGACTGCTGGGCAAGCTGTTCGACAGCCCCGTCGGGATGATCGGCCTTGGCCTGGTGCTGTTCTGGGTCTTCACCGCCATCTTTGCCGACATCGTCATCACGATGGACCCGATCAAGCAGTTCGGCCGTGTCAAGAACGTGTTGCCGGGCATGCCGCTCAAAGAGGTGGCCGAAGGGCAATACCCCTATTTCCTGCTCGGCGCGGATCACCTGGCGCGCGACGTTTTCAGCCGGGTCGTCATGGGGGCGCGGCGCGTCCTGATGATTGCACCCGCTGCCACCGCCTTCGCCTTCATGGTCGGCGTGACGCTGGGACTGCCTGCGGGATATTTGGGCGGCAAGCTTGATACCATCCTGTCGTTCATCTCGAACCTGGTCCTGGCGTTCCCCGTAATCTTGCTGTTCTACCTGCTGGTCACGCCGGAAATTCGCAACACCGGGATCCCGATCTATCTGGCGGCGGTCCTGTTCATCTTTCCGATCGTCTTTCTGTGCATCCTCTTTCAGTCGCGGTACTTCACCGATCCGCCCAAGCGCAACATGCTGGTGGGTGCCACGCTGGTGATCGGGCTCTGGGCCTATTCGGGGCTGGCGTTCAACGCGGACCCCTTGGGTGTCTGGTCAATGGACCCGAACCTTTTGAACGTGTTCGTGTCGGTCGTGTTCGTGAACTCGCCCACGGTGTTCCGCATCGTGCGCGGCATCGTGATGGACCTCAAGGCGCGCGACTATGTTGCCGCCGGCATGACGCGCGGCGAAAGCCCGTGGTACATCATGCTGTGGGAGATCCTGCCCAATGCGCGCGGACCGCTGATCGTCGACTTCTGCCTGCGCATCGGCTACACGACGATCCTTCTGGGAACGCTTGGCTTCTTTGGCCTTGGCGTGTCGCCCGAAAGCCCCGACTGGGGCTCCACCATCGACGACGGGCGCAAGCTTTTGTCGCTTTACCTGCACCCTGCCGTCACTCCGGCCCTCGCCCTGATGAGCCTGGTCCTTGGCCTGAACCTCCTGGCGGACGGCCTGCGCGAAGAATCCTTGCGGGACTGATGTCCTTCACCTGTTCGTAAATATCCCGGGGGTCCGGGGGCTGGTCCCCGGTTTCCACCATCCAACCCAAGCGCGAGGCCGCCATGGCAGACTGGGACCCTTCTCAACCGATCCTCGACATCAAGAACCTGTCGATCTCGTTCTTCACCCGGCTGCGCGAAATTCCCGCCGTGATGGATTTCTCCTGCACCGTGATGGCAGGCGAGGCGATGGGACTGGTGGGCGAAAGCGGGTGCGGCAAGTCCACCGTGGCGCTGGCCGTGATGCGCTACCTTGGCAAGAATGGCGCCATCACCGGCGGGTCGATCACCTTCAAGGGGCGCGACCTGACGACAATGGATGACGAGGAACTGCGCCAGATCCGCGGCTCCGAGATCGCGATGATCTACCAGGAACCGATGGCGTCGCTGAACCCTGCGATGAAGATTGGCGCTCAGCTTGCCGAAGTGCCGATGATCCACCAGGGCATGTCGAAAGACGAGGCGTGGAAACTTGCGCGCCAGATCGTGGCCGATGTGCGCCTGCCCGATCCGGACCGCATCATCAACGCCTACCCGCACCAGTTGTCGGGCGGCCAGCAGCAGCGCATCGTCATCGCGATGGCGCTGATGTCCAAGCCCGCACTTCTGATCCTGGATGAACCCACCACCGCGCTGGACGTGACGGTCGAGGCCGGCATCGTCGATCTGGTCAAGGCGCTTGGCGAGAAATACGGCACCTCCATCCTCTTCATCAGCCACAACCTCGGCCTGATCATGGATGTCTGCGACCGGATCTGCGTGATGTATTCCGGCGAGGCGGTGGAAACCGGGGCGGTGACCGAGGTTTTCGACACCATGCGCCACCCCTATACCCAGGCCCTGTTCCGGTCGATCCCGCTGCCGGGTGCCGACAAGAATTCCCGTCCGCTGGTGTCCATCCCCGGCAACTTTCCCCTGCCCCATGAACGGCCCAAGGGATGCAATTTCGGACCGCGCTGCGACTATTTCGAGGCCGGGCGATGCGATGCGGGCGACGTGCCGATGTCGCATGTGCCCGGCGGGGACCGCCACGGATCGCGCTGCGTGAAATGGACCGAGATCGACTGGAACGCGCCGCTCGTGGTCAAGGCCCCCAAGGAAAAGGCCGCCCTCGGCAAGGTTGTCCTCAAGATGGAGGACCTCAAGAAATATTATTCGGTGTCGGGCGGGGCCTTTGGCGGCGGCATGAAAAAGGTCGTCAAGGCCAACGAGACACTCAGCTTTGAGGCGCGCGAGGGCGAAACCCTCGCCATCGTGGGGGAATCCGGTTGCGGCAAGTCCACCTTTGCCAAGGTGCTGATGGGTCTGGAAACGGCGACTTCGGGCTCCATCCTTCTGTTTGACGAAAACGTCCAGTCCACCCCGATCCAGCAGCGCAACACCGATACCGTCAGTTCGGTGCAGATGGTGTTTCAGAACCCCTTTGACACACTGAACCCGTCGATGAATGTCGGCCGCCAGATCATTCGAGCGCTGGAGATCTTCAAATACGGCGCATCGGATGCCGAGCGGCAAGCGCGGATGCTGGAACTGCTGGATCTTGTGAAGCTGCCACGCGCCTTTGCCGACCGCATGCCCCGGCAGTTGTCAGGCGGGCAAAAACAGCGCGTGGGCATTGCGCGCGCCTTTGCCGGCGGGGCCAAGGTGGTGGTCGCGGACGAGCCGGTCTCGGCGCTGGACGTGTCGGTGCAGGCTGCCGTGACCGACCTTCTGATGGACATCCAGCGCGAGAACCGCACCACGCTTTTGTTCATCAGCCACGACCTGTCGATCGTGCGCTACCTCAGCGACCGGGTCATGGTCATGTATCTGGGCCACGTGGTCGAGATGGGCACCACCGATCAGGTGTTCAACCCGCCCTATCACCCCTATACCGAAGCGCTCTTGTCGGCTGTGCCCATCGCCGACACCAAGGTCATCCGCAAGCGCATCGTCCTCGAAGGCGACATACCCTCGGCGATGAATCCACCGCCTGGCTGCCCCTTCCAGACCCGCTGCCGGTGGAAATCCCAGGTCCCCGGGGGGCTTTGCGAAAAGGATGTACCGCCCGTCAAGATCCTGGCAGGTGGACATCAGATCAAGTGCCACCTCGGCGACGAGGTGCTTGCTCAGATGGAACCAGTGATCAAGATCGCCGCTGAATAAGCGCGCGTTTGGGGGGGCGGCCCCGGGGTCAGCGCCTCACGCGGGTTCTAGCCGAGGATTGCCAGAACATAGGCGGTCGTCTCGTCATAGGGCGGGACGCCGTCATGTTCCTCGACCGCACCCGGCCCTGCATTATAGGCCGCCAGCGCCAGCCGCCATGATCCGAACTTGTCGTACATGCGCCGCAGGTAGCGCGCACCGCCGTCCAGATTCTCGGCCGGAACCTCGATATTGACGCCCAGCATCTCGGCCGTCGACGGCATCAACTGCGCCAACCCGACCGCACCCTTGTTCGACACCGCAGCCGGATTCCACCCTGATTCTTGCTGCACCAGCCGCAGATACAGATCCTCGGGGACACCGTGCTTTGCGGCGGCGGCCTTGGCGATCTGCAGATACTCGCCCTTGTAACTGCCCCTGAAGGCCGGCACGGAATCGTCGCCTGTGGCGGCTTTCTTCTTTTTGGCATTCGGGGTCAGGCGGTCAGACCCGCTATATTGTGTGGCCAGCCGGCCATCCAGCAGCTTTGCTTGTTTGTCAAAGATCGCAAGGCGCGACTTCGACGACCCGCTCAGGTTCAGGCTTTCGGGCAGGCCGGGCCCGGCCACAAGGACCATCGGCACGCATAACAAGAGGATAGCGCCAAGGCGGCCTGTCAGCGATCGCATCCCACACCCAATGCAGCTAAAGCGTGCCGCCTCACAGCCGCAACGAGGGGAACTATAGCCGTTTGGGCATCGTTTTCCAGCCCCCCGCTTGGGCTGTGGGACCTTCGCTTGCGGATGTTTGCGCGGCCCTCCCGTCAAGCGCCAGGTTGAGGCCGGGGCCGGAACCCTTTAAGAGCTTGGTTAACCATTTCCGGCAAGCCTGCCGGAGCAGAGGGAATCAGGGAGCGCGTCATGGCAGGGTCGGTCAACAAGGTCATCATCGTCGGAAATCTCGGGCGCGACCCTGAGGTGCGCAGCTTTCCCAATGGCGGCAAAGTGGTGAACCTGCGGATCGCCACCTCGGAAAACTGGCGCGACAAGGCCACCGGTGAGCGCAAGGAACGCACCGAATGGCACAGCGTCGCCATTTTCAACGAAGCCTTGGGTAAGATCGCCGAGCAATATCTCAAGAAAGGCTCCACGGTGTACATCGAAGGCCAGCTGGAAACCCGCAAATGGCAGGACCAGTCGGGCGCGGATCGCTACACCACCGAGGTTGTCTTGCGCCAGTTCCGGGGTGAGCTGACATTGCTGGGTGGGCGTGACGGCGGATCCGGCGGCGGTGGCGGCGGATATGATGATCGCGGCGGCAATGACGACTTTGGCGGTGGCCAGTCGTCCGGCGGCGGCGGCGGGTCGCGCGGCGGGGCATCCGGTGGCGGCGGCGGCAGCCGGCCGGACCTGGATGACGAGATTCCGTTCTAAGCCGGGATCTGCGCGCCCACATGGTGCCTGACGTCCGGGACACCGCGCCTGAAGCCGTGAACTGCGGGAACAGGCGTTTCCCGCGACCCGAAACCGGGATCTGCCGGTGTTTTTGAACAGACGCGCGGCGCATCTGGACCTTGGATCAAAATTCCCTATATATTCAGTCAGGATCAGCCACCATCTCGGGCGGCTGGCATGGCCCGGTGCTTGAGCCGGGCCGATACCGGGCGAGAATGACATGACCCACCAGCCGCAGGAAAAGATCGAGGGCGCGCCGCTGATCCGGCCCTCCAGCACGGACCATCCCTTGTACGAGACGGTCGCCGACGCCTGCCGCACGGTGTTCGACCCCGAGATTCCGGTGAACATCTTTGACCTCGGGCTGGTCTATACGATCGACATCGGCCCGGAAAATGCCGTGGACATCACCATGACGCTGACCGCCCCCGGCTGCCCCGTTGCGGGCGAGATGCCGGGCTGGGTTGCCGACGCTGTGGGGGCGGTGCCGGGCGTGAAGCAAGTGGATGTGCAGATGACCTTCGATCCGCCCTGGGGCATGGACATGATGTCCGACGAGGCCAAGCTGGAGCTTGGCTTCATGTAGTCGGCCCGGGCACTGGCCGTCAGGCGCCAGCCTCCGGCGGCTGGACGCGGCCGCGAGGCACCACTTGAACCGGACCACCGACAGGATTACCTTCGGGATAACAAAAGGATCAGGCCCATGTTTGGCATTCCCGGCAAAGCTGCCGTCACCATGACCCCCGCGGCGCGCGCTCAGATCGCGCGCCTGATGCAGAAACAGGGGTCCTCAGGGCTGCGCATCGGCGTGAAAAAGGGCGGCTGCGCGGGCATGGAATACACCATGGACTATGTGGCCTCGGTCAACCCGCTTGATGAAGTGGTGGAAGAGGACGGCGCGCGCGTGATGATCGCACCGATGGCGCAGATGTTCCTGATCGGGACCGAGATCGACTACGAGATTGACCTTCTTGCCGCCGGGTTCAAGTTCCGCAACCCCAACGTGGCCGAGGCCTGCGGCTGCGGCGAAAGCATCAAGTTCAAGGATGATGCCGCCGAGTAGGCTGCGACATACGCCCCATCGCGCGTTGCCCCCGCCCGAGGACGCCTCTGGCGGGGATAT
>JANPKV010000296.1:0-6502 GCA_031426185.1 Rhodobacterales bacterium | reverse complement strand
AAGAACAGGCCCCCTGATGTTCACCGCCTTTCGCTGGCTCATGCGGATCATCACCGCCATGATCGCCCTGTTTGTGCTGGTCCTGTTCGGGGTCTATTACTTTCTGTCGCGGTCGCTGCCGGATTACGACGAGGATTTCTCGATGCCCGGCATCACCGCGCCGGTGCAGATCGTGCGCAACAATTCCAGCGTTCCCCACATCTTTGGCGCGACCGACAGGGATGTGTTCTTTGCGCTCGGTTTTGCGCATGCACAGGATCGGCTCTGGCAAATGTCGATGCTCCGCCGCACGGCGCAGGGACGCCTCAGCGAGATCTTCGGGCCGTCCACCATCAGGACCGACGAATTGCTGCGCCGATATGACCTGTACAATCTGGCGCTCTCCTCGGTCCCAGCCCAGGACGCCGAAACGATCGCGGCACTGGAAGCCTATTCGGCAGGCGTGAATGCCTGGATCGAAGAGATCAATTCGGGCGCGCGGGGGCGGGGCGCGCCTGAATTCTTTCTGTTTTCCAACGAGATTGCCGCCTGGGCACCTGCGGATTCCATTGCGATCATCAAATTGATGGCGCTGCAACTGACCGATCACGCCCAGAAAGAGGTCCTGCGCGCCCAGGCCTCCATCGTCTTGCCCGAGGACCGGCTGGTCGACCTGATCCCCGATGACCCTGGCCAGGGTGTCGCCGCCCTGCCCGACTATGCCAGCCTTGTTCCCGGCGCCCCCGGCTTCAAGTCGGCCAGCCTTGCGGGGGCCCTCTCGCCCTTGCCGGCCGTGGGGTTTGCAGGCGCATCAAACGCCTTTGCCGCATCGCGCGACCGCTCCGCCTCGGGCGGCACGCTTTTGGCAAATGACCCGCACCTGAATTTCACCGCCCCCACGATCTGGTATCTGGCGCGGCTGGAACTGGCGTCGGGGGGGGTCATCGGCGCCACCATCCCGGGTGTGCCGCTGGTGCTGGTCGGGCGCTCGGAAAAGCTGGGCTGGGGCCTGACCACGGCCAGCGCCGACGATCAGGATGTCGTCATCGAAAAGCTGAACCCCGACAACCAAGAACAGTACCAGACCCCGGACGGCTGGGCGCCCTTCGACACCCGCCGATCGATCATCACCGTGAAGGACGCGGAACCGGTGACGGTGACCTTGCGGTGGTCGCGCAACGGCCCGATCCTGCCCGGATCGCATTTCGGGCTGGATACGATCACCCCCGGGGGGCATGTCGCGGCGATCAGCTGGACCGCGCTGTCGCCCGATGACACATCGCTGACCGCCGGCATTCGCCTGATGACCTCGGCCAGCATCGACGACGCCATCAAGGCAGGTGAGCTTTTCGTGGCACCAGCACAGAACCTGATGCTGGCGGATGCAGACGGCATCGCGCTTCAGGTCGTGGGCAAACTGCCCGCCCGCAACCCCGCGCACCCTACGCAAGGCCGCCTGCCTGCGCTTGGATCCGATCCGGCCACCGGGTTCACAGGCGTTCTGCCCTACGCGGACAATCCGCGCTTCGTGAACCCCTCCAGCGGGCTTTTGGGCAATACCAACAACAAGACCGTCGAGCGTCCGTTTCCCAACCATGTCAGCTATGACTGGGGCGACACGCAGCGCATCCAGCGCTGGCTGACCTTGATGAAAGCGCGCGAGGTGCATACCCGCGACAGTTTCGTGGAGGCACAGCAAGATACCGTCAGCCCGACGGCGCGCACGATCCTGCCGCTGATCGGTGCCGAGCTGTGGTTCACCGGAGAGGCCGCGCGCGAAGGCACGCCGGAACGCCTGCGGCAAAAGGCGCTCATCCTTTTGGCCGAGTGGAACGGCGAGATGAACGAACATCTGCCAGAACCCCTGATCGCCGAGGCGTGGCTGCGCGCGCTGACCGACCGCTTGATCCGCGACGACATCGGCCCCCTGGCAAGCCAGTTTCGCCATCCGGATCCGATTTTTCTGGAACGCGTCTACCGCAACATCAACGGCGCCTCGATCTGGTGTGACGTCGTCCAGTCGGCCCCGGTGGAAAGCTGCGCCGAGCTTGCGCAATTTGCGCTGGACGATGCGCTGTTGGCGCTCAGCGAGGATTATGGTCCCAATATCGAAAGCTGGCGCTGGGGCGACGCGCATCAGGCCACGCACGACCATGCGGTGCTGGGCACGGTCCCGCTGGTGCGCTACTTCGTGAACATTCGCCAGTCGACCTCCGGGGGGGACTATACCCTTCTCCGGGGACGCACATCAGGCGCCGAACCCGACCCCTATCTCAATGTCCATGGGGCGGGATATCGCGGCGTCTATGACTTCGCAGACCCGGATTCGTCGGTGTTCATCACGGCCACCGGTCAGTCCGGCCACATGCTGAGCCGCCATTACGACGACCTCGGCGAGTTGTGGCGGCGTGGCGAATACATTCCGATGTCACTGGACCCCGAACTCGCGCGGGCAGCAGCGGTCGGCATCACCGAGCTGACGCCCATACCGTAACCATAGCCCTGACTACAGCTTCTTGCCTGCGATTTCGGTGCCGCTGCGGGTCGATGCGACAGCCGTTGCGGGCTTCGCGACCTCTTTCTTGGGCTTTTTCTTTTCCTTGTTGCTTTTCTGGTTGTTGCCCTTGGCCATCGCGCTTTCTCCCTGTTGCGGTGTCACGGCGGCGGAAACGGACTGTCCGGCCTGCCATTCTGCCTTTTGGCGCGCGGTCCAGCGAACCTCGACGCCTGTTCCATCTTCATGCTGTTCCTCGCCGATCACAACCCCCAGCGCATGGAGCCGCGCCAGCGCGCGCCCCTCGGAATAGCCGATCTCCAGCACCTCGTCGGTCTTCGGTTCCTCAAACGCATCGGATATCGCCGCGAGCAGCGCCGCGATCCCTTCGCCGGTGATGGCGGACGCCGCAATGACGCCGTCACGGTTGGCGCTTTGCACCAGCAGCCCCTCGCGCGCGGAAGGTCCGACAAGGTCCATCTTGTTCCAGACCTCCAGGATCGGCGTGCCGGCATCGACACCAAGTGAGGCGAGGATTTCGCCGACATCGGCCGCTTGTTCGGCGGTTTCGGCATGGCTGATGTCGCGCACATGCACGATCAGGTCCGCCTCGAGGACCTCCTCGAGGGTGGCGCGAAAGGCCGCCACCAGCTGCGTCGGCAGGTCAGAGATGAAGCCCACGGTGTCAGACAGGATGATCTTGCGTCCCGATGGCAGCACCAGCCCGCGCATGGTGGGGTCAAGCGTGGCGAAAAGCATGTCCTTGGCCATCACATCGGCACCGGTCACCCGGTTGAACAACGTCGACTTGCCGGCATTGGTATAGCCCACCAGAGCCACGACCGGGAACGGCACCTTGCGCCGCGCCGACCGGTGCAGTTCGCGCGTGCGCACAACGCGGTCCAGCTGGCGTTTCAGCCGGATGATCTGGTCGTCCAGGGCCCGGCGGTCGGATTCGATCTGGGTTTCCCCCGGTCCGCCCACGAAACCAAAGCCGCCGCGCTGCCGTTCGAGGTGCGTCCACGCCCGCACCAGCCGCGTGCGCTGATAGCTGAGCGCCGCGAGATCCACCTGCAACACGCCTTCGCGGGTCCGCGCCCGAGAGGCAAAGATTTCCAGGATCAGCGAGGTGCGGTCCAAAAGCTTGACCCCCCAGGCCTTTTCCAGATTGCGTTGCTGGACCGGGCTGACGCTGCCGTCGACAAAGACCAGTTCAATGTCCTGGGCCTTGAAAAGGCTGGCAAGTTCGTCAACCTTGCCCGATCCGAACAAGGTCGCAGGCGTCATCCGCGCAACCCGCACCACATCAGCCCCCAGGACCTGCATCTGCGGCAAGGCCGCCGCCAGCGACACCGCCTCGGCAAGCCCAAGCTCCGGCATCCGGCGCTGGGGATCCGACTTCAGGTCGGGATGCAGCACCCAGGCGCGCGTATCGGGCACCTTCGACACATGCCCACCATGCCGGGCGCCGCGAGGTTCCGTCGGGGTGGCGTCATCCGCAATGTCGGGCGGCTCGTTGGTCGGGTCCTGGGTCAGTCTTCGCCCTCATACAGGCTGATTGGTGCGCCCGGCATGATGGTGGAGATCGCATGCTTGTAGACAAGTTGCGATTGCCCATCACGGCGCAGCAGCACGCAAAAGTTGTCAAACCAGGTGATCACGCCCTGCAGCTTGACCCCGTTGATCAGAAAAATTGTCACGGGGATCTTTGCCTTGCGGACATGGTTGAGGAATGCGTCTTGCAAGTTTTGTTTATCGGCAGCCATTTTTTATCGAGCCTTTTTTCGCTGTCATTTTTTTGTCTGTCGTGCCGTGCAGGCGTCCAGCTTGTGAAACCCAATAATTTCGCAGCCGACCAGCACGCGCCGAGTATGCTGCGGCTTGACCAAAGACTCCAGTTGAAAAGCGCGGATGGTATTCGCTTATCGCCGCTGCTCACCCATGGAAAACAGCGCAATCAGTGCCAGAATCTCGATCCGGCCCAAAATCATGCCAAAGCCGGCAAGGATCTGGGCCGCCACGGTGATCGTGGACAGGTCCAGTGGCGCCTCGGTCGCGATGGTCACCAGCGGGCCGGTGGTGGTCAGTGCGGCGATTGTCAAAACCAGCGCAGGCTGAAATTCCAGACCCGTCAGGCTCAGCCCCAGCATCAGGCCCGCAATCGAGATCGCAAACAGCATGAAAAATACCCAGGCAAAGAAGGCGCCTTCACGCTGCAAGCGCCGCGCCGCAAGCCCCTCGCCGCCCACGGAATTGGGATGAATGATCCGTTCCAGCTCGCGTTGGCCATGACGGGTCAGGGCGTAGATGCGCAGCAGCTTCACCCCACCCGCGGTTGTCGCCACCCCGCCCCCCAGAATGGCCAGGCCCAGAAAGATCAGGCCGGGCGTCGACAGCCCAGACCAGATCTGCGCAGCGGCCCAGTCTGCCGACACGAAACCCGTCGTGGTCAGGAAGGAGAGGGTGGAAAAAACGACGCCCCAAAGCGCGCTTGCCGATGCCTGGGCGGCGTCGATCGACGCTGCCTCCCACTGGCCAAACCAGTGTCGCAACAGCAGTGCGACAGGTAGCACCGTCAAATTTGCTGCCGCCAGCCGCAATTCGGGGTCCTTCCAAAGCGCGGCGCGACGGTCGGTCACTGCGGGGCCGGGCAGCAGCCGCCGTGACAGCGCGACCAGCAAAAAAAGGCCAATCAGACCCTCGCCCCAACGTCCCGCCGCGTTGGCTGCAAAGGGTTGTCCGCAGGTGATCCCAGACGTCGAAAGCGTCGACATCGCCAAGCACAAGCCTTGCGTCGCGGACGACCCTGCGATCAACAATCCCGCCCACAGGACGATGGTCAGCCCGACATAGGCAGGACCGACGACAACCGCCGCCAGCAGAAACCGCCTTACCGGATCGGATGCGATTGCCCCGGGTCCGCCGACCTGCCCGATGGTGCGACCCGACACGATTTCGCTGCCGCCAAGGTTCAGCGGGGTCAGGATCGCTGCCGCAGCAATCACGATGAACGCCCCGCCCCCCCAGCCGACCAATGCCCGCCAGAGGTGAAGCGACGGTGACAAGGCGTCGGCATCAAGCCACAGCGTCGCCCCGGTGGTGGTCAGCGCCGACACCATCTCGAACCAGCCCTGCACCAATGTCGCCTCGGGCGCCGCACCGAGGAACGGAAAGGCAAGCCACAGCGGCAGCACCAAATAGGTCACCAACAACGCGAACAACGCGCCGCGCTGCCGCTGCAGGACGGTCTGGCGCTGCGTGACGATGCCCAGCATGACCGTCAGGAACAGCATGATGGTCCCGGCATAAAAGAAGGCCCGTCCCACCTCATAATCGCGCATCGCGAAGGCATGCAGCCCGGGCACGAAGCTTGCGAGGCCCGAAACCCCCATCAGGATGACCACCAGCGGCAGGATTTGCAGACGCGCGATCATCGCCCGGCCTTAGAAAAAGTCGATGGAGACCTGCAACAGGCGCTCCACCTCGGCGACGTCACTGGCCATGGCAAAAAGCGCGATGACGTCGCCTGCATCGATGCGAAGGTCCCCGGTCGGCTTGACCACCTTGTCGCCCTTCATGACAGCCCCCACCAGCACGCCTTCGGGAAACTCGATGTCGCGGATCAAGCGGCCCGACAGCGGCGACGTCGTCAGCACCTGCGCCTCGATCATCTCGGCCTCGCCATCGCCCACCGAATAGATCGCCCGCACCTTGCCATGCCTGATGTGGCGCAGGATCGACGACACGGTCGTGGCACGCGGATTGATGTAGGCGTCGATGTCCAAGGGGCCCATCAGCGGCGCAAGGGTCGGATCGTTGACCAGCGCAATCGCCATCGGACAGCCAAGTTGCTTGGCACGGACCGCCGCCAGAATGTTGGTCTTGTCATCGTCGGTAACGGCAAGCAGGACGTCCGCCTTGTCGATGGCGGCTTCGTTCAGGATATCCAGATCCATGCCGTCGCCGTGCAGCACGATGGTGCGCTCCAGCGCATCGGCGGCAAATTCGGCCCGCTCGCGGCTTTTCTCG
>JANPKV010000295.1:0-22914 GCA_031426185.1 Rhodobacterales bacterium | reverse complement strand
AAATCTCCGGCTCCAGTGGCGGGTCGAACTGGTGGGACAAGGTCCCGTCGAAATGGCAAGGCTGGACCGAGGCCGATTGGCGCGCCGCCGCCTTCCGCGCCGTGCCCGGCAGCATCGTCCGCCGTTCGGCCTATATCGCCAAGGGCGTCGTGCTGATGCCGTCCTTTGTGAACATCGGGGCATTCGTGGATGAGGGATCGATGGTCGATGGCTGGGCCACGGTCGGGTCCTGTGCGCAGATCGGCAAGCGGGTCCATCTGTCAGGCGGTGTCGGCATCGGCGGCGTGCTGGAGCCGATGCAGGCGGGTCCGACGATCATCGAGGATGACTGCTTCATCGGGGCCCGGAGCGAGGTCGTCGAAGGCTGCATCATCCGCGAGGGGTCGGTCCTCGGCATGGGTGTCTTTATCGGCAAGTCGACCAAGATCGTGGACCGCGAGACCGGCGCCGTGATGTATGGCGAGGTGCCGGCAGGATCGGTCGTGGTGGCGGGGTCGATGCCGTCCAAGGGCGGCATCAACCTTTACTGCGCAGTGATCGTGAAGAAAGTCGACGCGCAGACCCGCTCCAAAACCAGCATCAACGACCTTTTGCGCGACTGAACTGACGGCCTGTCACCGCGCGTCCCGAAAAGGACGAACGTGCGAAAGGCGCGCGTCTCAGGCCGCCTGTGATTGTGCGGCGCCCATCGCATCGGTCGGCTGGTGGACCAGTTCGTGCGGCGTGGAAAGTCCCCGCATCGACACGGCGACGATCACCTCATGCAGCCGCGCCTCGGGCCGCGCCAGGGCCGCGTGCCCTGCCTCGGGGTCGCGCGCGAGGACGGGAAACAGTCCCAGGATTTCCGCCCGCGCATCCGGTGAATGCCCGGCCAACGCGGCAGGCCCCGGCCGGTAGCTTTCGCACCACAGACCATTGGCCGCGATGACCTCGTGGCGGTCAAACATCACATGGACATAGCGGACCCGGCCCATGTCGCCCCGATAGGCGATCCCTGCGACCATCAGGTGGCGCGCCCGTGCCAACACCTGCTGCGTACCGGTGACCATTTCGGCAGCCCATCCCCCAAGGCAGACCCGGTGCTGTGGCGACAGCCAGACCGGACCATGCGACCCGAACGCCCCCGCAGGGATCACGACCGGGGCGGTCGCGCCGACGCCTTGCGCCACGACGCTGCCGGCCCATCGCACGGGCTGCGCACCATGATCCAGTGTCAGGACCAGATCGCCGGGGCGCAGATCCTCGACCCGGCGCTGCCCCGTCGGCGTGGCGATCCTTGTGCCAGCGACAAAGCAGGGAACCACTTTGCCCTGCACAAGTCCGGTATCGGTGTTGCCCGCAGCGTCCGCCACCTCGTAGCTGAACGACGTGTCGCCTGCCGTGTCGCCATAATCGGACACCAGAGTGACGGTGCCATCGGCGTTCACCACCACCTCGACCCCGTTTGCCAGCGTCACGACACTGCCGGCGACGACCGGTTGCCCGTTGATGCTGGTGATCGTCAGCGTGCCAGGTCCGGCTGTGACGTCGTTGCCGACCAGATCGACAACGGCAGTGTCGCCCAGTTGCATGTCGAACTGGTCGTCGTAGGCGACGACCGGGGTCTGGATGCTGTCCCCCGCGATCAGAAGATTGCTGTCAAACGCACTGTCGCCGCCGTCAGCGATCCCGATCTTGATGGAGTTGACTTCCCCTGCCACGACCGGCGCGCGCAATGTCAGCGTCACGGTAAAACCGTTCATTTCGGTGTTGAACTGGTCAGCGTCGTTGTTGACAAAAAGTTCGCTGTTCGACGTGCCGTTGATGTTGTTGACCGTGATGTCGCCCTTGGCGACGGTCATCATCATCTTTGTGCCGTTGACCCAGACACCGACCGCGCCGTTGTAGCCGGTTATGGACAGGCTCTGGTATTCCTCGGACGAAAAGGTGATCTGCATGGTCAGGATCGACCCCAGCGGCACGAATTCGGCCTGAAAGATCGCCCCGTCAAAAGTCGGGACGCCGGCCACGCTGTTCATGTCCGCGTCGTTGTCCACGCCGGCTGTGTCGGTCGTCCACCCCCCGCTTTGGTTGGCCTCGCCGGTGGAGTTGGTGATGTCCACCACACGGCCCGTGGACAGGATGACGCCTTGATCCGAAGGCGTCAGGTCGCCTGCAATCCTGTCGCCGCCGGACCAGATGCCCGCGCTGGCGGTATCGCCCTGGTAGCTGGCGCTGACGATCTTGATCGATGGGCCGAACATGGCCTCGGCCATCTGGTCCGCCCCGATGCCGGTTATGACCGTAAGTTCTGACGCGGCAACCATCGGGGACCTGCACAATTGGGAACGATGCCCCAAGATGCGCAAGGAAAGCGAACAATCCGCTAACGGGGATTGCGGCTTGACAGGACAAGCCCCGGCGCGCAGGAGGTCGCGGCAACATCTCCACAGGGCACCCCATGGCCGATACTCCCCGCCCCCAGCAGGTCTTTACCCTTGTCGTCGAGGTTGGTCGCAAGGCGGATGACGGTCTGCCGGATGGATCAACCGGGGCCGCCCTGTTGATCTATGCCACCGGCGTCGACGAAGCCGAGGCGGTGCGCGAAACCGTGGTCGTGCTGAAACAGGCCGACCTCGCGCCGCTTGACGTCACGGGCTATGGCGCGCTGGATGAACGGCTTGAGAACGGCGACGACATTCCGCAGGAAGAACGCGCCCTGATGGATCGCGCGCTGGCCGAGAACGCCGTCATCGTGGCGCAGATGACGCCGTTCTTTGACAAGGACGACGGCGCCTAGGCAGCCCTGCGCCGCGGCGTGGATGTTTTCCTGGCCACAGGCCGGAATGGAAGTTGCGTCTGGCGCGCCGCACGGAGCAGCGCCTGCGCCTCATAGCTGCGCAGGCTGGGGCGAACGGAGACCATTCCCGCATGGGCTGTCTCCAGGTCGGGAAAGATGGCCTGCAATTCGGCCATGATCCGGCGATCAAATCCCTGCGCGGTCTGCGCGCCCGGCAGAAAGCTTTCGCTGGCCAGCCCCTCGGAAAACACGATCTGGTGGCGGTCAAAGAACAGATGCACATAATCGACCGTTCCACCCGGCACCGACCGGATGGCGCGGTTGTTGACCAGGTCCTTGGCCGCCACAAGCACGTCTTCTTCACCGAACATCAGTTCCGCCAGCGGGTCGCGGATCAGGATGCGGTGCTGCGGCGACACCATCAGCGTGCCGTGATCGCCGAAGGTTCCGGCCTTGATGCGGATCGGGGCAAGGTTGCCTTTCGCCGTGACACGGCCGCGCCCGATCCAGCGAAGCGGCTGCGGGCCGTCATCCAGCGTGTCGACAAGATCGCCCACCTGCAGCGCCTCGACCGCCACGTCTCCGCGGGGTGTCTTGATCCGGGTGCCTGCGACAAAGCAGGGGATCGAGTTGATCGTGACGATGCCGACATCGGTGGGTCCCGAATTGCCGACGCCGATCGTGTAGGTGAAATTCACCGTCTCGACCTGCCCGTCGCCCAGGACCGTCAGGGTCCCGTTGGCATTGAGCGTCACCTGCTGCCCCGTAGACAGCGTAATGGTCTGACCCGCCACGACGTTCTGGCCGTTGATCTGCCTGATCACCAGCGTCGCCCCGCCTGGTCCGACATCGTTGCCAAGAACGTTGATCGTGGTGCTGCCCGTCGCGACCAGGCTTGCGCTGTCGTCCCGAGCCACCACGACGGACTGCGCCGAATCGGCTGCCATCAGGATATTCGTGTCAAACGAGGCATCGGACGTATCCGCGACACCGATGCGGATCGAATTGGTGACGCCCGGGTTGACAGGAACGGTCAGCGACAGGGTAAGCGTGAAGCCGTCCATCTCGGTGTTGAAGTCATCGGTTGTATTGTTGCGATACAGGTTCGGCTGCGTGAGGCCGTTGATGTTGGTCACACCGTTGATGCCTGTGCCCACGGACACGGGTACATGCGTCCCATTGATCCAGACCCCGAACACGTCGTTGTACTGCGACGTGGCGTATTCCGGGTACTCCTCGGACGAAATCACGAACTGGAACGTCATCACATTGCCGGTTGGGCGAAAGTCGATGTCGATGAACGACGCATCAAACGTCCGCGCTCCGGCGATCGTGTTGAACTGGGCATTGTTGTCCACGCCCGATGTGTCGGTGGTGGTTCCCAACCCGCGATTGGGATCACCGTTTGACTGCGTGAAATCCGTCGCCCGGCCGGTTGAAAAGATCACCCCCGTCGGCCCCGGAACCACGCCCGGCGACAACCCGCCATTGCTGTAGATCGCCTTGGATGTGCTGGCCCCCGAATAGGTGGCGCTCAGCACCGTGATCCCGTCGCCCATGATGGTGTTGGCCATCTGCAACGCCGTGGCATTGGTGTTATATGTCAGTTCTGCGCCAGTTGCTGGCATCTGCGCCTCCGGTATCCCGAAGACAAAACGATCACACCCTGCGTTCAGAGTGGCACTGAACGCCCTTGGGTCTTGCCCCGACTGCGGACACGCTGGTCCGGTGTTCGCCCTGCCTCAGGACGTTTATTGTTGGGCCAAGGGTTGCGCAAACCCCCTGATTTGTCATCGAAATCCGGGTCTGGGCGCGATTTTTCCGCGGCTTTGGCCCGCGGCGCGGGTGCATTGAACCCGGTCCTCTGGTTGCCCCGGCGGGGCAGGACCGCTATGCGTTGTAGGGCCAAAATCAGGATCGCCCAGATATGCCGCATGTCCCTATCGACCCCGTTCAACTGACCGCAGACCTTGTGCGTTGCGCTTCGGTCACACCGGTTGAGGGTGGCGCGCTGGTTTTGCTGGAAAAACGCCTCGTTTCAGCCGGATTTGACTGTATCCGCGTCGATCGGGGCGACACGGCGAACCTTTTTGCGCGCTGGGGACGCCAGGGCGCGAACAAGACATTCGGCTTCAACGGGCACACCGATGTGGTGCCGGTGGGTGACGCGGCCGCGTGGACGCAAGACCCCTTCGGCGCCGCCATCGTCGACGGCTGGATGTACGGACGCGGCACGACAGACATGAAATCGGCTGTCGCCGCCTTTGCCGCCGCCGCCATCGACTTCGTGACCGACACCCCGCCCGACGGGGCCGTGATCCTCACCATCACGGGCGACGAAGAAGGCAAGGCCACCGATGGCACCGTGGCGCTGCTGGACTGGATGGCGGCCAAAGGCGAGCGCATGACCCATTGCCTGGTGGGAGAGCCGACCAGCCCCAACGTGCTGGGCGAGATGATCAAGATCGGGCGTCGGGGTTCCCTGACCGCCGTCTTCACCGCAACCGGGATTCAGGGCCACTCCGCCTATCCCCACCGCGCCAGGAACCCGATGTCGGCGCTGGTCAGGCTGTTGGCCCGCCTCGAGGCGGCACCGCTGGACGAGGGCTCTGCCCATTTCGACGCCTCGACGCTTGCCATCACCACCATCGACTGCGGCAACCCGGCCACCAATGTGATCCCGGCGCGCGGGACGGCGACCGTCAACATCCGCTTCAATGACCTGCATTCGGGCGCGTCCTTGACAACATGGCTGCACGATCACGCAGACGCCGTCGCTGCCGACACCGGAGTGGGTCTTGACCTCAAGGTCAGCATTTCCGGCGAAAGCTTCCTCACCCCGCCCGGCGCGTTTACCGCTCTGGTCGTCCGGTCGGTTCAGGCCGAAACGGGTGTGACGCCGGTCAATTCCACCAGCGGCGGCACGTCGGATGCGCGGTTCATCAAGGATCATTGCCCCGTCGTGGAATTCGGATTGGTCGGAAAGACCATGCACCAGGTTGACGAACGGGTCGAGGTTGCCCAGATCCATAAGCTGAAGGCCATCTATGGCCGCATCCTCAAGGACTATTTCGCGTGACCCTACGCATTGCGCCGACCACCGACATCGCGACCTGCCAGGCGCTTCGCCGCGCGGTGTTCACGGACGAACAGGGCGTCGATCCTGAACTGGAGGTGGACGGACTGGACAGCGAGGCGACGCATCTTCTGGCCGTCAAGCAGGGGCGCCCCGTCGGCACCGCGCGCATCCTTTTCAAGGGCGAGGTGGCCAAGGTCGGGCGCGTCTGCGTGCTGCCGGAATTGCGCGGGACGGGCATGGGCAAGGCGCTGATGATGGCCGCCATTGCCGAATGCCGCAGCCGTCTCGGCCTGTCCGAAGTACGCCTTGGTGCCCAGACCTACGCCATCGGCTTTTATCAGGCGCTCGGATTTGTCGCCGAGGGTGAGGAATTCATGGATGCCGGCATTCCGCACCGCGAGATGGTGCTGGAACTGTAGCCTTTCTGGCTGCTGAAAATATCCCCGCCGGAGGCTCCCTCGGCCGGTTGCGGGACGCGCAGCGGGGGATATTTGAACCAATCAGAAAAGCAGCGGTTTTAGACCCTTTCCCCTCGTGATAGGCCATCCTCATGCAACCGATCCCCACCAAAGACCAGATCCGCCAGTGGATCACCGACAATCCGACCCTGACCGCCAAGCGCGACATCGCCAAGGCCTTCGGGATCAAGGGGGATGCCCGCATCGACCTCAAGCGCCTTCTCAAGGAACTCGAGGCCGAGGGCGTCGTCGAAAAGACATCCCGCCATTTCCGCCCGGCGGGCGAATTGCCCCCGGTAGCCGTTCTGCGCGTTCTGGCCCCGGATGCGGCGGGCGATCTTTTTGCCGAACCGCTTGAGGAAGGCGTCGACAGGGACGTCGGCCGGATCCTCGTCATCGCCAAGCGCGGCGAGCCTGCGATGGCGGCGGGTGACCGCATCCTTGCGCGGCTGACCCGCGTGGATCTCGACGACTACACCTATGAGGCGCGGCTGATCCGGGCGCTGGGATCGAACCCGATCAAGGTCCTGGGTGTCTTTCGCACCAATGCCGAAGGCGGCCGCATCCTGCCCGTCGACAAGGGCTCCGACAAGGAATGGCGCGTATCGCGCGACCATACGATGGATGCGCGCGACGGCGAGCTGGTCGAGGGCGAGGCTGTCGGCAACCGCAAGATGGGCCTGCCGCAGGCGCGCATCACCGCACGTCTGGGCGATCCCTCGGGCCCCAAGGCGGTCAGTCTGATCGCCATCCACCAGCACGGGATCCCCGACCGCTTTCCCGACCCGGTGATCGCCGAGGCCGACGCCGCCCAGCCCGTGACCATGGACGGGCGGACCGATCTGCGAAAGCTGCCGCTGGTCACCATCGACCCCATCGACGCGCGCGACCGCGACGACGCCGTCTATGCCGAACCAGATAGCGAAGCTGGCAATCCCGGCGGCCATGTCGTCTGGATCGCCATTGCCGATGTGGCGGCCTATGTCCGCCCTGCCTCGCCGCTTGACCGCGAGGCCCGCAAACGCGGCAACTCCACCTATTTTCCGGACCGCGTGGTGCCGATGCTGCCCGATATCCTGTCGGGCGACCTGTGCAGTCTGCATGAACATGTTGACCGCCCTTGTCTGGCGGTGCGCATGCGCATCGATGCGGGCGGCCACAAGATCGCGCATGTGTTTCATCGCGGCATGATGCGCAGCCAGGGATCGCTGCACTATGCGCAGGTGCAGGACGCCATGGACGGGGCACCCGACGCCATCACCCGGCCCCTGCTCGACCCCGTGATCCGCCCGCTTTACGCCGCCTATGAGGCGATCAAGCTGGCGCGGGCCGCGCGCGAACCGCTGGACCTCGATCTGCCCGAACGCAAGATCGTGCTGGACGATGCCGGGCACGTCACTTCGGTCGCGTTCCGCGACCGGCTGGACGCGCACAAGCTGATCGAGGAATTCATGATCGCGGCCAACGTGGCCGCAGCCGAAGAATTGCAGCGTCTCAAACGCCCGCTGCTCTACCGCGTCCACGAAGAACCGTCGCCCGAAAAGCTGGACGCGCTGCGCGAAGTCGCCGGCGCATCGGGCTTTGTCCTGGCCAAGGGGCAGGTTCTGAAAACCTCGCACCTCAACCGGCTGCTGGCGCAGGCGCAGGACACCGAGTTCGACGAGCTGATGAACATCACCACGCTGCGGTCGATGACCCAGGCCTATTACCACCCGGAAAACTTCGGCCACTTCGGTCTCGCCTTGCAGAACTACGCCCACTTCACCTCGCCCATCCGCCGCTATTCCGACCTGATCGTTCACCGCGCCCTGATCGCCGGGCATGGCTGGGGCAAGGACGGCCTGTCGCCCTGGGACATCGAGAACCTGGAAGAAACCGGAAAGCTCATCTCCGACGCCGAACGCCGGTCGATGGCGGCAGAGCGTGACACCACCGACCGCTATCTGGCCGCCTACCTTGCCGACCGCGTCGGCAGCACCTTTGCGGGCCGCATCTCGGGCGTGCAACGCTTCGGTCTTTTCGTCAAACTGGATGAAACCGGCGCCGACGGCCTTGTCCCCATCCGATCCGTGGGGCGCGAGTTCTTTCACTACGACGCCGATACGCAGACGCTGAAAGGTTCCGATACCGGCATCACCATCGGCATCGGGCAAAAGGTCACCGTCCGTCTGGCCGAGGCGGTCCCCGTCACCGGTGGTCTGATGCTGGAGCTGTTGGAGATCGAGGATCGCGCCCTGCCCGGTGGCCGTCGGGGCCCGCCCGGCAAAAGTGGCGCCCGCCGTCCGGGGCAACAGGCCGCGAAAGATGCCGCGAGGCGCAAGGTCGTGCGCAGGCGGCGCTAGGGACTTGGCGCGACGGCGTTCCCTGCGCTAGGGTTGCATGCATGCAGACATCCCCCATGACACGTGCGTTCTGGCTGGTCGTGGTCATGGCCATCACGCCCATGACCACGACGGCGCAGACCGGCCTTGTCCAAACGCTCGAAGACCAAGAGACGACCATGGCAATTCCCCCGATGGGCAGTCAGGCGGGGCTTGATGCCTGGATCACCGCCTTTCGCCCGCGCGCGCTGGCCGCTGGCGTCACCGCGGCGACCTTCGACGCCACCCTGCGCGGCGTCCGGTTCGATCCGGCCATCGTGGAGAAAGACCGCAACCAGAACGAGTTTACCAAGACCGTCTGGGACTATCTCGACACTGCCGTCTCCGATGACCGCGTCGCGCTTGGGCAAAAGGCGCTTGCCGCGAACACGGACCTCCTGGCCCGGATCGAAGCTGCCTATGGCGTCGATGCCCCGGTCGTCGTCGCCGTCTGGGGTCTGGAAAGCGCATATGGCACCTTTCGCGGCAAGCTGCCGGTCATCGCCTCGCTTGCCACGCTTGCCTATGACGGCAGGCGCGCCGCCTTCTTCGAAGGCGAGCTGATCGCCGCGCTGAAGATCCTGCAGGACGGCCACACCACTGCCGACGCCCTGGTTGGCAGCTGGGCGGGCGCAAGCGGTCACACCCAGTTCATGCCCTCATCCTGGGCCAGCTTTGCTGTCGATTTCGATGGCGACGGACGCCGTGATGTCTGGGGCGTCGATCCCGCCGATGCGCTTGCCTCCACTGCCAACTATCTGCGCCACTGGGGCTGGACCAAGGGTCAGCCCTGGGGGCTGGAGGTCACCTTGCCCAAGGGGTTCGATTTCGACCAGACCACGGCGGCGGTGAAAAAACCTGTCGCGGACTGGCAGGCGCTGGGTGTCCGTCCCGTGTCTGGCGGCAATCTTCCCGACCACGGCCCGGCATCGATCCTGTTGCCCGGCGGATCGCGCGGGGCGGCCTTCCTGATCTTCGGCAATTTCCAGGTGATCGAGCGCTACAACACCGCCGATGCCTATGTCATCGGCATCGGCCACCTGGCCGACCGCATCGCAGGCAAACCACCCATCAAGGCGACCTGGCCCCGCGAATGGCGCGCCCTGACGCTGCCCGAACGCCGTGACCTGCAGGACCGCCTGACCCGTGCCGGGTTCGATGCCGGTGGCGTCGACAGGCGCATCGGCCCCAAGACCATCGCGGCAGTCAAGATGTTCCAGAAGTCGCTGGGCCGGGTCCCGGATGGCTACCCAAGTCCCGATCTTCTGCCCCTTTTGCCGCGCTGACGGTCAAGAACGACCCCTCCTGATCAGCGCGTCTACTGTGCGAAAATGCACAATCAATTTGCGCCAGCGCGCACTGTTCACGAAATCGTGGGCAGAGAAGGTTGCAGACCCCTGCTTATACTCAACCAGATGCAACGGACGGGAGTAGTCAAAAAATGAAATTCGGAAAGTTTCTCTTTATCGGTGCGATGGTCGCGGCTGGTGCTGCCTTTGCGGCAGAGGCGACCGACCCCACAGTCAAGGCTCGACAGGAACTGATGGATACGATTGCGGCAAACACCAAAATTCTTGGCGAAATGGCAGGCGGCAAGACCCCTCATGATGCCGCAGCGGCCGAAGCTGCCAAGGTCGCACTCGTCGCCGCGTCGGCAGACATCGGAGCCAAGTTCGAACCCGAGGCGACGGATCCCAAAACCGCGGCCAAACCCGAAATCTGGACGAACTGGGAAGACTTCCTGAAAAAGGCCGGTGCCCTGAACGCAGCCGCGACCGCGCTTGACGTGGCCTCGGCGGAAACCATCGGTGCCGGCATGGGCGCTGTTGGAGGCGCCTGCAAGGATTGCCACCAGACGTATCAAATCCCGCGCTGAGCCTGCGCTAGCTGATGTGACGGCTGCGGCCCAGGGACCTTGCGCCTTGGGCCGCGTCTTTTTGTACTACCCGCAATGGACCCGCCGGATGCGCCCATCCTTGCTAAGCAAGATGTTCAGCCGTCCTTCGGAATAGTCCATCGTGACCGGCCTGCCATAAGCGATCACCCGGTTCGGCGCGGGCAATGTCATCGTGTCCAGCACGGATTTGTCCTGACCCACCAGCGCCTGCAATGCAGCGGCACCGCAGGCGTCCGACATTGGCGGCACCTTGTCGAGCGCGGGTGCCTGTGTCGGCTGACAGGCCGCAAGGGCCAGCCAGAATCCGACGACAACCGCCCTGATCACCGACGCGGTCCCGCCTTACCCACAATAGACCTCTTCGATCCGGTTGGTCGTCCCGACCACGAAGTTCAGACGCTCAGGGTTGAAGTCCATCGTCACCACGGTGTCGGGATAGATCAGGCGTGTCCCGATCGGGAAGGTCATCGCGGCCAGGATGTCGGCCGACTGACCGACAAGGTTCTGGCTGCCGGACGCACGACAGGCGTCCGGATCCACCGGATCAGGTTCGACGGCGGGCACGCAGGCCGCCAGGGCCAGGGCGACGAGGACAGGGGCGATACGGATCATGGTCTTTCCTTTGTTTTAGCCGCAGGTCACGCGCTCGATCACGTTGCCCTCGGCAATCCAGATATTCAGCCGGTCGGCAACAAAGTCCATGGTCACCGCCATGCCCGGTCGGATGATGCGCGTGGTCTGGCCGAAGCGGATGGTTTCCAGCACCTTGCCACTTTGCCCGACCAACCCTTGCAGTTCGGCCGCGCCACAGGCATCCGCCGTCACCGGGTCGCCCGGGTATTGTGGTTCAGGCTCTGGTGCGACGCAGGCCGTCAGTACGAGCGCCATCGCAACACGGACAAGGGGTTTCATGCAAGGCTCCTGATCGCCGCAGCGCAGTCAAGCGATGTCGTTTCCGGCGTTGCTTTCATTCCCAGTTTCGCACAGCCTGAGCGTAACAAAAAGGGAGGGATTACCAAATGCGCACCCGTGCCGCCGTTGCCATCGCCGCAGGCAAACCGCTGGAGATCATGGAGGTCAACCTCGCCGACCCCAAAGAGGGCGAGGTTCTGGTCGAGATCAAGGCCACCGGCATCTGCCATACCGACGAGTTTACCCTGTCCGGCGCCGACCCCGAAGGCCTGTTTCCCGCCATCCTCGGACATGAGGGCGCGGGCGTGGTCATCGCCTGCGGGCCGGGCGTGAAGACCCTGAAACCCGGCGACCATGTCATCCCGCTTTACACTCCGGAATGCCGGGAATGCCCGTCCTGTCTGTCGCGCAAGACCAACCTCTGCACCGCGATCCGCACCACGCAAGGCCAGGGCCTCATGCCCGACGGCACCAGCCGGTTTTCGATGCTCGATGGCACGCCGATCCATCACTACATGGGCTGCTCGACCTTCGCCAACCACACCGTCGTGCCCGAAATCGCGCTTGCCAAGGTCCGCGATGACGCTCCCTTCGACAAGATCTGCTACATCGGTTGCGGCGTCACCACCGGCATCGGCGCGGTCCTGAACACCGCCAATGTCGAGATGGGTGCAAAGGCCGTGGTGTTCGGCCTGGGCGGCATCGGTCTGAACGTCATCCAGGGTCTGCGGATGGCAGGGGCCGACATGATCATTGGCGTCGACATCAACGACGACAAGAAGGCCTGGGGCGAACGCTTCGGGATGACCCATTTCGTCAACCCCACCAAGATCGACGGCGACATCACCGCCCACATCGTCAACCTGACCAAGACCCCCTTCGACAAGATCGGCGGCGCGGACTACTCGTTCGACTGCACCGGCAACGTCAAGGTGATGCGGGCAGCGCTTGAATGCACTCACCGTGGCTGGGGTCAGTCGATCATCATCGGCGTCGCACCCGCCGGGGCGGTCATCGAAACCCGCCCCTTCCAACTGGTCACCGGGCGGATCTGGAAAGGCACCGCATTCGGCGGCGCGCGCGGGCGCACCGATGTGCCCAAGATCGTCGACTGGTACATGGACGGCAAGATCGAGATCGACCCGATGATCACCCACATCCTGAAGCTTGAGGACATCAACAAGGGGTTCGACCTGATGCATTCGGGCGAAAGCATCCGTTCGGTCGTGGTCTACTAGGGCGCGAGGACCGGCTTTGGTCGGGGCACGATCCTGCATGTGACCCAGAGGCACAGACCAAAAGCGGCGATGCCCGCAAGGATGTCGACCAGATGATGGCCACCCTGCACGATCGTTGCAGGGACCATCAGGGCGTTCAGCACCAGGGCGGGGACACAAGCGGGCGTCCGAAGGCAGAACCACGCGACCATGCAGGCCATGCCGATGTGAAAGGACGGAAATGCCACCACACCCGTCACTATTTCGGCGGTGATGACGGCGTTGCCTTCATACGCCCAGCGCAGCAGCACCGCGCCCACCTCGTTGGTAGTGACAAGTCCGATTTTGGCCTGAACCTCGGCAGGGACCATCAGGTATCCCGTGGGTCCGATGCTGGGAAACAAGGTCCAGATCGACAGCGTCACGAACATCAGCACAAAGCCGACAATCAGGAACCGGTGCAGATCAACGGTCCTGTTGAGCCATGCCAAGAGCGCAATCACCGCGACAATCTGCAGCAGCGAACTCATGTAGACATAGCCAAGGGCCCGGCTCAGCAGGGGATAGCCGGCCATGAAATCCACAAAACCCAGCCAGGAAAACCCCAATGCCGCATCCCAGGCGATCAGATGATGGTCGATCATCGGGTTGACGAAGGGAAAGATCGTATAGGCCAGAATCGATACCGTCCCGGTAAAGGCCATGAACACACCAAGGCCGATCACGCCAAGCGACAGCCGTTCGGCCGTCTTGACGACACGGGCGTAAAGACCGACGGCGACCAGCATCAGGCTCATGGCGATGGCCGGTGCAAAGGATGACCACGCGACCGCCTGACCGCGCAGCGCCGCCACCAGGATGCAGGTCGCCAAAAGGACCGCCAGAAGTCCCAGCAGGATCACCTCGGCACGGTGAAATGCCCCGAAGGATGCAAGGCCCCTGGGCCAGCCGGTGGATGCATCGATCCGCTTTGCAAACATGAAAGATCCCCGGCCAAGTTTCGCGACGCAGGGATGATCGAAAAAGACGGCAGCATCATGTCGCTGGGATGGAAATTGCCGTGCAGCCCTCCCGACCGGCATCAACCATCTGCTTTCCATCCCGCCACCGATCGGGCAGAAAGCCCCCAAAGGGAGATCACCATGGCAGACCCACGCGCCAAATTGCTTGCCGTCCTGATCGACGCGGACAATGTCCTTGCGCGTCATGCCGAAGCGATCTTGAAGGAAATCAGCACCATAGGTGAACCCGCGCTTCGCCGCGTTTATGGCGACTGGTCCAGCAGCCAGCTTGCCGGATGGAAGACGCAGGCCCGCGATCTGGGCCTTGTGATGCATCAGCAATCGGCCAACACCAAAGGCAAGAACGCCTCCGACATCGGCCTTGTGATCGACGCGATGGACATCCTGCATGCGGGCAAGTTCGACGCGTTTGTCCTGGTCAGTTCCGACAGCGACTTTACCCGCCTTGCCAGCCGCATCCGCGAAGACGGGCTTGAAGTTATCGGTATCGGCGAGGCCAAGACGCCGGAATCCCTGCGCAAGGTCTGCAACCGGTTCATCCTGATCGAGAACATCGTGACCGAAGCGGAGCCGGACCCCAAACCCGCCCGCACCCAGGCGCCCGTCGAACAGGCGGAAAGCCCGCCAAAGGTCGCGTCGACCAAGGCCCCGGCGATCAGCGCCATTCCCCTGATCCGCAAGGCGATGACGACCATCGACCCCGATGGGGAATGGTACTCTCTCGGCCAGCTTGGCCAGTACATGACCCGCGCGGACCCCGATTTCGACCCGCGCACCTATGGCGCGGCCAAGCTGTCGGATCTGGTCAAGGGACTGCCCAAGCGGTTCGAGGTCAAGAAGGACGGCAACCACCTGATGGTGCGCGACATCGCGTGAACCCGCTTGCAGGCGGCACAAGCGCCCAGCGCCGCACGATTGTCATTCGCCAGCACCAGCCCTACGGGGCGACTTCGACGGTCGCCCTGGTCTCAAAACAGACCCCGCCCGCCAGCGCCATCACCCCGATCGTGGCCCGCCCGCCCAGACCGCGTTCCGGACCGAAAACCTCCACCAGCAGGTCCGACAGCCCCGACGACACCTTGTGCACATCCTGGTAGTCAGGCGTGCAGACGACGAAATTCAGCGTCCGGATGATGGATGTGACGCGGTCCAGCGACCCCACCGCCTGCCGGATACCGCCCAGGAGGTTAAGCCCCGTCTGCCGCGCCGCCGCATAGCCCTCAGTCGTCGTCAGGTCCGCGCCGAGCCGCCCCTTGTGCGTGATCACGGTCCCGATCTGCGCCACATGTCCCGACAGGAACAACAGGCTTCCGACCCGGTGAAAGGGCTTCATCGTTCCGTATTCGGCCCCGTAATAACCGATGCGGTCAAAGTCGGGGATATCCAGACCCATATGCAGGGCCAAGGCTTCGGGACTGCTCATCGGGGCCTCCTTTGCAGAACATCCCGACTTTCGGGCCGACATACCCACAACGCAAGCCCGCAACGCTTTGCCAAACGCTTCGGCAATCGTATAGATCGCGCATGCGTTCGACATTGACCGAAATTTACGAGGCCCGCGTGGCGGGTGGCGGGCTGACCTCGGACCCCGCACAACATGCCATTCTGCCCGCGCTGGAAGATTTGCGCGCCTGGCTTGAAGCCCATCCCCAGCGCAAGGCGCGCGGGTTGGCCGGCCTGTTCTCCAAATCCGATCCGGCGCCGAAAGGCATGTACCTGTGGGGAGGCGTGGGCCGCGGCAAATCCATGCTGATGGACCTTTTCTTCGCCGCTACGGACATCGAGGCCAAACGCCGCGTGCATTTTCATGCATTCATGCAGGACGTCCACCGGGGCATGCACGCCGCCCGCAAGACCGGGGTGGAGGATGCCCTGGCCCCCGTGGCCGACGCGCTGATCGGCGATCTGCGTCTGTTGGCCTTTGACGAGATGCAGATCGGCGACATCACCGACGCGATGATCGTGGGCCGCCTGTTCGAGAAACTTTTCGCGGCGGGTGTGGTCGTTGTCACCACCTCCAACCGCCCGCCGACCGACCTTTACAAGGACGGGCTGAACCGCGCGCTGTTCCTGCCTTTCATCGACATGCTGGCCGACCGGCTGCACATCGTTGAACTGGAAAGCCCGAACGACTATCGCCAGCACCGCCTGGCGGGGGCGCAGGTCTATTTCCATCCGGCGACCGGCACCAAGCCCATCATCAACGCGCTATGGACCGACCTGACGGGCGGCACCCCGCCGCATCCGCTGACCCTGACGGTCAATGGCCGCCAGATCGACCTGCCCGCCTTCGCCAATGGCGTCGGTCGCGCCACATTCTGGGACCTTTGCGCCAGACCCCTCGGCCCGGCCGATTTCCTTGCCATCGCCAAGGCTACCCGAGTCCTGATCCTCGAGGATATTCCCCAGTTGTCATCGACCAACTACAACGAGGCGAAACGCTTCGTCACCCTGATCGATGCGCTGTACGAGGCCCGCGTCCGCCTGATCGCCACGGCGGCCGAGGCACCGGAGCGGCTTTACATCGAAGGCACCGGCAGCTTTGAGTTTGAACGCACCGCCAGCCGGCTGCGCGAAATGCAGGGTGCTGACTGGGGGCTTTAGCCCCATATCTGCCACAACAGCCGCAGCGCCAACGCGGTCGAGGTCACCACCAGCAGCGGCTTGATCAATCCCGCCCCGACCCGCATCGCCGCCCGCGCGCCCAGCGCTGCACCGGCGATCTGTGCGACCCCCATCGCAAGGCCGACCGCCCACCACATCGCCCCGCCAAACGCAAAGACGGCAAGGCCGCCCGCGTTTGAGGCAAAGTTGAGCATCTTGGTATGCGCGGTCGCCTTGAGAACGCCAAATCCCGCCAGCATCACAAAGGCGATGGTGTAGAACGACCCGGTCCCTGGTCCGAAAAACCCGTCATAGGCCGCGATCACCGGAACTGCAGTTACAGCGAAAACCGCAGGCGGGATCCGTGCCGCGCGGTTGGCATCGCTCAGGCCCGGGCGAAACGCAAAGAATGCCGCCACCCCGATCAGCACCACCGGCATGGTCACCCGCAACACCCCGGCCGGGATCAGATGCGCCACCAGCGCGCCCGCACCCGCGGCCATCACCGCCACCATCGCCATTCCCGCATGGTCGCGCAAACGGACATGCCCCGCCCGGGCATAGCTCACCATCGCCGTCCCCGATCCGAACGTGCCTTGCAGCTTGTTCGTCGCCAGTGCCGTTACCGGATCCGCCCCCGCCAGCAGCAAGGCCGGCATCGTGATCAGCCCGCCTCCCCCCGCAATGGCGTCGACGAACCCCGCCACAAACGCAGCAAGGATCAACAGGGTCGCAAGGTGCAGGGAAACCTCGAACATGACGAACTGATGGCGGGGCGCAGGGGCGAAGTAAAGCCAGCCTCAGAAATCAAAACGCCGATGCACCCGCCCGACCACGCGCCCGTCCTTCAGCGCAAATTCCGGCTCCTGCGCCACGTCCCGAAACCCCATCCGCGCATAGTAGGCAAGGCCCGGCACATTATCGGCCCGGATCGACGCGATGATATGCGCAGGTGACAGCGGGCGCAAAATCCCGCAGGTCGCCGCAAACAGCGCCGCCCCGATGCCCCTGGCCTGAATGCCGGGGTCGACGAAGGTCCCGATATGCAATGCACCTTTCCAGAATTCCACCGACTGCCAGCCGATCACGACGCCGCCGTCCTCGGCCACGACCGATGACCGCAATTCGGGCTTGGTGATATAGTCGCGCCGCACCGCTTCGACCGACTTGGCGTGCTCATGCGCCGTGGTTCCCCCGACCGCGATGACCGCGTTCACAACAAGCGCCATGCCTTCTGCATCCTGCGGCACCGCAGCCCGCACGATCATCCTGCGAACTCGTCGCGGCTGTAGCCCTGCAGGTACAAAAGCGCCGTCAGATCGCCGTGGTTCACCCGGAGCGCACATTCCGCCTGCACCACCGGCTTGGCGTGCAGCGCCACACCGGCCCCGGCAAGCCCCAGCATCCCCAGATCGTTCGCCCCATCCCCGACCGCCATCGCCTGTTCCACCCCAACCCCAAGCCGCGCGCAGATGTCTTGCAAGGCCTGCACTTTCGCGGCCCGGCCCAGGATCGGCTCGGCGACTGTCCCGGTCAGCCGACCTGCATCCACGCCCAGCGTGTTCGCGCGATGCTCGTCAAACCCCAGCCGCGTCGCAATCGCCTCGGTGAAGGCGGTAAATCCGCCCGACACCAGCGCCGCATAGCCTGCATTCGCCCGCATCGTGGACACCAGCGCGGCACCGCCCGGCATCAGCGTGATGCGGTCACGGATCACGTCCGCGATCACTGCCTCGGGCAGCCCCCGCAGCAACCCGACCCGCTCGCGCAGAGCAGCCTCGAAATCCAGCTCGCCATTCATCGCGCGCGCCGTGATCGCCGCCACATGCGCGCCCACTCCCGCCTCATCGGCCAACTCGTCGATGCATTCCTGCTGGATCATGGTGCTGTCCATATCCGCGATCAGCACCCGTTTGCGGCGCCCCTCGGACCGCTGCACCGCCAGATCCACGCCGAGACCCTGCAATCCGCTCCAGACCTCCCACAGATTGGCGGGCATCACCGCCAGCCCGAACTCGGCCGCCACGCCGGGGTCAAGCCAGAGCGACTCTCCGCCGCCCCAGGCGTTGCGCAGCGATTCCACGGTCGCGCGATCAAGCGTCCGACGGGCCGGATGGGTCAGCAGGGTTGCGATATACATGCGGTGTCCGACATTTGGGGGCCCCTTCTAGGCATGAAAGGCGCGCCTTGACCAGCGCGGCTATTCCGCTGCCGCAGCAGCCTCGGGCTTGGGCTTGGGACGCGGACCCAACAAAAGCCGAAACAACAGCGGGTTGGCCAGGATCGACACGATGGCGCCCGCGACGACCAGATCACGCGCCTCGACCGGCACGATCTCCATCTGGACGCCCATCACGATGACGATAAAGGAAAACTCGCCGATCTGCGCCAGCGACGCCGCGACCGTCAGCGCGGTGTCTTTCGGATGGCCGCAGGCCAGCACGATGCCGTAGGCCACCGCCGCCTTGACGCCCACGATGATCGCCACCGTGACCAGCACGGCAAACGGCTCTGTCCAAAGGATTGACGGATCAAAAAGCATGCCCACCGACACGAAGAACAGCACTGCAAACGCGTCACGCAGCGGCAGAGTGTCCTTCATCGCCTGCGCCGACAGGGTGGAGCCTGCCATCACCATGCCCGCAAAGAACGCCCCCAGCGCAAAAGACACGCCGAAAATCTTGGCCGCTGCCAGCGCCACCCCAAGGGCTATGGCCAGCACCGACAGCCGGAAAAGTTCGCGCTGGCCGGTTTGGGCTGCGTAGTCCAAAAGCCAGGGGATCACCCGCGTTCCCGCCAGCAGCATCACCGCGACAAAAGCCGCGACCTTGGCCAGCGTGACGAAAAGCGTGGCGCCCAGCGCGCCGATGCCCCATTCGCGCACCGCGGCAAGCTCGGGGTCAAGGGGCTGCGTCTGGCCGCCCAGGATGCCCGACAGCGGCGGGATCATCACCAGTGCCAGCACCATCACCAGGTCCTCGACGATCAACCAGCCGACCGCGATCTTGCCCGCCCCGGCCCCGACCATTCCCCGGTCCTGCAGCGCCCGCAGCAGCACCACGGTCGACGCAACCGACAGCGCCAGCCCGAAGATCAGTCCCGCGCCAAGGCTCCACCCCATCAGCCAGCCAAGGCCCGCGCCAAAGGCCACCGCGACCGCGATCTGCCCCAACGCCCCCGGCACCGCGATCCGCCGCACCGCCATCAGCTCGCGCAGGGAAAAGTGCAGCCCCACCCCGAACATCAACAGGATTACGCCGATCTCTGCCAGCTCGGTGGCGATCTTCTGGTCAGCGACGTAGCCGGGCGTGAACGGGCCGATGATGACACCCGCCGCCAGATAGCCCGCGATCAGCGGCAGCTTCAGCCGGTGCGCCAACAGCCCCAGTATCAGGGCCAGCGCAAGGCCCGAGGCCATAGTCGTGGTCAGCGGAACGTCGTGGGGCATCGGGGCTCCTTCGTGGGGTGTATGACGAACTGTAGGGACACACGCCCGGGATGCAACGGCTGCGTCCCCCTGCTGCGATCACAAACATGCAAAACATTCCGCGCGCCGGCCGCCCTGCCGTCTTTTCAAACTCAAGCGTCGTTTTTGATCCGGAAAGATCTTGCACCGGGACGCGCCGCCCTTTATCCCCGGCGGCGGGACACCCTTCCCCAACGAAGGGCTTTTAGCTGGAAGGCTACCATGACAGACCTGAATCCACCGGCCAAGCGCCCGGTCAACCCGCGCTTCTCTTCTGGCCCCTGCGCCAAGATCCCCGGATTTTCCCTTGACCATCTTGCCGACGCGCCGCTTGGCCGCTCGCATCGCGCCGCCATTGGCAAGGCCAAGCTGAAAGAGGCGATCGACCTCACCCGAGAAATCCTCGGCGTCCCCGCCGATTACCGCATCGGCATCGTTCCGGCGTCCGATACTGGGGCTGTCGAAATGGCGATGTGGTCGCTGTTGGGCGCCCGTCCGGTCGAGATGCTCGCTTGGGAAAGCTTTGGCGAAGGCTGGGTCACCGATGCGGTCAAGCAGCTGAAACTGGACGCCAAAGTGCAGATCGCGCCCTACGGCCAGATCGTCGACCTGGCCACCGTCGACTTTGACCGCGATGTCGTCTTTACCTGGAATGGCACCACCTCGGGGTGTCGCCTGCCGAACGGCACTGCCATTCCCGACACCCGCGCGGGTCTGACGATCTGTGACGCCACCAGCGCCGCCTTTGCCATGGACCTGCCTTGGGACAAGCTCGATGTGACCACTTTCAGCTGGCAGAAAGTGCTGGGTGGCGAAGGCGCGCATGGCATGCTGATCCTGTCGCCCCGCGCGGTCGAACGGCTGGAAACCTACTCCCCCGCCTGGCCCCTGCCAAAGATCTTCCGCCTGACGTCCAAGGGCAAGCTGATCGAGGGGATTTTCCAGGGCGAGACGATCAACACCCCCTCGATGCTGGCGGTCGAGGATTACCTCGTGGCGCTGAAATGGGCCAAGTCCGTTGGCGGGCTGAAGGGTCTGATCACGCGCGCCACCGCGAATGCGAAAACCATCTGGGACTTCTGCGCCGCCAACTCTTGGATCGCCAATCTGGCCGACACGCCGGAGATCGCCTCCACCACCTCTGTCTGTCTCAAGTTTACCGATCCCCGCATCACGGATGGCGAGGCCTTTGCCAAAGCCGTTGCCAAGCGGCTGGAAAAGGCCGGGGTCGCCTATGACATCGGGGCTTACCGCGACGCGCCCCCCGGCTTGCGCATCTGGTGCGGCTCGACCGTGGAGACTGCCGATGTCGCGGCCCTGATGCCCTGGCTTGCCCATGCCTTCCACGCCGAGATTGCGGCGCACGCGCAGGCCGCCTGAACCGGTGTCATCCCCGCAAAGGCGGGGACCCACCTTTCCCCATCCGCAACCTGAGCCTCCGCCGTCGCGGAGGTGACAGGATCACCCGAAGGACCCGCACCATGGCCCCCAAAGTTCTCGTTTCCGACGAACTCTCCGAAACCGCCGTCCAGATCTTCCGCGATCGCGGGGTGGAGGTGGACTACATGCCCAAGCTCGGCAAGGACAAGGATGCGCTGGCAGCGATCATCGACCAGTATGACGGCCTTGCCATCCGCTCCGCCACCAAGGCGACCGAAAAACTGCTGGAGCGCGCCACCCGCCTGAAGGTCATCGGCCGCGCCGGCATCGGCGTGGACAATGTCGACATCCCCGCCGCCTCGAAAAAGGGCGTGATCGTGATGAACACGCCCTTTGGCAACTCCATCACCACGGCTGAACATGCCATCGCGATGATGTTCGCCGTGGCCCGCCAGCTGCCCGAGGCCAACGCCTCGACCCACGCAGGCAAATGGGAGAAGTCACGGTTCCTCGGGGTGGAACTGTTCAACAAGACCCTTGGCGTGATCGGTGCGGGCAATATCGGCGGCATCGTCTGTGATCGCGCCCTGGGGCTGCACATGAAGGTAGTGGCCTATGATCCCTTCCTGTCCGAAGAACGTGCCAAGACGCTTGGCGTGCAAAAGGTCGACCTTGATGATCTGCTGGCAAAAGCCGATTTCATCACGCTGCACGTCCCCCTTACCGACAAGACCCGCAACATCCTGTCGCGCGAGAACCTCGCCAAGACCAAGCCGGGCGTGCGCATCATCAACTGCGCCCGTGGCGGGCTGATCGACGAGGCGGCTTTGGCCGAGGCGCTGACGTCCGGCCATGTCGCCGGGGCTGCTCTCGATGTGTTCGAGACCGAACCCGCCACCGACAACCCCCTCTTCAACCTGCCCAACGTCGTCGTCACCCCCCATCTTGGCGCCTCGACCACCGAGGCGCAGGAGAACGTCGCCCTGCAGGTCGCCCAGCAGATGTCGGACTATCTTCTGACCGGGGCGGTCCAGAACGCGCTGAACATGCCCAACGTCACCGCCGAAGAGGCCGCCGTCATGGGCCCCTGGATCAAGCTTGCCTCGCATCTTGGCGCGTTCATCGGCCAGATGACCGACGAGCCGATCAAGGCGATCAACATCCTTTATGACGGCACTGTCGCCGGCATGAACCTCGCCGCCCTGAACTCCGCCGTGATCGCGGGCGTGATGAAGGCGACGAACCCCGATGTGAACCTTGTGTCCGCTCCCATCGTGGCCAAGGAACGCGGCATCCAGATTTCCACCACCAGGCAGGAAAAGACCGGCGTGTTCGACGCCTATATCAAGGTCACCATGGTCACCGACAAACGCGAACGCTCGGTCGCCGGGACCTGCTTCAGCGATGGAAAACCGCGCTTCATCCAGATCAAGGGCGTCAACATCGACGCCGAAGTGGGTGCCCACATGCTCTATACCACCAACGAGGACGTGCCCGGGATCATTGGCCTTCTGGGCATGACGATGGGCAAGAACGGCGTCAACATCGCGAACTTTACGCTTGGCCGATCCGGCGTCGGGCAGGATGCCATTGCGCTGCTGTACCTCGATCAGGCGATCGACCCCAAGGTCGTCGAAACCCTCGAAGGCACGGGCATGTTCCAGCAGGTCAAGCCGCTCCGCTTCGAGGTGGCCTGACGCGACCCTTGCCCTTTCAGCACTGTACAAATATCCCACGGGG
>JANPKV010000294.1:0-19691 GCA_031426185.1 Rhodobacterales bacterium | reverse complement strand
GCAATCCTGGAAGAAAGCCGCGCCGAACAGCGCGCCGAAGTCATCGGCAACCTGACCGAGGGTCAGACGGTCGACGGCGTGGTCAAGAACATCACCGAATACGGTGCGTTTGTTGACCTCGGCGGCGTTGACGGCCTGCTCCATGTCACCGACATGGCCTGGCGCCGCGTCAACCATCCGTCGGAAATCCTTGCCATTGGTGAAACTGTCAAAGTGCAGGTCATCAAGATCAACAAGGAGACCCATCGCATCAGCCTGGGCATGAAGCAGCTGCAGTCCGATCCGTGGGATGCCGTTGAAAAGATGTATGCCATCGGCACGGTCCACAAAGGCCGCGTCACCAACATCACCGATTACGGCGCCTTCGTGGAGTTGGAAGCGGGGGTCGAGGGCCTGGTCCACGTCTCGGAAATGTCCTGGACCAAGAAGAACGTGCACCCCGGCAAGATCGTCTCCACCTCGCAAGAGGTTGACGTCATGGTGCTGGAGATCGACTCTGCCAAGCGTCGGGTCAGCCTCGGCCTGAAGCAGACGCAGCGCAACCCGTGGGAAGTCTTTGCGGAAACGCATCCCGTGGGCGCGATCATCGAAGGCGAAGTCAAGAACATCACCGAATTCGGTCTGTTCGTCGGCCTCGACAACGACATCGACGGCATGGTCCACCTGTCGGACCTGTCCTGGGACCAGCGCGGCGAAGATGCCATCCAGAACTACCGCAAGGGCGACACCGTCAAGGCGTCCGTCACCGAAGTGGATGTGGAAAAAGAGCGCATCAGCCTGTCGGTCAAGGCACTTGGTGAAGACAACTTCACCGATGCCGTTGATGGCGTGAAGCGTGGCACGATCATCACCGTCACGGTGACGGCGGTCGAGGAAGGCGGGATCGAGGTCGAGTATAATGCGGCCAAATCCTTCATCCGCCGCAGCGACCTGTCGCGTGATCGGGCAGACCAGCGCCCCGAGCGTTTCCAGGTCGGCGACCACATCGACGTGCGCGTGACCAACATCGACGCCAAGACCCGCAAACTGGGTCTGTCGATCAAGGCACGCGAGATCGCCGAAGAGAAAGAAGCAGTGGAGCAGTACGGCTCGTCTGATTCGGGTGCGTCCTTGGGCGATATCCTGGGCGCGGCGCTCAAGGCTGACCGCAGCTGATCGGCACGAACTAATTCAGACTAACTGACAAAAGGGGCCCCGTTGCAGGACGGGGCCCTTTGCTTTGGCGCCTTTTCCCTTTGTTTTCATTTGTGCAACGCCATTTCTTGGCTATAGTCTTTCGCACAAAACATGGTTGGCGGCCGCTGCCCAAGATGGCCGACCCACCTGGGGGGGACGACACATGATCCGATCCGAACTGATCCAGAAGATCACGGACGATAATCCACATCTGACGCAGCGCCATGTTGAGCGTATCGTCAACACGGTCTTTGAGGAGATCATCGACGCGCTTGCCAAGGGGGACCGCGTGGAACTGCGCGGCTTTGGCGCGTTTTCGGTCAAGGCGCGCGATGCCCGCCTGGGCCGCAACCCCCGCACCGGTGAGTCCGTGCAGGTCGAAGACAAGAAAGTTCCCTTCTTCAAGACCGGCAAACTGCTGCGTGATCGGCTGAACGGTCACTGAACACCGGTTGCGCCCGGTCACCGGTTGCCGCAATAGTCGGGCAATCGACAGTCTGCGGGTGGTGTTCGGATGATCCGGTGGTTGCGCTATGTTTTGCTTGTGGCCTTGGGCATCGTCCTCTTGACGGTGGCGCTGGCCAATCGTGCGTCTGTGCAGGTTCAACTGCTGCCTGCCGACATGGCGACATTCATCGGCCTGCCCCTTGGCGCCGAAGTGCCTCTGTTCGTCGTGATCTTTGGCGGCATCGTCGCAGGTTTGCTGATCGGCTTCGTATGGGAATGGCTGCGCGAGATGAAGCACCGCAGCACCGCCTCCAGCAAAACGCGCGAAGTGTCCCGTCTGGAGCGGGAACTTGCGCAGCTGCGCGAGGAAAAGCTCGGGCCCCAGGATGAGGTTCTCGCCCTTCTGGAACGGCCCAAGGGCCGGTGATGGGACAAATCCGCGTCAAGATCTGCGGCGTCAGGACGCCGGGTGACGTGCAGGCATGTGCCGATGCGGGCGCGGCCTATATCGGACTGAACTTCTTTCCCAGATCACCCCGCTATGTGACGCCCGACGTGGCGCGCGATCTGGCCCTTGCCGCACCGCCGGGGCTTGCCAAGGTCGCGCTGACGGTCGATGCCGATGACGCGCTCCTGGACATGCTGGTGGGGGCGATGCCGCTGGACATGCTGCAGCTTCATGGGCACGAGACACCGACGCGCGTCGCTGCGGTGCGGGCACGTTACGGCCTGCCGGTGATGAAGGCGGTGGGCGTCGCGGATGAGGGCGATCTGGCCGCGCTGAAGGAAATGAGCCTGGCCGCTGACCAGATCCTGATCGACGCGAAACCGCCCAGGGATGCGGTCCTGCCCGGTGGCAATGGCCTGACCTTTGACTGGCGGTTGCTGGTGGGGCGCAAATGGCTGCGTCCGTGGATGCTGTCCGGGGGTCTGCACGCGGGAAACGTCGCCGAGGCTGTCCGACTGACTGGAGCGCGGCAGGTCGACCTGTCGTCGGGCGTGGAATCCGCGCCGGGCGTCAAGGACCACGCCAAGATCGCGGCCTTTATCACAGCGGCGGGGTAGATTCATGTGGCGCGGCCGGCTTTTGGAAATCCACACCACGGCACAGGCCGGGGCGCCGATGCAGGCGCGGCCACGGGTCCGGCTGATTGCGGGTCAAGGGATCGAGGGCGATCGCTATGCGCTTGGGACGGGCAAGTACTCGGCGTTTCCCGACATCCGAGAGGTCACCTTGATAGAGCAGGAAACCCTTGTCGCGTTGAAACGGGATCATGCCATCGATCTTGCCCCAGCGGAGCATCGTCGGAACCTGACTGTCGAGGACACGCCTCTGAACCATTTGGTCGGCCGCCGCTTTTGGGTGGGTGGGGTGCTTCTGGAAGGGGGTCGGCTGAACGTGCCATGCCGGTATCTGGAACTGGTCACAGGCAAGACCGTTTGTGACTTGCTGGAGCATCGCTCGGGCCTGAATGCCCACATCATCGAAGGCGGCGAGATCGCTGTCGGGGACATCCTGCGGCTTGCTTGACACCGCCCGCGGCGCGGCCGGGGTGGGCACGGCGGCCTGCGGCACAGACAATTGTGCCAACTGTGGTACTGCGCGGTTTTCTTTGTCGGGGGTCTGCGCTAGATCGCGATGAAACCAGGGAGATTGACGATGGCCGAGGACGGAATCAACAGCTTCATGACCGGGCCGGACGAACAGGGCCGGTTCGGGATGTTCGGCGGCCGGTTCGTGTCCGAGACGCTGATGCCGCTGATACTCGATCTTGAGGCGCGGTACGAGTTCGCCAAGACCGACCCGGATTTCTGGGCCGAGATGGACTGGCTGTGGAAGCATTATGTCGGTCGCCCCTCGCCCCTGTATTACGCCGAGCGCCTGACCAGGCATCTGGGCGGCGCGAAGATCTACATGAAGCGCGACGAGTTGAACCACACCGGCGCGCACAAGATCAACAATGTGCTGGGGCAGATCATCCTTGCCCGCCGCATGGGCAAGACGCGGATCATCGCGGAAACCGGAGCAGGGCAGCATGGCGTTGCGACCGCGACGGTTTGCGCCAAGTTCGGGCTGCAATGTGTCGTCTACATGGGCGCGCATGACGTCGAACGCCAGGCGCCGAACGTGTTCCGGATGAAACTTCTGGGGGCCGAGGTCATCCCCGTGACCTCCGGTCGCGGCACGCTGAAGGACGCGATGAACGACGCCTTGCGCGACTGGGTCACCAATGTGCGCGACACGTTCTATTGCATCGGTACGGTGGCAGGTCCGCATCCCTATCCGGCGATGGTGCGCGATTTCCAGTCGATCATCGGCAAGGAGGTGCGCTGGCAGATGGCCGAGCAGGAAGGCGAAGGGCGCCTGCCCGACACCATCATCGCGGCCATTGGCGGCGGATCGAACGCGATGGGCTTGTTCTACCCCTTCCTTGACGACCCGTCGGTCAACATCATCGGCGTCGAGGCGGGCGGCAAAGGCGTCGACGACCGGATGCAGCATTGCGCCAGCCTGACGGGCGGTCGTCCCGGTGTGCTGCACGGCAACCGGACCTACCTTTTGCAGGATCCCGACGGGCAGATTCTGGAAGGCTTTTCCATCAGCGCCGGCCTTGACTACCCCGGCATCGGGCCGGAGCACTCATGGCTGCACGATACCGGCCGCGCGACCTATGTCAGCATCACCGACGCCGAAGCGCTTGAGGCGTTCCAGCTGTCGTGCAAACTCGAAGGCATCATTCCCGCGCTGGAGCCGAGCCACGCGCTTGCGCATGTGATGAAAATTGCACCCGGGCTGCCCGCCGACCATATCATCGTGATGAACATGTGTGGGCGTGGCGACAAGGACATCTTCACCGTGGCCAAACATCTGGGCTTTGACATGAAGGTCTGACCTGACCCGCGTATTTCGGAAATGACAGCCCCCGCCCGCAAGGTCGGGGGCTTTCTTTTGCGGCGAGGGGCAGGCCTAAACTTTGGTTTAGCGCCGCAAACTGCGGGCCTAGAGGCGGCAATTAAACCCCAGGCCAATTTATCGGCACGCTGATTCGCTCATTGGTTGAGGTGTTCCCGGAACTCGGCCGGTGCTCTCGGCCGGATCAACGCACCACTTTCAAATCACGCCGAAAGGATACCAGATGAGAATCAGAAGCAAACTGTTGATGTTCACAGCGACAGCGGCGCTGTGCGCAAACATGGCCTTTGCTGCCATCGACACACAAGGGCTGGCAGACGGCTTCATTGCCGACGGCTACACCTATGTGGAGATCAAGGTCGGGCCGACGCAAACAAAGCTGGAGGCCGTGAAGGGCACGACGAAGCTCGAAATCATCTACGACAACGTAACCGGCAAAGAGCTGAAGCGCGAAACCGAAGCGGCCGACGACGATTATGTCGGGCGCCGTGGCGTGGAGATCGAGGACGTCAATCGCGACTTCGAAGATTCCGATGACGACGACGACAGCGATGACGACAACGACGACGACAGCGATGATGACGATGAAGATGATGACAGCAGCGGTCGCGATGATGAGGACGATGACAACAGCGGTCATGACGACGATGACGACGACCATGACGACGATGATGACAGTGACAGTGATGACGATGACAGCGATGACAGCGACGACGACAGCGACGACTCGTCGGACGACTAGTCTATTGGCCACGTGAGACCGGCCCGGACCCCAGGCTTGCCGGGGTCCGGGCTTTCGCTATGCTGCCCTAAAAGGAGGATGCCTGCATCATGTTGACCCGGCGCAAGCTTGTGATCGGACTCGTCGTGGGCACTGCCCTGACCGGCCCCGCCTGGGCACGCGATTTCGCATCCGAGATCGAAGGCCGGCTGACGCGGCAAGGCTATGAGATCGAATCCATAGCCCGTACCCTGCTGGGCCGTGTCCGCATCCTGGCGCGGAATGCCGATGGGGAACGCGAAATCATCCTGAATCCGCGGACCGGTGAGATCCTGCGCGACCTGTGGATCAGCGGCGGCAGGTCCGGGCAGTCGTCGATATTGAGCGATGACGACGATGACGACCGTGACGACGATGACGATGACGATGACGATGATGACGATGACGACCGTGAAGACGATGACGAAGATGACGAAAACGACGACGGCGACGACAATTCTGGTTCTGGTAGCGGTGGCAGCGACAGCGGCGGCGGGGACGGCGATGACGACTGATCCGGCTGCAAGCAAAGGCCGGGTTGCGTGAGGCGCCGCGGAATTGTCTTTGTCGTCCTGGTGATCCAGGCGCTCTGTGCAGTGTTTTTTGTATCCGACATCATGTCGTCCTATCTTGGATTTCGCACCACGCCGATCAGTTGGGAATCGCGCGAGTTGATCGAGCTTGGCGCGGCAGTCGGGCTTGTGATCGGGCTGATCTTTGCCGCCGCCGCCCTGCGCGCCGCCTACCGCGACCGCAATGTCGCCGAGGAACGACTGCGCCGCGCGTCGGGGGCGTTCCTTGACCTCCTGGAAGAACGCTTTGCAGAATGGGGGCTGACCGCCGCCGAACGGGATGTGGCGCTTTTTGCGATCAAAGGCATGTCCACCGCCGAAATCAGCACGCTGCGCAAGACCAGCGAGGGCACTGTCAAGGCACAAACCAACGCAATTTACCGAAAGGCGGGTGTCACGGGACGCCCGCAACTCCTCAGCCTGTTCATCGACGACCTGATGCGCGACGACGGCGCCGTTCGGTCTGCGGCTGCGGTGGACCCGCCTGCCGCGCCGCTGACCGCCCAGACGACGTCAAAGACCTAGTCGGCGGCATTTTCCTGCAACACCGCCAGCGGCACCACGTCCAGGGCGCGCTGATGCGTGGCCTGCAGTCGGACGCGCGGCGCCGCACCTTCGTGATGCGCCTGCAGGAACCGCGCGGCGCACAGGCACCATTGATCGCCAGGCTTCAGCCCCTGAAAGCCGTATTCCGGACGCGGAGTGCTGAGGTCGTTGCCCAGGTATTTGGACAGCGCCAGAAACTCGGCCGTCATGGTGGCGCAAACGGTGTGCTGACCGCTGTCCATCGGCCCGGTGTCGCAACAGCCGTTGCGGAAAAAGCCTGTGACGGGCGCTGCGGAGCAAACCTCCAGCGGGCCGCCCAGGACATTTATGGATGGTACCTTCATGGTCGTCCTCGCCTCTGTACCCGATAAGACCTAGGCCGCATGACAAGTCGCGTCCAGCGCGACGTGTGGTTCGCCCCCGGGCGCCCCCGCAACGCAGCGAGGCCCGGGCCGCAGTGTTGCGCTGGGGTGCCACCCGTGCCGTCCGGTGCGCTTTTGCCACGGCTTGGCCAAGTTTCTGCCATCGCGCTATGTGTGCCTGCTGCGACGTGCCATGGCTGGGGCGTCGCGGGATCAAGGGAAACGGGACATGGTCGGCATTGGCATCGTGGTTGCGCTGGTCATCCTGGCGATCCCGGTTCTCATCATCGTGTTGCTGGTCGGCCAGTCGCGGTTGAACGCGCGGATCGCCGCGCTGGAAACTGCCTTGAAAACCTTGCGCGACGAACGGCTGGCATCGGGGCCAGCCTCCCGGCCCGCAGTGCCCGACTATGGGATCAGCGTCGAAGAACTGCGCAGCGCAGCACCGCCGCCACCGCCGCGCCCGATGGCTGCGACGACGCCGCCCGCTGGCAGCATGGCCCCCCAGACCCCGAATGTGGCCGAGCCAGACACGCCCGAGCCAGCCGCGACCATCGACCAGAACCAGCCCCTGGTCATGCGGCGGGACCGTTTTGCCGATCTGACGCGATGGTTGCGCGACAACTGGGTGTACGCGGTATCGGCGATCTCGCTGGCCTTGGCGGGGGTCTTTTTCGTCCAGTACGGGGTGGAGCGCGGTCTATTGCCGCCCGGCCTGCGCGTGCTGGCGGCGATGGCCTTTGGCGCGGCACTGATCTTTGCGGGTGAGTGGCTGCGTCGACGCCATGGCGACGAGGGGGCGACCTCGACCGTGCATCTGCCATCGGTCTTTTCCGGCGCGGGGCTGGTGTCGATCTTTGCGGCCATCCTTGCCGCACGCCAGCTTTATGGTCTGATCGGTCCGGAAGCGGCCTTTGCGGGCCACGTCCTGACCGCCATTCTTGCCGTCGCGCTGGGCTGGTTCTACGGCCCTCTGCTGGTGGCCGTCGGCCTGATCGGCGCGGCGCTGGCACCCTTTGTCGTGGCTGGCGGGTCGCAGGCCGGAGACTGGCTTTATGCCTATTTTGCGCTGATCGCGGCGCTGGGTCTTGCGGTCGATTCTGTCCGCCGCTGGGCATGGGTGTCCGTGCTGGCACTGGTGTTGGGATATGGCGGGACGGCCCTTGTTCATCTGGGGGGCGCGGGTCTGTCCGGCCTTGTCGCTGGCCTCATCGTGCTGGCCACCCTGGCGCTGACATTGCCCCTGCGCCGGCTTGTCCCCGATCACGGCGGCGCTGCGCCCACACAAAGCCTGATGGGATCGCCGCCGTCCGAATGGCCAAGCTTTCCCGTCCGCCTTGCGGTCGGGGCAGTGCTGGCATCAAGCCTTGGGCTATTGTGGGTGACGACCCAAGGGTCAGACGCCGCGATGCTCGGCTTTGGTGCGCTGGCGGTTCTGGCGCTGGCGCTTTTGACATGGGCAGGCAGGGCGGCCGCATTGCAGGACCTGGGCTTTGCACCGGCAATCGCGTTTCTCGTCGGGCTGGTGATGCAGGCCACGTCCTATCCGTCGCTTGCCACCGCATTTTCCGCGCAACGGATTGCAGACCGTGTCCCGGAGTCGTCGGCCCCGATGACGGTCAGCCTGCTTCTGGGCATGGCGGCCCTGGTCAGTGCCGCCTTTGCCATGGCCTCGTTCCGCCCCGGGCCCTACGCCCGCGCGCAGGGCTTTGGCGCCGTCCTGATGGCCCCTGTGGCGGCCGCGATCTTCGAACTTCTCTGGAACCCTGCACCAGTTCTCGGGGCCTTTCCCTGGGCGCTGCACATCATCGCGGTCGCAGCGGGAATGGTTGCCCTTGCTGCGGCCTATGCCCGCCGGGATGGCGCGGATCACCACCGGATCGCCGCCGCCACCTTGTCGACGCTGTCGCTGATTGCCCTGGCACTCTTTGTGCTGACCACCAAGACCGCGCTGACCTTGGCGCTTGGCGTGCTGCTGGTTGTCGCGGCAGCGCTTGATCGTCGCTACCGGCTGCCCGAAATGGGGGTCTTCATTCAGGTCGCAGTCGCAGTGATCAGCTACCGGCTGTTGGTGGACCCCGGCCTTTTCTGGGCGATGGAGGCGGGCCTTGGCGAGGTGATCCTTGTGTTTGGGGCGGTCATCGCGGCCTGCATTGCGGCCTTGTGGCTGCTGACGCCGATGGCGCGGGACCTGCCGAAGGGTGTGCTGGAATCCGCAGCACTTGCCCTTGCCGCGATCCTTGCCAATGTCCTGATCACCCGATGGCTGACCCAGGACGGCATGGCGTTGCAAACCGCCAGCCATTGGGGGGCCACGCTGAACGCGATGCCTTGGCTGGTGTTGATGCTGGTCCAGACCTATCGCGCGCGGCTGGGGGGGGGCGTTCCAACGGCTGCGTCAGGTCCTGGCCGCAGTCGCGGGAGTGTTGGCGGGTCTGGGATTGGCCACATCGGCCACCCTTTTCAACCCGCTGGTGGGACGCGTCGGCGATGCGCAGGCGCGCGTCATCGGTCCGCCTGTGGTGGACAGCCTGATGCTGGCCTATGCCATTCCGGGGCTGATCCTTGTGCTTGCATCCTGGAGACTTGCCGGGGTGGAAGCATGGGCGCGCAGGGTATTCCTGAGCGTGGGCGCGGCGCTTTTGGTGCTTTATACCGGGCTTGAGATCCGCAGGCTCTGGCAAGGCGACTGGCTAGGCGCGCCGGGCGTGCTGCAACCAGAGCTTTACAGTTATACCATCGCGATGATGGTGGTGGGTGCTGCGCTTTTGTACCAGTCCATCGCGCGCCCATCCGACCTTTTGCGCCGGATCGGCATGGCGGTCATCGCGGCGACCGTCGCCAAGGTGTTCTTTCTTGACGCAGCCGGGCTGACCGGTCTGACACGCGTGGCCAGCTTTGCGGGCTTGGGGCTGGCGCTGGCCGGTCTTGCATGGCTGAACCGCTGGGCCGGACAGCGCGCCGGGCGCTAGGGGGGGCCACATATGCCCTCGCCGCAGGGATGGTCAACTCGGCCCCTTTACCGCCCCGCGCCGCGCGCCTATAACCCCCGGTCATGTTGAACGGGCTGATCTCGCGTCGAATTACAGGCCCGGCGGGCTGACCCCAGCCGCCGGGACGAATGCCGCACGCCTATCTCCTTTCCTTTCCGCGAGTGATCCCACATGTCTTCCGACACGACTGATACGGCTGCCCCCGACTACCGCGACACGGTATTCCTGCCCGAGACCCAGTTTCCGATGCGCGCGGGCTTGCCCCAGCGCGAGCCGGACTGGCTGGCCCGGTGGGAGCGGATCGGCGTCTATGACCGCCTGCGCGAGAAAACCGGCCGCACGCCCTTCGTCCTCCACGACGGCCCGCCCTATGCCAATGGGCATCTTCATATCGGCCACGCGCTGAACAAGGTGCTCAAGGACATGGTGGTGCGTTCCCAGCAGATGATGGGCCGCGACGCGCGCTATGTGCCGGGCTGGGACTGCCACGGTCTGCCGATCGAATGGAAGATCGAGGAGCAGTACCGCGCCAAGGGGCTGAACAAGGTCGACGTGGACGTGGTGGACTTCCGCCGCGAATGCCGCGCCTTTGCCGCGGGCTGGATCGACGTGCAGCGCGAGGAGTTCAAGCGGCTGGGCGTCACCGGCAACTGGGCCGACCCCTACCTGACGATGGATTACCACGCCGAGGCGGTGATCGCGGGCGAGTTCATGAAGTTCGTGATGAACGGGAGCCTGTATCAGGGCTCCAAGCCCGTGATGTGGAGCCCGGTGGAAAAGACCGCGCTGGCCGAGGCGGAGGTGGAATATCACGACCATACGAGCCATCAGGTTTGGGCGCGGTTTCCGGTGTGGGGAAGCAAGGACGGCGTCTATGAAAAGGATTACCGTGCGGTGCACGGGGACGAGGTGCAGCGTGCTGCCGATCTTGTTGGTGCAAATGTAGTTATCTGGACAACCACACCTTGGACAATTCCGCAAAACCGCGCCGTAGCGTTTAACCCTTCTATCTCCTATTCAATCTACAAGGTTGACGCTGTCGGCGAGAACAGCACAGCGCAACCCGGCGAGAAGGTGGTTGTGGCCGAAAAGCTTGCGGAAGCCGTGTTCGCTGCCGGTCGAGTAACTGCCTACTCGAAAGTTCGAAACGTTATCCCGGATGAGTTTGGTCTCGTTGTCCTTTGGCATCCGCTTCGGAATGTTCCAGATAGCAATGGCGAGTGGGACTATGACGTCCCCATGCTCCCCGGCGACCATGTCACCGATGATGCGGGGACAGGGTTTGTGCACACCGCCCCCAGCCACGGCGATGACGACTATCAGATGGGCCTGAAGTTCGGCTTGCCCATGACCTACAACGTCGAACCCGACGGCAGTTACCGCCCCGACCTGCCCTTGTTCGGCGGCCAGCACATCATCCTGCCCGATGGCAAGGAAGGCCCGGCCAACGTCTCGGTCATCAAGCAACTGGCCTATTCCGGCGCGCTGTTCGCCAAGGCCAAGCTGAAACACAGCTACCCGCATTCGTGGCGGTCGAAGGCCCCGGTGATCTACCGCAACACGCCGCAATGGTTCGTCGCCATCGACAAGCCGCTCGATGACGGCATGTCGACCTATGGCGACACGATCCGCACACGCGCGCTGAACTCGATCAACCAGCTGGTCGAATGGACCCCGCCCACGGGCCGCAACCGCCTGCACTCGATGATCGAGGCGCGCCCCGACTGGGTGCTGTCGCGCCAGCGCGCCTGGGGCGTTCCTTTGACGGCTTTCGTGAAAAAGGGCGCCAAGCCGACCGACCCCGATTACCTGCTGCGCAACGCGGACGTCAACGCGCGCATCCTTGCAGCCTTCGAGGCGGACAGCGCGGATGTCTGGTACACGGATGGTTTCAAAGACAAAGTCCTGACCGGCATCGTTGATCCGGCCGCTTATGACCAAGTCACGGACGTCCTGGACGTGTGGTTCGATTCAGGGTCCACCCATGCCTTCGTCTTGCGCGACCGGCCTGACGGCAGCGCGGACGGCATTGCGGATCTGTACCTTGAAGGCACCGACCAGCATCGCGGCTGGTTCCATTCCAGCATGCTCCAGGCCTGTGGGACCAAGGGGCGCGCACCCTATCGGGGCGTGCTGACCCACGGCTTCACGCTGGACGAAAAGGGCATGAAGATGTCCAAATCGCTTGGCAACACGACCGCCCCGCAAGAGGTGATCGGCGAGTATGGCGCGGATATCCTGCGGCTCTGGGTGGCGCAAAGCGACTACACGCAAGACCTGCGGATCGGCCGCGAAATCCTGAAAGGCGTGGCCGACAGCTACCGCCGGCTGCGCAACACGATGCGGTTCCTTCTGGGCAATCTGGACGGGTTCACCGATGCGGAACGCGTGCCGGTAGAGGACATGCCGGAGGGCGAGCGGTTCATCCTGCACCGTCTGGCGGAACTGGATGCCGAGGTCCGCGAGGGCTATGCCAGATACGACTTTCAGGGCGTGTTCACCAAGCTGTTCACCTTTGCCACCACGGATCTTTCTGCGGTCTATTTCGATATCCGCAAGGACAGCCTTTACTGCGACGCGGCGACCAGTCTGACGCGCCGCTCGGCGCGGACGGTGCTCGACATCCTGTTCCACCGGCTGACCACCTGGCTGGCGCCGATCCTGGTCTTCACCATGGAAGAGGTCTGGCTGGAACGTTTCCCCGGCGAGGCGTCGTCGGTACATCTGGTCGACATGCCGGAAACGCCGGTGGCATGGCGCGACGACGCGTTGGCAGCAAAGTGGCTGACGATCCGCGAAGTGCGCCGCGCGGTCACCGGCGCATTGGAGGTCCAGCGGACCGCCAAGGTCATCGGGGCAAGCCTTGAAGCCGCACCCGTGGTCCATGTCGAAAGCGCCGAGGCACTGAAGGTGCTGAAATCGGTCGATTTCGCCGATTTGTGCATCACCAGCGGCATCAGTCTGACCGCCGACCCGGCCCCCGCCGAGGCGTTTCGCCTGCCCGAAGTGCCGGGTGTCGGCGTGGTCTTTGAACTGGCACCGGGCGAGAAATGCCAGCGCTGCTGGAAGGTGCTGCCGGATGTCGGCACCCACAGGCATCCCGGCACCTGCGCACGGTGCAACGCAGCCTTGCCCTAGGGCTTGACGACCGGCGCGGATGCCACCCCGCCACAGGCGATCAGCAGGCGTGATCGCGTGCCTTGCGCAGTCGGACCAACAGGCTTAGCAGGCGTGTAACGGTTTGATGACAGGCAATTGACGTGACATTCGGCGTGTTTCTGGCGGTGATGGCCGCCGCCCTGATCCATGCGTCCTGGAACGCGCTGATCAAGACCGGCGCGTCAAAACAATCAGCGATGCTGATCCTCGGGATCGCCCAGGCCCTGTGCGGTATCGGCATCGCGATCTGGAAGGGCCTGCCGGTCGAGGCCGCCTGGCCGTGGCTTGTGGCCTCCGGACTGATCCACATGTGTTACCAGCTGAACCTTGGCTACGCCTATGAGCATGGGGATCTCAGCCGCGTCTATCCCATCGCGCGCGGCACCGCGCCGATGATCGTGCTGGTCGTCAGTGCCGTCTTTCTGCCCGACACCCTGTCTCTGCCCGAAGTGGCGGGGGTGGTCGTTCTTGGCCTTGGCATCCTTTTGATGGTGCGGGGCGTCTTTACCAGCGGCGAGTCGCGCAAGATGCTTCCCTTTGCCTTGGGCGCGGCGGCGGCCACGGCGGGCTATTCGATCACCGACGGCATGGGGGCGCGGGCTGCGGGGGATGCGGTCCTGTATGTGGGTTGGCTGATGATCATTGCGGCGGTGTTTTATGTGCCGGCTGCCGTGACCCTGAAAGGGACAGTGCTTTTTCGTGCCCCCGCCCGCGCCTGGGGCCTGGGCTTGCTGGCAGGGGCGATGTCCTTTGGCGGCTACGCGATCGCGGTCTGGGCCATGACCGTCGCGCCCATCGCGCTGGTTGCGGCCTTGCGCGAAACCTCGATCCTGTTTGCGGTTCTGATCGGCTGGCTGGTCTTTGGCGAGACCATGACCCGCAGCAAGGCGCTTGCTGCCGTCATCATCGCGGCAGGCGTCATGCTGACCCGGGCCTAGCCCCCCGCCCGGCGCCCGCGCAAAGGCGGCACGATCTGCTGCGCGATCCCCGCACAACACAGATAAAGCGATGTCACGACCAACCCCCAATGCGCCCAGCTGTTTGGATAGAAATCCACCCAGGCCGCCCAGCCTGCGAATACCACCCAGGCCGAGGCCATCGGCAGCGTGATCATCCGCCAGCGTTCGGTGCGCACCGGATGGACGAATTTGAGGTTGGTGAACATCGTCACGGTCAGGGCGATGACGACGATAAGGATCGTCATTTCGGACGGATCCACCGCAAACAGCACCAGGACGACCATGTTCCAGCAGGCGGGAAAGCCGGCAAAACTTTTGTCTTTCGTCTTCATCCGCGTGTCGGCAAAATAGATCACCGAGCCGTAGACGATCACGATGATGGCGATCCAGCCCGTCCAGCCGGTCAACAGGCCGGATTTGAACAGGGCATAGGCGGGGATGAAGACATAGGTCAGGTAGTCGACGATCAGGTCCATCAGGACCCCGTCATAGTTCGGCCAGTTCGTCTGCACGTCGTACCGCCGCGCCAAAGGCCCGTCGAGGCCGTCCACGATCAGGGCCACGACCAGCCAGACAAACATCATGCTCCACTTTTCCTCGACCGCCGCCAGCATGGCCAGCATCGACAGCACGGCCCCGGTCGCGGTGAAAAGGTGGACGGATAAGGCCTTGAGCTGGTCGGTCATGCAGTAGGGATCGCAAAAAATCACCCCACAGGCAAGCGGTGGCATGGGAATCACCCCGCCAGACGATCGCGGCGGGAACAATCAGCCCCGCCGCCCCGTTTCAGACTGGCATGTTGTCGAAATCGCGGTCCTCCGGATCGGGATCCACGGCGCGCGCGCCGGGTTGCGCGGCCCCGGTCGCGACGCCAGGCGGGTGCGGCGTGCCTGCCATCATCGTGGACAGTGCCATGATCTCGGCGCGCAACGCGGCGAGCGCGGCGATCTGGCCGATACACACGGTTTCAACCATGTCTTCAGCCATCGAAACGATCGGGGGCGTGTTTTCCTTGGTGGTCATCAGGGTCTCCGTCAGGTTGCGCAGGCGCGACAAAAGGGGGTTGCCGGAAGGACATCCAGCCGCTGTTGTTCGATTTCCGCGCCGCATTTGACGCAGTTGCCGTAGTCCCCCTGTTTGATCCGGATCAGGGCGGCGTCGATCTGGCGCAGGTCCTGCTGACCCGTCAGGGCAGATGTCTCCAGCACCTCGTCATTCTCACGTTCAATCGCGAGGTCCTCCCAGTCCGGGTTATGGTGGCTGTCAAGCTCCTCATCGATGGAGGAAAGGCGTGCCTCGATCGCGGCTTTCTGGGCAAGTAGCGCCGCCTTGCGGGTGGCTAGGGTCTGGGTCGGCATGTGCAGGCTCCGGTTATTCCTGCATCATACTGGGTGCAACGAAGCCCGCCCGCTTTGATCCACGTCAAGCGCGGGGATGCGCGCGGGCGTAAACTTCCATCAGGCGCGCGGAATCGACAGCCGTATAGGTCTGCGTCGTGGACAGCGACGCATGGCCCAGCAGTTCCTGGATGGCGCGCAGATCGGCACCAGCCGCCAGAAGGTGGGTGGCAAAGCTGTGGCGCATCGCGTGGGGCGTCGCCGTGGCGGGAAGACCAAGCTGCATCCGCGCGCGCTCCATCGCCAGCGCGACCAGACGGGGGTTCAGCGGGCCGCCGCGCGCGCCGCGAAACAGCGGTGCGTCGCGTTCTGCCGGATACGGGCACAGGCGCACATATTCGGCCACCGCCTCGCGCATGACCGGCAGGACAGGCACCAGGCGTTCCTTGGCACCCTTGCCCAGAATGCGCAGCACATCGGGCAGGGGATGGTCGCGTCCCGTCAGCCCCAGCGCCTCGGAGATCCGCAGACCGCCGCCGTACAGAACCGTCAGAACCGCCATGTCGCGGGCCGCGATCCAGTCGCTGGGGGCCTGGGTGCCGACCATCTCGATCATGTCCGCGGCCCCGTCCACCGACAGCGGGCGCGGCAGCTTGCGCTGAAAGCGCGGGGCGCGTGCGGATAACAGCATCGTCGCGTCCGTGCCCGTCCGGTCGGCGGCCCAGGCCGTAAAGCGTTTCACGGCACTCAGGCTCCGCGCCAGCGACCGCGCCGAAAGCCCGCGTCCGCGCGCATCGGCCATCCAGGCCCGCAGATCGGTCTGGCCGGTCGCGGCGATTGCGGCCAGACCGATCCCGCCGCCCTTGTGGCCGACCATGAAATCAAGGAACTGGCCCACGTCGTGGCCATAGGCGGTAATCGTGTTGGGCGAAAACCCGGCGATTGCGCGCATTTCCGTCAGCCAGTCGCCGAGCGCCTGCTGCAATGCAGGCACGGACACACGCGCGCCGGTCACGCCAGCCAGCGGCGCATCGTCCGCTCGAATACGCCAGCAAAGAACGCAAGAAGTTCGGTGCCGTGGTTGGGCTTGAACTGGTGGGGATCTTCCGCGCCCATGATCAGCATGCCCGGCAGGCGCCCCTTGCCGAAGTCCAGGCGCATCAGCGCCTCGGACCGGATCGCCCCGGCACGGTCGCCGTAAAGCGGTGCCGAAGCGGGCGTCACGGATCGCAGCACGACCGGACGCAGCGGCACGTTCCGGCCGCCCATCAGGTACTCACCGACAAAGCCGGGTTCGGCCACAAAGAGCACATCGCCCAGCTTGCGCAGGGCCGGTTCCTCGTCGCCCTGCAGGCTTTCCAGCACCAGGCGGATGCAATCGACCCGCAGGGTCTGCGCCACCTCGCCGCCGAGGCTGCGCAGGAAATCTTCGAAACTGAGCGGGTCCAGAAGTTGCAGGATCGCACGCTGGACCTGGTTCGTACCGGCCAGGTTTTCATAGGCCGCCGCGATGACGGTACGGTGCGTGTCCTCCAGCCGGTCTAGGCGGTTGGACAGGCGCTGCATCGCAATGCCCCGCAGATCGACGATGTTCTCGCCCATCGCGCGTTCATTGGCGGCCACCAGCGCGTTCATGACGTCGCGGTCTTCAAGGATCGTCTCGGGTTCCGCGATGATCTTGTCGCGCAGGTCTTGTTCGATCATGGCATCCCCTTGCCGCCGTCCATCCCGTCCCGGGTTGCCTCAGATGATCTTTTGCCCGGTTTTCGCCCAGTCTTTCAAGAACTGCTCCAGCCCCTTTTCGGTCAGCACGTGCGACGCAAGCGACTTGATCACTGCGGGGGGGGCAGTGATCACGTCTGCCCCGATCAGCGCGCAGTCCTTGACATGGTTGGCGGTGCGAATCGAGGCCGCAAGAATCTGCGTCTTGAAATCGTAATTGTCATAGACCGTGCGGATGTCGCCGATCAGGTCAAGGCCATCGACGTTGATGTCGTCCAGACGCCCGATAAAGGGCGAAATGAACGTGGCGCCGGCCTTGGCTGCGATCAGCGCCTGGTTCACGCTGAAGCACAAGGTCACGTTGACCATGAAGCCGTCGCCTGACAGCACCTTGCACGCTTTCAATCCGTCCCAGGTCAGGGGTACCTTGACCGTGATGTTCGGCGCGATGGCAGCAAGCTTGCGGCCCTCGGCAATCATTTCGGGCGCCGTCAGGGCGATCACTTCGGCCGATACGGGGCCAGCGACGATGCCGCAGATTTCTTTTGTCACCTCGAGGATGTCGCGACCGGATTTCAGGATCAGGGATGGATTGGTGGTCACGCCATCGACCATGCCCAGATCGTTCAGTTCGCTAATCGCTTCGACATCGGCACTGTCTACGAAGAATTTCATGGGGAGCGTCCTTGGGGTGGGTTGTCAGGGGTCAGGGCGGGGTTTACCCCAAAGGACGATCAAGGAAAAGGTGAAGAAGTGGCCGACCGGGTCTATGAGGCGGGCGACATCGTCGGCGTGTTGACGACCGAGCCGCTGGGCCGGGTGCTGGATTACAAGGCGCCCGAAGGCGGCTGCGGCGATGGCGACTTCGTCGAGGTGCCGCTGGGCCCGCGCCGCGTTCTGGGTGTCGTCTGGGGAAAGGGCAAGGGAGACTGGGACCCGGCCAAGGTGCGCCCCATCGCACGGGTGCTGGAGGCGGCCCCCATGCGCGCCGAAATGCGCGCCTTTCTGGCCCGCGCTGCGGAATACACGCTGACACCGCTGCCCGCGATGCTGCGTCTTGCCACCCGCGCACCCGGCTTGGGCGATCCGCCGTCCACGCGGCGCGTCTACCGGCTGGCCGGGCCGGTGCCCAACCAGATGACCGAGGCGCGCTTCAGGGTGATCGAGGCGCTGCGCGGCTGGGGCGGCTCACCCGTGACACTGGGTGAGCTGGCCGAGGCGGCGGGCTGCGGCACGTCGGTCGTCAAGGGGCTGGTGAAACTGGGCGTTCTGGCTGAAGAGGACGCGCCGAAAGACACACCCTATCCGGTGCTTGCGTCCACGGGCGCCGCGCATCTGGAAGGCGACCAGATCGCCGCCGGGCAGGCTTTGGTGCAGTCGGTCGCGGGTGACCGCTTTTCAGCGACCCTGCTCAAGGGGGTGACCGGATCGGGCAAGACCGAGGTCTATCTCGAGGCCGTCGCCGAAACCCTGCGGCGGGGGCGGCAGGCGCTGGTCCTGCTGCCTGAAATCGCGCTGACATCGGAATTCCTCACCCGTGTCGAGGCGCGGTTCGGGGCCAGACCGGCGGAATGGCATTCCGGCATCACCATGACCGAACGTCGCCGGGTCTGGCGCATGGTGGGGCAGGGCGAGGCGAGCCTTGTCGTCGGTGCGAGGTCGGCTTTGTTCCTGCCCTACCAGCGGCTTGGCCTTGTGGTCGTGGATGAGGAACACGACAGTTCGTACAAGCAGGAGGACGGCGTCCTTTACAACGCGCGCGACATGGCGGTGCTGCGCGCGTCGATCGTCGGCTGCCCCGTCGTCTTGTCTTCGGCCACACCGTCGCTGGAAAGCTGGGCCAATGCCGATGCGGGCAAGTATGCGCGTCTCGATCTGACGGCGCGTTATGGCGCGGCCGAGATGCCGGCGATGGCTGCCATCGACATGCGAACCGAGACGCTTGCCAGCGATCGGTGGATTTCGCCCTCGCTGGCGGCAAAGGTGCAGGCGCGGCTCGACAAGGGCGAACAGGCGATGCTGTTTCTCAACCGTCGCGGCTATGCGCCGGTGACGCTGTGCCGGGCCTGCGGCAACCAGGTCGGCTGCGACCACTGCGACGCGCGGATGGTGGAACACCGGTTCCAGAAACGCCTTGTCTGCCATCAATGCGGGGCGACCAAACCGGTGCCGCTGGCCTGTCCCACCTGCAAGGTCGAAGGCAAGATGGCCGCAGTCGGTCCGGGCGTGGAGCGGTTGGGCGACGAAGTGACCTTGCGGTTTCCGCAAGCGCGCGTCGCGGTGCTGTCGTCGGACCTGTTCGCATCGGCGCGCGCGCTGAAAGAGCAGATCGGCGTCATTGCGGATGGCGGGGCCGACATCATCATCGGCACGCAGATCGTCGCAAAGGGACATAACTTTCCGCACCTGACGCTGGTTGGCGTGATCGACGCGGACCTGGGACTGCAAGGCTCGGACCTGCGGGCCGCCGAGCGCACGTTCCAGCTGATGCGGCAGGTCGCCGGCCGGGCAGGACGCACTGCCGAGCGGCAGGGCGAGGCGGTGTTGCAGACGCACCAGCCCGACCACCCGGTGATCCGTGCCATTCTTGGCGGCGACGAAGAGGCCTTCTGGCGGGCCGAGGCGGCCGAGCGCAAGGCAGCGGGCGTGCCGCCCTATGGCCGGATGGCGGGCATCATCCTGTCCTCGCCCGACGTGGCGCAGGTGTTCGACGTCGGCGCGGAACTGGCGCGACGGGACGGCCC
>JANPKV010000293.1:0-21487 GCA_031426185.1 Rhodobacterales bacterium | reverse complement strand
GAGCTGATCCAATACACGCCGACCACTGAAACCGTGTATCAGACGCCTCTGCTGATCTTCCCTCCCTGGATCAACAAGTTCTACATCCTTGATCTCAAGGCGCAGAATTCCTTGATCAAATGGATTGTGGATCAAGGGTTTGCCCTTTTTGTCGTCAGCTGGGTCAATCCTGATACCAGCTACCGCGATGTCGCCCTCGATGACTATATCCGCGATGGGTTCATGCGCGGGATGGCCGAAGTCCGGCGCATCACCGGCGAGGACCAGATCAATGCGGTCGGATATTGCATCGCGGGCACCACGTTGGGCCTGACGCTGGCGCATCTGCAAAAGGCAGGCGACACCTCGGTGAAGTCGGCGACGTTTTTCACCACGCTGACAGATTTCTCCGACCCAGGCGAAGTGGGTGTCTTTCTCGACAATGACTTTGTCGACGGCATTGAACGCCAGTCGATGCAGGACGGCCTGTTGTCCAAGCTTTTCATGGCGCGGACCTTCTCGTTCCTGCGATCGAACGACCTGATCTATCAGCCCGCGATCAAAAGCTACATGATGGGCGAGGCCCCACCGGCATTTGATCTGCTGTACTGGAACGGCGACGGGACTGACCTGCCCGCCAAGATGGCCGTCGAATACCTGCGCGGGCTGTGCCAGGGCGACGGCTTTGCGTTGGGCGTGTTCCCTGTCTTCGGGTCACCCGTCGCGCTAAAAGACGTCACCCTGCCCCTGTGCGCCATCGCCTGCGAAACGGACCACATCGCGCCCTGGAGGGCCAGTTTCGACGGGGTCAAACAGATGGGGTCGCACGACAAGACCTTTATCTTGTCGGAATCCGGGCACATCGCGGGGATCGTCAACCCGCCGTCCAAGGACAAGTATGGCCATTACCTGAACGACGCTCCCGTTCAGGGCGATGCGGATGGCTGGCAGAAGGCGGCGACCTTTCACAAGGGCAGCTGGTGGCCGCGCTGGAAAGACTGGCTGGCAGAGCGGTCTGGCCAGCAGATTCCCGCACGCAAGGCTGGCGATTCGGATCATCCGGTCCTTGGTCCGGCCCCTGGGACCTATGTATTGCGATCGCCAAATACCTGACTTGCAGAGGCAATTCGCGATACTTGCAAACGCAACCATAACTTTTGCTGCACTGCAGAAAAAGACTTGAAATGCTGCGGTGCAGTATCTATGTTGGTGTCATCAAGAAACGGGGGCGACCCCACCCGATCAGGAGATCGAAGATGAACACCGCAACCGATTACACCAAAGTGATGCAAGATATGATGGCTTCGTTCCCGATCGATGCATCGTCCATGCAGAACGCGTTCAAGAGCCAGGCCGCGATGGCCGAGAAATTCTCCAAGGTCGCGCTTGAGGCTGCACAGAAATCGACCGAGATCACGTCCAAATGGGCAAACGACACCTTGGTCCGGCTGAGCGACGTCTCCAAGGCCAAGACCGACCCGGCCGACTATACCAAAGCCGCGACCGATTTCGCATCTGCCGCCGCCGAAATGGCCGCCGAGCACATGGCGTCGTTCGCTGAAGTCGCCAAGAAGGTTCAGATGGAAACCGTCGAGCTGATGCTGTCGGCTGGCAAGGATTTCTCGGAAGACGCGACCGCTGCGGTCAAGAAAGCCACCGACGACGTGTCCTCGGTCGCCAAGAAGGCAGCCGCCTCCGTCAAGTGATCGCCCCCCGGCGATAACTGTGACAGGTAACGATTGCGGGCGGGTCTTCGGACCCGCCCTTTCTTTTTCTGCGGCGCTCCCGTAAGCTTCTCTGCACGCGCACAATGGGAAGGCAGAGACGAATGGCCGATACCGAAAAGACGCTTTTGATCAAGCGCTATGCCAGCCGGCGGCTCTACAACACCGAGACCTCGGACTATGTCACCCTTGAGGATGTCGCGACATTCATCCGGGCAGGCCGTGAGGTTCAGATCGTGGACCTGAAGTCCGGCGATGACCTGACCCGCCAATACCTGCTGCAGATCGTGGCCGAGCACGAGAGCAAGGGCGAAAGCGTCCTGCCGGTGCATGTGCTGACCGACCTTGTACGCAGCTATACGACGGGCATGCAGTCGGTTGTGCCTCAGTTTCTGGCCGCGTCGTTTGAGATGCTGCGCGACAGCCAGACCAAGATGATGGAAAACCTGACGACAATTCCAAACCCGCTGGCCGCCATGCCGGGCTTTGACGCGCTGCGCAAGCAGCAAGAGGCGTTCCTGAAAACGGTCCTCGGCGGCATGCCAGGCTGGTCTGGCAGCGGCCCCGCACGCGACGAGAGCGCGGCCCCCGGTGCCAGCAAGGAAGAAGACCTGGCCGCGATCAAGAAACAGCTGGCCGATCTGCAAAACAAGCTCTCAAAACTCTGATCCTTGTCCAAAGGGGGCGCGTCCATGTCTGGTCAGGATGGACGTATCACGCTCTGGGGGATCGAGGTCTTTGTCGCCGCCGCGGAAGAGGGTGCGATTTCCTCGGCCGCGCGGCGTCTGGGCGTCAGCCCCTCGGCGGTCAGCCAGCAACTGTCGGGGCTTGAGACAGCACTTGGGGCCATCTTGCTGGACAGGTCGGCCCGGCCCCTGCGGACAACCCCGGCGGGGGCCATGTTCCGCAAACATGCCCAGACCATGCTCAATGCCGCAGCCGAGGCGCAGGCGGAACTTGCCCGCGCCGATCTGTCATCGCTTACCACCTTGCGGCTTGGCATGATCGAGGATTTCGATGCCGACGTGACGCCGCGCCTGCTGCAGGCTCTGGCGCAGGATTTGCGCGGCTGCCGGTTCCTGTTGGAAACCGGTGCCAGCCACCGCCTGCTGGACCAGCTTGAGGCCCGCGCGCTTGATATTGTCGTTGCAGCCGATGCCGATCCCGCACTGGCCGAAGATGGCGCTTGGCGCGAGGCACATCCCCTGATGGCCGAACCCTTTGTCGGCATCACCGCGAAAGACAAAGAGATCGCGGACCTGCCGTTGATCCTGTATTCCGCGCGCCACCTGATGGGACGCCGCATCGCCACCCATCTGGCGCAGCTTGGCATCCGGCCCGCCCACCGGTTTGAACTGGACAGCTATCATGCCATCCTCGCGATGGTGGCAGGCGGCGCGGGCTGGACCATTCTGACCCCCCTTGCCCTGCATCACGCGGCGCGATTCCGCACCGAGGTCGACATGCACCCGCTGCCATTTGCACCGCTGGAACGCACGCTGTCGCTGTCGGCGCGCGCTGGCGTCCTGCATGATATGCCGGGCCAGATCGCGACGCGCCTGCGCGGCCATCTGCAGGATCAGGTGATCACACCGGCCATCAGATCCTGGCCGATGCTGGAGGGAAAATTGCGGCTTTTGTGATCTCGCATTTCCTACCCGGGTCAGATCGGTCGTGCCTCGGCGGCTGCGGCGATCAAGGCGTCGGCAATGAAATCCAGTTCGGCCACCGTCAGACGTGTCGGCAGGCGCACATCACAGGCGCGCATCAGCATCGCCCGCGTCTTGGGCAATTCAGGCTGCGGCCCGAGAAACTGCCAGTTCCAGAATGCCCGCGCGTTGCCCTCGCTCAGCCCAAAGACCTGAACGGTCACGCCGCGCGCCTTGGCTCCGGCCTGAAATCCCAAGGCTTGCGCGTCGGTCCAGTCACCCGACAGATTGAACTGGATCGAATCCGGTGCGCGAAGTTCCGGGCCCAGCGCCTCCGGCACGACGAAATGCCCGCTGCTGTCCAACAGCGCCGCCACATGGTCATGATTGGTACGACCCTGCCGCACGCGGCGGTCGATCTCGGGAAGCTGCGGGCGGATCACGGCTGCGGACAGGTTCTGCATGCGCAAATTGTAAAGCGGCAGCTTGTTCTGCCAGTGACCAAAGCTGTTCTGCAGCCCGGGATGTTTTTTCCAGTTCTGCTCATAGGCACCCGACATGATCACGGCGCGGGCGGCAACCTCCGGGTCGTCGGTGACAAGGATGCCGCCTTCGCCCGCATTGACCATCTTGTAGGACTGAAAGCTGAAGCAGCCGACCCGCCCGATCGTGCCGATGTTCCGCCCGTTCCATGTCGTGCCCAAGGAATGCGCTGCATCCTCGACCACCGGAACGCCTGCGGCATCGGCCAGCGCCATGATCGCATCCATATCCGACGTGTGGCCGCGCATGTGGCTGATCATCACTGCCGCCGCCCCCGGCAGCTTCGCCGCGAAGTCATCCATGTCGATCCGGTAATTGTCCCCCACCTCGACAAGGACGGGTTCGCAATCGGCATGCACCACCGCCGATGGCACCGCAGCAAAGGTGAAAGCCGGGATCAGCACGCGCGCGCCGCGCGGCAGGTCCAGCGCCTTGAGCGCAAGAAACAGCGCGGCAGAACAGGACGATACCGCCAGCGCATAGCGCGAGCCAAGAAATTCCGCGAACTCCGCCTCCAGCAACGCGACGGGGGATGCATCCGGTGCCGTGTAGCGAAACAGATCGCCGCTTAGCAAAAGCCGGTCGATTTCCGCCCGTGCGGCTTCGGGGATTGGTTCGGCGCCATAGACATTCGGCGCGTGCATCTGTCCGTCGGGGGCCATTGTGCACCTTTGCTAAACATTACATTTAGCAAACCTGTACAAAAGGCCGCCCCCAAAGGCCAGTGACATCTTGATGACACGGCCACAACTCGCCTATTTCTGCCGCGCCGCCCGCGCCTCGATCGTGGTCATCGCGACGTCGATTTCGTGCCATGCCGTGCGCGCCATGGACCGAAAGACCATCAGGTCGATACGATCCGCAGTCATGCGCAGGATGATCGCCTGCATATGGTAGAGCGGCGCCCGGATGGCACTGCCGACGGCAAAGCTTTTTGGCCGCAGGTCGATGGGCACCCAACGCATCAAGGCATCATGCGCGGCGGGTCCCTCGACAGACAGTCCGGCCCAGCAATCCGACTGATCGGTGACGGCCGCCACCTCGGCTGGGATCGCGGGTGCCCCGACCCCGATCAGAAAGGCCTGATCGCGCCCTGTCCAGACCAGACGCGCATCGCCCGACTGCGACACCCTATTGGGCGCGGGGAACGACAGCCCCATCGGTTTCAAGACCCTGGCCATGGCCTTTGACTGCCCGGGAAACAAAGCAAGCGACGTGACCGCGTCCATCGGTGTCTCTGACAAGGTCAGCGCGCCGCGTGTCACGGGAGGGCGTCCGGCCAGCGGGGATTTTGCGATCAGTTCAGGCACGCAGTTTCTCCCCCGATGGATCGTGGAAGACCGGATCGCAAACCTCGACCACCAGATCGACGTCGCGCATGTGATCGACGAGACGCAACTTGTTCCCATGCCGCGCGCGGCCATTCTTCAGGAATGCCATGCCCAGCCACATCTGCAACGTCGGCGACCAGCAGACCGACGTCACACAGCCTTGGCTCGTCTCGCGCTTGATCGCATCGCCCTGGGCGAAAAGATGCGCGCCTGCCACCATCGCCGTCTCTCCGCCGACCTTCAGGCCGACCAGTTGCTCGCGTTCGGGCCCGACCAGACCCGGACGCATCGCACTGGCCTTGCCGATGCAGTCCTTTTTCGCGCTGATCATCTTGTCCATGCCGATGTCAAAAGCCGTCACCCGACCGTGAATTTCGGCATGGGTGATGAATCCCTTTTCGATGCGCAGGACGTTCAGCGCCTCCATCCCGTAGGGGCCACCCCCCATCGTTTCGGCCCGTGCGACCAGATCCCGGAAAAGCGCCTCGCCATAGCGGGTCGGAACGGCGATCTCATACCCTTCCTCGCCCGAAAACGAGATGCGGAAAAGCCGTCCGTCCACCCCGCCCACCCGCACCGGCGCCACCCCCATGAAAGGAAGGTACACCGGCGCCTCAAGGAAAGAATTGACCAGCATGCGCGCCTGGGGGCCCGCGACAGCGAACTGCGCCCAGCCCTCGGTGACCGAAATGATCCGCACGTTCCAGTCCGCGCAGAACGCCTGATGCACGAAATCCAGATGGCGCATCACCAGACCGGCAGCAGCCGTGGTCGTGGTCATCAGATAGCGGGTGTCGCCCAGACGCGCGGTCGTGCCGTCATCCAGCACGAAACCATCCTCGCGCAGCATCAGCCCGTAGCGCACCTTTCCGACGGGCAAGGTGCTGAAGGTGTTGCAATAGACGAAATCGAGGAACCGCGCCGCGTCAGCCCCCTGAATGTCGATCTTGCCCAATGTGGACACATCCGCGACACCGACCGTTTGGCGGACCATCATCACTTCGCGGTCGCAGGAGTCGCGCCAGGTCGCGTCGCCCGGTTTCGGGAAATAGCTGGGGCGGTACCAGAGCCCCGCCTCGATCATCGGCGCGCCACGGTCGCGGCTGGCCTGATCCGACGTCAGGAACCGTTGCGGCGCGAAACCCATCGCCCGCCCGCCCGCCCCGAGTGCCGCGATGGAGACCGGGACATAGGGCGGGCGATAGGTCGTGGTGCCGGTTTCCGGGATTGACCGCCCCGTCGCGTTTGCCAGCACCGCCAGCGCCGCCACGTTGGACGACTTGCCCTGATCCGGCGCCATCCCTTGGGTGGTGTAGCGCTTCATGTGCTCGACGCTGGAAAAGTTTTCCTGCGCGGACAGGCCGACATCCTTGGTGGTGACGTCATTGCCAAGGTCGAGCCACGCACGCCCTTTGCCTTCGACCGTCCAGAGCGCGGACAGCCGGTAAGGCGCGTCCTCCGCCATGGGCACGGCGATGACGGCCGGACGCATGTCCATGTCCGACAGCGCCATGGCCGCGCTTGCATGTCCGGCTGCAAGGCAGCCATGCGTCGAGAATGTCCCGTTTGCTGCCCCGGCTGCAATCATGCCCGGCACAGCACCGTCCTGCGGGACAAAGGCCGCAAGGTCGTCGCTCCAGCGCGGGCGGCCGTTCATGTGGCAAGTGAGGTGCAGCGTGGGATTCCAGCCGCCCGACACGCCCAAGGCGTCCGTCTCGATCTCGATCTGCTCGGCACCTTTCAGGACCGTGATCTGTCGCAGGGCAAGACGCCCCTTGGTATCGATCACGCGGGCACCCGCATGGACCAGAGTGCCATCCTCCATCGGCGCATCCGGGCGGCTGTCGACGATCGCCGCGACCGGCACGCCCGCGGCGATCAGCGCCCGCGCCGTGACCCTTGCGCCATCGTTGTTGGCGAACAACGTGATCCGCTTGCCCGGTGCCACCCCGTAGATGTTCAGATAGGTCCGGAGCGCCCCCGCCATCATGATGCCGGGCCGATCATTCATCGGGAACGCGATGCCCCGCTCCAGCGCACCCGACGCCAGGATCGCCCGCTTGGCCACGATCCGCCAGAAACACTCGCGCGGCAGGTTGGCGCGGGCGGGCTGATGCAGGCCGACCCGCTCCAAGGCCCCATAGGTGCCGTGGTCGTAGACGCCCACCACAGTGGTGCGCCGCATGATCCGCACATTGGGCAGGCCCGCCAGTTCCGCCTGAACCTCGGCCACCCAATCGGCCCCGGGCTTGCCGCCGACCATGATGTCATCAGCCAGAACCCGGCCGCCAAGCCGCGCCTCTTCCTCGGCCAGGATCACGTCCGCGCCCGACCGCGCCGCCGTCAGCGCCGCCATCAGGCCCGCCGGACCCGAGCCGATCACCAGAAGGTCGCAGAACGCATAGGCCTTTTCATAAAGCCCCTCGTCGTGGCGCCCCGAAAGGCTGCCCAGACCGGCTGCCCTGCGGATCAAGGGCTCGTATAGCTTTTCCCAAAATGCACGCGGCCACATGAAGGTCTTGTAATAAAAGCCCGCGCTGAAAAACGGCGACAAAAGGTCGTTGATCGCCATCCCGTCGTATTTGAGCGACGGCCACCGGTTCTGGCTGCGTGCCGCCAGACCTTCAAACACCTCCTGCACGGTCGCGCGCACGTTGGGGGTCTGGTTGGTCGCCCCGATGATTTCCACCAGCGCGTTCGGCTCTTCGGACCCCGCCGTCAGCACGCCGCGCGGGCGATGGTATTTGAAACTGCGCGCCATCAGCGTAACGTCATTGGCCAGCAGCGCAGAGGCCAGCGTATCCCCCCGATACCCGCCATAGGCACGTCCGTCGAAGGTGAAGCGGACGGGCTTGGTCCGGTCGATCAGTCCCTTGCCGTCGACCCTCATCGGACGGCCCCTTTGCGGTCGGCGACCAGTTCAGCGGCGAGCACCTCATGCGTCACGGTATTGCGCGTCACCAACAGCCACTGCGCACAGCCCAGTTCATGATACCAAAGGTCTTTCGTCACCCCCGCCGGGTTGTCGCGCAGGTGCAGATAGTGGTCCCATGCCTCGGGCGCAGCCTCGGGGGCGGGACGGTTCAGGTAATCATCCGACCCGTAGTAATAGAACTCGCGCCGATCACGAGAACCGCAAAGAGGACAGCTCAGACGCATGTCAAAGCCACCCCGTCGCCGGGTATCGTTGTCCGAAGGTCTGTCAGGCGGCGCATTCCGTCGTCCTCAATGCAAGTTGTGTTGGCTGCCGGTGCCTTCTTCGTCGATGATCTGGCCAAGGCGGAACCGATCCAGCCGGAATCGCCCAGCCACCTCGTGACTTTGCCCCGTGGCCATCAGATGTGCCATGCACCAACCGGACGCGGGCACCGCCTTGAAGCCCCCATAGTTCCACCCCGCGTCGAGGAACAGCCCGTCAATGTGGGTCTTGTCGATGATGGGTGACCCGTCCGGCGTCATGTCCATGATCCCGCCCCAGCTACGCAGGATTTTCGCGCGCCCGATCATGGGCATCAGCGTCATGCCCGCCTCCATCACATGTTCAAGCATCGGCAGGTTCCCGCGCGAGGCGTAAGACGCGTAGAAATCGAGGTCGCCGCCGAACACCAGCCCACCCTTGTCAGACTGACTGATGTAAAAGTGGCCCATGCCGAAGGAGATCACGCTATCGATCACCGGCTTCAGCCCCTCGGTGACAAAGGCCTGCATGACATGGCTTTCAATCGGCAGTTTCAGCCCCGCCATCGCGGCAACCTGGCTGGACCGCCCCGCCACGACGATCCCGACCTTGGCCGCCTTGATCGCCCCGCGTGTGGTTTGCACGCCGATGACACGGCCGCCTTCGACGTCGATCCCGGTCACTTCGCAATTCTGGATCAGATCCACGCCCAACCGGTCCGCCGCGCGCGCGTAGCCCCAGGCGACGGCATCATGGCGTGCGGTTCCAGCCCGACGCTGCATCAGCCCGCCATAGATCGGAAAGCGGGTCTGCTCATAGTCGAGATAGGGAAATTCCTCGCGCAGATCGTCACGCGACAGGAATTCCGCGTCATCGCCCTGATTGACGATCGCATTGCCGCGCCGGGCCGCAAGGTCGCGCTGGCCGTCGGAATGGAACAGGACAACCTGCCCGCGCTGTGAGTGCATGACGTTGTAGTTCAGCTCCCCCTCCAGCTTTTCCCACAGTTTCAGGGAATGGCTGTAGAATTCGCTGTTGCCGGGAATGAAGTAGTTGGCGCGCACGATGGTGGTATTGCGCCCGATATTGCCAGAGCCGAGATACCCCTTTTCCAGCACCGCGATGTTGCGCAGGCCGTGGTTTTTCGCCAGGTAATACGCCGTCGACAGGCCATGCCCGCCACCCCCGATGACGATGGCGTCATATTCGGGCTTGGGATCCGGGTTGCGCCAGACCGGTTTCCACCCCTTGTTGCCAAAGAGCCCTTCTTTCAGGACCTGCAGGCCCGAATAGCGCATGGAACTGCCTCGTTGCTTTTGCCGGCATTGAACCGGGTCAGCCCGGCATATTCAAGACATGGCGACAAAAACCTGCACCAGACGCGACAATCCATGTCGCGGATTTGAATCCCGCTCCGAAACTGCCCCTGACGGCGCAGGTTCGGAACCGTCTGTCGCGGGCGGCTAAAGGCCTTTGGACCGATAGGTCGTGGCCACCCTTCCGATCGACACGATATAGGCCGCCACACGCAGGTCGGTAACATCGTCGCGTCCGTGCCAGATTTCGCGCATGGCCTGGTAGGCGCCGCGCATCGTGTCATCCAGACCGGACCGGACGAGTTCAAGTTCACCCGCCCCCTTGAGATACTTGTCCTTGAACCCCGGCGACAAGGTCCATCCCAGACCCTTGTCCTCCGACAACTTTTCCAGTTCCTCGACCAGCAGATGATGGCGCGCCTCTTCGGCGCGGCGTTGCATGCGGCCAAAGCGGATGTGACTGAGGTTCTTGACCCATTCGAAATAGCTGACGGTGACGCCGCCCGCATTGGCATACATGTCCGGGATGATCACGACGCCCTTCTGGCGCAGGATCTCGTCGGCACCAAAGGTGATCGGGCCATTTGCCGCCTCGACGATCAGGGGCGCCCGGATGCGTGCGGCGTTCCCAAGGTTGATCACGCCCTCGAGTGCGGCCGGGATCAGGATATCGCAGTCGTGCTCCAGCACGGCGGCGCCGTTTTCGGTATAGGTGGCATGCGGAAAGGCCTTGATCGTGCCATGGGCCTTGATCCACTGAAAGATCGCTTCGATATCAAGTCCCTTGTCGTCCAGCAGCGCGCCGTCCCGTTCGATCACCGCAACGACCTTGCAGCCATCCTCTTCGGACAGGAACTTGGCGGCGTGATAGCCCACATTGCCCAGGCCCTGGATGATCACGCGCTTGCCATCGAGATCGCCGGACAACCCTGCTTTCGCCGCGTCCTCCTTGTGGCGGAAGAACTCGCGCAGGGCATATTGCACGCCGCGCCCCGTCGCCTCGACCCGGCCCTGGATGCCGCCAGCATGCGGCGGCTTGCCGGTGACACAGGCCTTGGCGTTGATGTCGGTGGTGTTCATCCGCGCATATTGGTCGGCGATCCAGGCCATCTCGCGCTCACCGGTTCCCATGTCGGGGGCGGGCACGTTCTGCGCCGGATGGATCAGGTCGCGCTTGATCAGCTCATAGGCAAAGCGCCGGGTGATCTGCTCCAGCTCATGCTCGTCCCAGGCACGCGGGTCGATGCACAGCCCGCCCTTCGATCCTCCGAACGGGGTTTCCACCAACGCACATTTGTAGGTCATCAAAGCAGCCAGCGCCTCAACCTCGTCCTGGTTCACGCTCAGCGCGTAGCGGATGCCCCCCTTGACCGGCTCCATGTGTTCGGAATGGACGGATCGGTACCCGGTAAAGGTCTTGATGTCGCCCCGCAGCCGGACGCCGAACCGCACCGTATAAGTGGAATTGCAGATCCGTATCTTTTCTTCCAGGCCGGGACTGAGGTCCATGAGCGCGGTCGCGCGCTTGAACATCAAGTCCACCGATTCTCGAAAACTGGGTTCTGCGGCGGCGTGCATCGTCATTCCTCCCTGGCGGCACGGGCACGGAAACGGCCCTGCACATTATCCTAGGCGTCAAAGATGAAAAATTCTTCATGCCATTCCGAAAGCGTCGAAAGTCAGCCGTCGGTCTGCGATCGGCGTCAGAACCGGGAGCGATTCGAATTTCAACTTGTGGTTGATAAAGTCTTAACTTTTGAAGGGCAGGCTTTTCTGATGCGGAACCACGCGTTGCAAATTTCTGGACAATGGCAAGCAGACTGGCAGGACCGTTTCGCGCCGACCCTTGTTAGGTGCTGTTGCGGGACCTTTGCCACAATTTTGCCCGATCCCTTACGGTAGATCGGCAAGAATCCGCGCGTTGTCAGAGCGGGCCTGGAAATTGTGTTGTGTAGCTCATGAGGGCGAAAATGAGAGTGAAGTCATTGTTGCGGCATCTAAGATTATCCTTCGCCCAGGCAAAACACTTTTCTCGACGCGAAGATGGCGCTGTCGCCTACTTTTCGTTGGTCCTTTTCCTCATCATGTTCCTGATCGGCGGCATGGCTGTCGACCTGATGCGCTTTGAGCATACGCGTGTGACCTTGCAGCAGACCATGGACCGCTCGGTCCTTGCCGGCGCGAGCTTGCAGCAGACGTTGTCGCCCACGGCCGTCGTCAGCGATTATTTCGCCAAGGCGGGTCTGTCGGAATATCTGGATGCCAGCAGCGTTGTCATTACTCAGACCATGAACTCGCGCAATGTCAGGGCCAACGCATCGGCGATCAGCTACAATATCTTCATGGACATGCTGGGGGTCACGCAGCTTGTCGCACCCGCCCGTGCCGCTGCAGAACAGCGCCGCACCAATGTGGAAATCGTGCTCGTCCTCGACATCTCGGGCTCGATGACCGGCGCGTCCGGGGGTACCACCAAGATCGCCGCCCTGAAGACCGCCGCCAAAAGCTTTATCGACACCGTGCTTGCGAACGACACCGAAAACCGCGTTTCGATCGCAATCGTACCCTACAACGCACAGGTCAACATGTCGGCGAGCCTGCGTGGAAAATACAACGCAACGTTCAACCACGGCGTGGCCAACATCAATTGCCTCGAAGTGCCGGCCAGCACCTATTCGTCGCTGAACCTGTCGCGCACGATGGCGATGCCGATGTATTCGCATGCCGACAATAGCAGCTCCACGACCCGGAACACCAATTTCCAGGCGGTGACGAACAACGGCATCGCCTCACAACAGTGCGACCCGGTGCCTTCGGCCCACATCATGTTGCCCTCCAACAACATACCCGCGCTCAAGGCCAAGATCGACGGGCTCGTCGCTGAAGGCAACACCTCGATCATGCTCGGCATGCGCTGGGGTGTGGCACTGCTGGATCCCGGCGCCCGTCCGATGTTCAACGAATTCATCGGTTCGGGTGAAATATCGTCAAGCTTTACCGGCCGTCCGTTCGACTATACCGACCCTGACAAGATGAAGGTCGTCGTCCTCATGACGGACGGCGAACATGTCGCACACAACATCATCAGGGACCCTTTCAAGATCGGCACATCTCCGATCTGGCGCTCCACCGGTGACGGCAACTTTTCGATCCAGCACGTTACGGGCCGCCCGACGGCAGCAGGCACCAACCAGTTCTTTGTGCCGCACCTTTGCACCTCGACCAGCTGCCGCGACGGCTCCAACACTGCCGAGGCATGGCGGGCAACCGCCTGGAACAGCGGTTCGGGCACGACGCAGCAAACGTGGGAGCAGGTTTGGTCGCGCGTCCGCACGCAGTGGGTTGCATGGCAGCTTTACGCCCGCGCCCTCGGCACGTCCACGGCCACCCGCGACACGCAATACGCCACCGCAATCAACAACATGGTCGGCAGCTACGGCTCCGCCGGCACCATGAACACCATGCTGGCGCAGTCCTGCACGCTTGCAAAAGGACAGGGCATTGTTGTCTACGGGATTGCTTTTGAAGCACCGACCAACGGCCAGACGCAGATTTCCAACTGTTCGTCCCTGCCGACGTCCAATCACTACTTCAATGCGACGGGCCTCAACATCTCGGCCGTGTTCCAGACGATCGCGTCGAACATATCCCAGCTGAGGCTGACGCAATGATCCGACACTTCAAACGCTTTGTCCGGGACTTCCGAAAAGAGGACGGGACGGCCTCGATCGAGTTCGTCTTCATCATCCCGATGCTGATGACGGTGTTCATGGCCTCGTGCGAATCCGGGTACTTCATGGTCCGCCACGTGATGCTGGAACGCGCTGTGGACATGACGATGCGCGACTTGCGCCTGGGTCTGTTGGGCAATGTCAACCACAACGATCTGCGCACGCTGATGTGTTCGCGGTCTGTTGTGCTGCATGACTGTGCCGCGAACCTCAAGATCGAACTTCAGCCGGTCAGCATGACCACGTTCGTCATGCCGGCAACGCCGGAGACCTGCGTTGACCGGACAGACAACATCGATCCGCCGACCACTTACAACCCGGGCGGCGGCAGCGAAATGATGCTTGTGCGGGTCTGCGTGCGTCAGGACGCGATGTTCCCGTCGACCGGCGTGGGCCTCGGTTTGGAGCAGGACGCCCAGGGCGGCTATGCGCTGGTGGCCCGTTCGGCCTTTGTCAACGAACCAAGCTAAGGAACCACGGCAGATGATCCCCTTCAAGAAAGCGCTGCGCAGGTTTCGCGATGACGAAAGCGGCCTTCTCATGGCCGAATTCATCATCACGCTGCCAATGCTGATCTGGGTTTTCATGGCGCTTTTCGCCTATTGGGATGTGTTCCGGTCAATGAACACGGCGCAAAAGGCCGCCTACTCGGTCGCCGACCTCATTTCCCGCCAGAACAACGATATCCCGTTGACCTTCCTTGACGGGATGCAGTCGGTCATGGAGTACATCCTGCCACCGGCCCAGACCGCCAGACTGCGGTTCACCTCGGTGAAATGGTCCGTGCCGAACAACCGGTTCGAAGTGATCTGGTCGCGTTCGCCGGGCAATGCCCTGCCGCAATTGACCACCACCACGCTGCAGACGGTGGCAAGTCGCATCCCGATGATGGCAGCGACCGACTCGGTTGTTCTCGTCGAGTCGTCCGTGCCGTACACGCCCGTCTTCAACGTGGGCCTGGCGGCAAGCTACAACCTGGACGAGTTCATCGTGACGCGCCCGCGCTTCCTGTCGAAGATCTGCCTGCAGAGCGTTTCCTGCGTCTGATCTGCACGGGGCCGGAGGGTTCGGTGTTTGCCGATAAAGGCCTGAGGCACCGCATCGCCTTGGCGTTTCGTTGCAGCTGATCTAGACTGCGCAGGGTCGCAACCAGGGTCCCCGATGCCGCAACACCCCACGCGCTGCTTTGCCATCGGCACCCTGTGCTGCCTTGGGCTGACGCTGTCGGCCTGCGCAAGACCGGACATGCTCGCCAGCCGCGATCTGGCCCCGGCGGGCCCGCCACCCGTCATTCTGCCCCTGGATAAGGTGCTGGCCCAGGCGGATGCCGACGCGACATCGGGCGATCCCTCGGCGGACCTCGCCGCGCGCGCCGCCCGTCTGCGCGCCCGCGCCCGAGCGCTTCAGGACCAGGCACGGATGCCAGCAACCTGACCGGCGCGGATACCGCATGCACATAAGGTGCAAAGACGCGTTGCGCGGCCCCGTTCAAACCGGTAACAGGCGGCACCCTCTCAGACAGTTATTTCCAAGGTGATTGACCGATGTCCGCAGCCCCCCTTCGACTTGGCCTGGCTGGCCTTGGCACCGTCGGCATCGGGGCCGTGCGGATCGTGCAGGCCCATGCCGACCTGATTGCCGCCCGCGCTGGACGCCAGATTGACATCACGGCCGTATCTGCCCGCGACCGGAGCAAAAATCGCGATGCCGATCTGTCCGCCTATGCCTGGGAAGACGACCCCGTGAATCTCGCGGGCCGCGATGACATCGATGTGTTTGTCGAAGTGATGGGTGGCCATGAAGGCCCGGCCAAAGCCGCGACCGAGGCCGCCATCGCCGCAGGCAAGGATATCGTGACCGCCAACAAGGCCCTGCTGGCCCATCATGGCCAGGCCCTGGCCGAAACGGCCGAGGCCGCAGGACGCGTCATCCGCTTCGAGGCCGCCGTCGCAGGCGGCATCCCGGTCATCAAGACGCTGACCGAGGGCCTTGCCGGCAACGCGATGCGCCGTGTGATGGGCGTGATGAACGGGTCATGCAATTACATCCTGACGCGGATGCAGTCGGCGGGCCTGTCCTACGAGACGGTCTTTGAAGAGGCGCGCCAGCTGGGCTATCTCGAGGCGGACCCCAATCTGGACGTCGGCGGCATCGATGCCGGCCACAAGCTCAGCCTGCTGGCCGCGATCGCGTTCGGCACCAAGGTCTCGTTCGATGCGGTGCAGTTGGAAGGGATCGGTTCGGTTTCCATCGACGATATCCGCCACGCGGGTGACATGGGCTACCGGATCAAGCTTCTGGGCGTGGCACAGATGACGGGACGCGGCCTCGAACAGCGCATGACGCCGTGCCTTGTGCCGGTCGATCACCCCTTGGGTCAGTTGCAGGGCGGCACCAACATGGTGGTGCTTGAAGGCGACAGCGTCGGACAGATCGTGCTGCGAGGTGCGGGCGCGGGTCAGGGCCCGACCGCAAGCGCCATCATGGCCGACGTCATCGACATCGCGCGCGGCAACCGCCTGCCGACGTTCGGGCGTCCCGCCGCCTCGCTTGCCACTTCCGTTGCGGCGGCCACCAGCACCGCCGCGCCTTACTATCTGCGCATGACGCTGGTCGACAAACCGGGCGCGCTGGCCAAGATCGCCACATGTCTGGGCGAGGCCGGAATCTCCATCGACCGGATGCGCCAATACGGCCATCAGGGCGCGCAGGCCCCGGTCCTGATCGTGACGCACAAGGCGACCTCGGATGACATCGCCCATGCGGTGGGGATGTTTGGCGCGACCGGGGTTCTTGTCGGCCTGCCGGTCGCGTTGCGCATCGAAGAAGTCTAGGGCGCGACCTTTTTGTCCCTTTCGACCCTTTGATCGCGCGTCGCTGCAACCTGTTAGCGCCACCACGCTTGCTGCCACTGTCCGCCCCGGCTAATGGCAACGAAATCTCAGGTTTCTCCAAAGGACTTATCATGGCAGTCGCCCTTCAAGAGGCCCTCCAGTTCCAAGATCGCCTGCTTTCTCTCGGCCTAGCGCGGGTGTCTGAAGCAGCGGCCCTGGCCTCGGCAAAGCTGATCGGGCGTGGCGACGAAAAGGCCGCCGACCAGGCCGCTGTCAACGCGATGCGCGAGCAGTTGAACCTGCTGGACATTGCCGGGGTCGTGGTGATCGGAGAGGGTGAGCGCGACGAGGCCCCCATGCTCTATATCGGCGAGGAGGTGGGCACCGGCAAAGGCCCCGCCGTTGACATCGCGCTGGACCCGCTTGAAGGCACCACGCTGACCGCCAAGGACATGCCGAACGCCCTGACCGTGATCGCCATGGCACCGCGCGGCACCCTGTTGCACGCTCCCGACGTCTACATGGAAAAGCTGGCGATCGGCCCCGGGTTCAAGGCGGGCGTGGTCACGATGACGATGACCCCGTCCGAACGTGTGTCTGCTCTTGCCGCCGCCAAGGGCGTGTCCACCGAGGACATCACGGTTTGCGTGCTGGAGCGCCCACGGCACGAGGCGCTGATCGCGGAAATACGCTCCACCGGGGCGTCGATCCGGCTGATCACAGATGGCGACGTCGCAGGTGTGATGCATTGCGCCGAACCGGAAGTGACGGGCATCGACATGTATATGGGATCTGGCGGCGCGCCCGAGGGCGTGCTCGCCGCAGCTGCGATGAAATGCATGGGCGGCCAGTTCTTTGGCAAGCTGTTGTTTCGCAATGACGACGAACGGGGCCGGGCCAAGCTGGCCGGAATATCCAATTTCGATCGCGTCTATACCCGCGACGATCTGGTGCGCGCCGAGGTCATCTTTGCCGCCACCGGCGTCACCACCGGCTCGCTTCTGGCCGGCATCAAGCGCGAGCCGGGCTGGATCACGACCGAGACGCTGCTGATGCGGTCAAAGACCGGGTCGGTGCGGCGCATGACCTATCGCAGCCCGGCAAAATAGCGTGACATCCCCCTGCCCCTTGCCCCGCCGGGGCAAGTTCGGCATCAAGGCTGGATGACAGCTCCCGCTTATCTTGACGTGACAAGCTCGATCACGGGCCGGCGCTGGGTCGGCCCGGATGTGGCGTCCGAACGCCGGGCAGAGGCGATTGCCCAGCGCACCGGGTTGCCGCTGGCGCTGTGCCAGACACTGTCCGCGCGGCAGGTGGAGCCGGACCAGACCGACGCCTTTCTGAACCCGGTCTTGCGCGACCTGCTTCCCGATCCCATGACCCTGCGCGACATGGACAAGGCCGCCGTCCGCTTGCTTGCGGCACTGCAGCGGCGCGAGAGGATCGCGATCTTTGCCGATTACGACGTGGACGGTGGCGCATCGGCAGCACAACTGCTGATCTGGCTGCGCGATCTCGGCCATGGCGCCACGCTCTATATCCCGGACCGGATCGACGAAGGCTATGGCCCCAATGTCGCGGCGATGCAGGCACTGGGTCAGGCGCATGACGTGATTTTTTGCGTCGACTGTGGCACACTTTCGCATGACCCCATCGCGGCGGCGGGTTGCGACGTGGTGGTGCTGGACCACCATCTGGGGGCCGAACTCCTGCCGCCTGCGCTGGCCGTGGTCAATCCCAACCGTCAGGACGAAACCGGCGATCTTGCGCATCTCTGCGCCGCAGCCGTCGTCTTTCTGGTGCTGGTCGAAGCCAATCGCCGTCTGCGCGTACAGGGGCAAAAAGGCCCCGAACTGATGGCGCTTCTTGATCTTGTGGCATTGGCAACCGTGGCCGATGTGGCCCCGCTGATCGGCGTCAACCGCGCCCTCGTGCGTCAGGGGCTGAAGGTGATGGCGCGTCGCGAACGCCCCGGCCTGTGCGCTCTGGCCGATATCGCCAGACTGGACAGCGCGCCGTCGACTTATGCCTTGGGCTTTGTGCTTGGTCCGCGGGTCAATGCGGGGGGGCGCATCGGTCAGGCCGATCTCGGCGCCCGGCTGTTGGCGACCGCGGACCCGCGCGAGGCCGACGCACTGGCCGCGCGCCTGAACACGCTGAACGACGAACGCCGCGAGATCGAGGCGGCAGTGCGTATCGAAGCACTGTCGCAGGCCGAGGCGCGGGGCCTCGATGCGCCCCTGGTCTGGGCGGCAGGCGACGGCTGGCATCCCGGCGTGGTCGGGATCGTGGCCGCGCGGCTGAAGGAACATGCGCACCGCCCGGCCGTTGTCATCGGCTTTGACGGCGATGACGGCAAAGGGTCGGGGCGATCTGTCGCGGGTGTCGATCTTGGCGCCGCGATCCACCGGTTGGCGGCCGAGGGCCTGTTGGTCAAGGGTGGGGGGCACAAGATGGCGGCCGGGCTCAGCCTGACGCGCGCGCAGCTTGCGCCGGCAATGGCGCGCCTTGCAGAGCTGCTGGCAAGACAGGGCTCCGGCATCGGCGCGGCCCAGGACCTGACCGTGACCGGCCTGATGATGCCCGGTGCCGCGACCGCCGACCTGATCGACCAGATCGAACTTGCAGGTCCCTTCGGGTCCGCGGCCCCGGCGCCGCGCTTTGCCTTTCCCTCGGTCGCGGTGACGGCACAGCGCATGGGTGAGACGCATCTGCGCCTTCGCATCGACGGGGACGCCGGGGCGCGGCTAGAGGCGGTGGCATTCGGGGCGTTTGACGGGCCGCTGGGGCCCGCCTTGTGCGATCCGGGTCGACGGCGCTTCCATCTGGCGGGGCGTCTGGACATCAATCATTGGGGCGGCCGCGCGCGGGTACAGCTGCGGTTGGAAGACGCCGCCTTTGCATGACGGATACTCCATCACTTTCCTTGTCGATTGATCCTGTTTTTGTGGCATTTTTCACTTGCAGGACGCCCGCCTTGGCCTTAGACACCCGCCATCCCCGCGGGGCCCGTTCGTCTATCGGTTAGGACATCTGGTTTTCAACCAGGCAAGAGGGGTTCGACTCCCCTACGGGCTGCCACCGACCCTGCGGTTATAGAGACCATGCGTGGGACCGCCGTATTGTGGCGTGATTTCAAGGCCTTGTCGTATCATCTTGTACGCAGAGACTGCTATAGTCGTCACTTAATGGCGCAGTGTCACCCCGCGTCTCTGTCGGCGATTTCAATCTTACGAGTTTGGGAAATGCACTTTTCGGGCAGCGCCGAACGACGATTTCTGATCTGTCCAGCCCATCGGGACCTCATATCAGAGCCAGCACCCCGCCTTTAGACTAGGTTGCCAGCTACATTTGTTATTTCGCGATCTCTTTATCGGCGATTTCGACATAGCGATACTCTTCCTTCAATGCTCTGATTTCTGCGGTCGCAGCCGCTGGTCCCGGCGCTGGTCCCGTTTTTTCATCTAACTTTACCTAGCAAACACTGCTGCATTCAGCGACGATCAGATGTGCATTACCAATCAGGCAAATAAGCCTGCACACAACCTGCTAATTTTACTATTTATTACAGAGACTTAAGGGTAAGTTACGGGCGAAAATTGTGCCGTACTATCAGAGGCTTAGAAACAAACTGGAAATACGGGTTTGCGTCGTCAATGCTCTGCCACTCACCCCGCCCTTATTGAGACCTTTCGGATAACCGCGTTATTTCTGCGGTATTTCAGTCCCTTGTCGCACGACCTTGCAAGATGGGACTACAAGCTTACAGTCAACACGGCGCAATATCCCCGCGCGTCTCTGTTGGCAGATTTCGTACTACGCGTTTGGAAAAGGTGCCGATCCGGCGGCGGTGAAGAGCCAGTTCTGCTCGGTCCAGTCCACGGGGATCTCATTTCTGAGGCACCATTCGGTGGTCAGGGAAACCGGCTGGCGTCCCTCGGCGACCTGGCGCACAACATTTGGAGAAAGAAACGCGAACTCCATGGTTTGCTGTACGCGCCGGACCGACATCTTACGCTCTTCGGCAATCTGCTGAACGCTGCGACCCGAGGTGATCAGATCAAGGAAAGCATGCCCCTTTGTGATGTTGCGCAAGAGCGTTTCGTCTCGCGGGGTTGCATCGCCTTCGAACATGAGACGTGTTTCCACGCCTCGCCTGCGGAGAGAGAATGCCGCACGAAAGGCGAGATGATCCGGGTCAAGATCCTTCGCCGGAGTGCTGACTGCCGTCGCGAGGCGGACGGGATCAAGGGTGACCTCGAGTGTCCCGCGTCCAATGCAAACCCGGTCGATAACACTCAGCAAGTCAGCATCGGGATGATCGATGCGGGCGAGAATGTCGGAGATCCTCTGAGGGTCTGCGTCAACAGCCAGTCCACGCAAGATCGCTGTTCGAAGATGCTTCTGGACGGCAGCAATGACCCTGTCTTCAAGCTCGCGGGCCGGCAATCTCCAGCCGATGCCTTTTTTGTCGGCCGCCGCAGCTGTCTTGAGAGATTGTGAAATGTAGTAATCATAGCGTCGCCCGGCCTTGCGGGTATGAACCGGCGTCAGGCTCTCGCCGCAGAGATCATGGAGCTTGCCCGCAAGGGGAAGTGTCGGTCGGGCGGAGTTGCGCTGCCCGCGAGGGATTGCGGATTGGCCGGTCAGGATTGACTGCACCCTCTCCCACTGGCCGGCGTCGATGATCGCCGGGTGCTGACCCTCAAAGGTGCTCCCCTTGTGGGCGATGCGACCGAAATAGAGCGGGTTAGTTAGGATCTTGTGGATATGGCCCCGCGACATCACCTTCCCGCCCTGATCCCTGCCCGACTGCGTGATGTAGCGCTTTGATCGCAATCCTAGCCGTTCCGCCTCCAAGGCGACAAGATTTAGCGCCATGTGTTCCTCGTAGAGGACAAAAAGAGTCCGGATGGTTTCGGCTTCGGCTGCATTCACCGTCAATGTTCGACCCGAGGCCTCGTAGCCCAGCGGCACGTAGCCGCCCATCCAGAGGCCCTTTTTCTTCGAGGCAGCGATCTTGTCGCGAATCCGCTCGGCCGTGACCTCACGTTCGAATTGTGCAAAAGAGAGAAGCACATTAAGGGTCAAGCGCCCCATACTTGTTGCAGTGTTGAAAGACTGGGTCACCGAAACGAAGGAGGCTTTCGCGGCATCAAGCCGATCCACAAGTTTTGCGAAGTCCGAAAGTGAGCGCGTCAG
>JANPKV010000292.1:0-12900 GCA_031426185.1 Rhodobacterales bacterium | reverse complement strand
CCATCTTGACGCGTGGCTCGCCACCGCGACGTCCTACCTGCCGCAGAACTACGACCTCGCGGTGGAGGTGATCCGCTGCCGCCGCCTGATCAAGGGCTATTCCGACACCCATGCGCGGGGTCTGTCGAAATATGACCGCGTAATTGAGGGGATCGCCCGCATCGCCGACCGCCCGGACGCCGCCGACTGGGCACGGCGGCTGCGCGAAGCGGCGCTCAAGGACGAAGAGGGCCGCGCGCTCGACGGGGCCCTGCAGACCATCGCAAGCTTTTCCTGACGCCTTTCTGACTGCTCAAATATCCCCGCCGGAGGCTCCCTCCGGTCAGGCCGCCAGCGGGCGATAGGTGCCATTCCAGTAGATCAACCCGCCCTGCCCCGGCAAGGTCCTGATCTCCAGCACCCGCCCGATCAGGATCGAATGGGTGCCACGGTCCAGCATCTCGTCAACCGCGCAGCCAAAGGCGAGGGGGGCATCCGCCAGAAGGCGCGTGCCATTCGCCGTGACAGTCCAATCCGCCCCGTCATAGCGCGCAGGCCCCTTCATCCCGCCACGGCCCGAAAACCGTTCCGCCACATCCTGATGCGCCGCCCCCAGCGCCGACCACCCGAACGCACCCTCGGCCAGCAGCAAAGGCCAGCTGGAGGATGTGCGGTTGATGCAGGCCAGCACCATCGGCGGATCAGCTGTCAGCGACACCCCCGAGGTCACCACGAGGCCCGTGGCAGCACCGCCGTGCCCGACCGTGATCAGGCTGCAGGCCCCTGCGAAATCGCGCATCGCGGATTTGAACGCCTCGGGGCTTGGCTGGGTAGTAACGGGCATCGGGCAACCTTGTTCAATCGGATCCCGGGCATAACTAGGCGCAACGTCGCCCCATTTCCACCGCCATCGCAACAACGCCCGCAGAACAGGGCCAGACCGGCATCAGGACCTTGCCCGGCGCATGTCTCCTGCCCGCGCCGGGCGAACGTCCCGCCCACTTCAGAACCCGCCAGCGCGCAACCGTTCCACCACGCGCGCGACCTGCGCCTGGCGTTCGCCATTGGGCGGGTGGGTCCCAAGGAACCGGTCGCCGGGATCGGGCAGGCGGCTGAAGAATGCAGCCCCCCGCACCGGGTCATAGCCCGCCAACAGCGCGATCTCGGTGCCCAGCGCGTCGGCCTCCAGCTCAAACTCTTTGGAATAGCTGCGCGCGCCCATTTCCGCTCCGAACGCCTCAGCGGCGCGGATGCCTTCGGCGGTTGCCCCGTTCGCGCGCGCCATCGCTCCGGCCAGGATGGCGGCCCCCTGGGCCGTCTGCAATCGGCGCGGAATGTGGTTCAGAAAGTGATGCGCGGCCTCGTGCCCCATGACAAAGGCGATCTCGTCGGCATTCCGCGCATCCGCGATCAGCGCCAGCGTGAAGCCCACGATCGGACGCCCGGAGCGATCGACTGTCTGAAACGCATTCGGGGGCTGACCGGGACGATCATCAACCACGATGCGCAGGTCGCAATTGACGCCCCGCGACCTTTGTTGACACAGCGCTTCGGCCACCGGCTCAAGTCGGGCGACGACCGACACGAACAACTCGGCGGCTGCTGGCGGTGGCAGACGGCCCGCAGACAGTTCGGCAATCGTTGCTGCGGGTTCCGGCGGCGCCAGCCCGCCCACACATCCCGTGACCAGAAAAAGAGACACCAATAGGGCTTTGCGCATATCGTCCGCCGTGCCTCGTTTTTGCTTTTTCGACACCCTATCAGAATGTTCGCGACCGGCCAGTCCCGATCACGCGGGTGTCATGCCCCCTCAGCCATTGTCGCGCAGTGCACCAGTCGGGCCCCCATTGTGGTCGCGCAGCCGCCCGCCTAGAGTTGGTCCATGTTCACGATCGAGCACGACTTCGATGCGACCGTCATCACGCTGGTCGATGACGGGACCGACCTGCCCTTGCAGGAGGATATCGTCATCTCGGCCTTTGAAGATTGCGTGACGGTCGAACAGTTCGACCCCCGGCGCGACGCAACGGTGCGGCTGGTGCTGTCGCTGGCCCAGGCGCGCGATCTGGCCGCCGCGCTTAATCTGCCCGAAGGCAGCTACCGCATCGCGGGGCCGGACGTGGCCTAGTCAGGTGGCGCCGCATCGCCCGTTTGCCGGCGACCCGCCGCTGCGGGCTGGTTTCGCAAGCCGGAACGAGCCGGCCAAGAAAACGCGCGGCCCCCTATTCCTGCCGAGGCCCGCAACGGTTATCTCACCTGCATGCCCTGTCCCGTTGCAAAAGGCCTGCCGATGTCCGACCCGAATCAAGCCGCACTCGATTTCCTCTTGGCGCGGCGATCCCTGCCGGCCAAGACCTTTGTCGCTCCGGTGCCGACGCGGGCGGCGCTGGAGGTGATCCTGACGGCCGCGTTGCGCGTGCCCGACCATGGCAAGCTGGAACCGTGGCGGCTGGTGGTGCTGGAACGCCCGGCTCTGCAGCGTCTGGCCGACCTTGCCGAGGCGCGGGCGTGCGAACTTGGGGCAGATGAGCAGATGACGGCCAAGGGGCGTGGCCAATATGATGCGGGGCAACTGGCTGTCGCGGTGATCTCGTCGCCCAAGGCGTCGGACAAGGTGCCCCTCTCGGAACAGATCTTGTCGTCGGGCGCGCTGTGCATGGGGCTGGTCACGGCAGCAACTGCGGCAGGGTGGGGCGCCTGCTGGCTGACCGGTTGGCCCGCGCATGACGCGGTCTTTGCAGCCCGCGCCTTTGACTGCACGGATGGGGAAACCGTGGCGGGCCTGGTCCACATCGCCACGCCGACCGTGACGCTGCCCGACCGCCCGCGCCCGGATCTGTCCCGCGTCGTCACCTGGGTGCCTGCATGATCTTCGGTGATTTCCTCAAAGCCCTGGGCCAGATGGGAGACCGCAGGTTCTGGGGCGTGATCGCCAAGGGTGTCGGCCTTGCCTTCCTGCTGCTGGCGGCCATTTACGGGGTCTTCGTGACGATGCTGCCCTACTTTGTCCCCGACACCATCACGCTGCCCTGGATCGGCACATTTTCCGGCGTCGACGCGCTGCTAGGCTGGGCCTCGCTGGGGCTGATGATCCTGCTGTCGATCTTTCTCATGGTCCCGGTCGCCGCCGCCTTTGCCGGGATCTTTGCCGATGACGTCGCCGATGCGGTCGAGGCGAGGCACTATCCGACGCTGCCGCCGGCCCCCCAGCTCTCGTTCGGCGACAGCCTTGTCAGTTCGGTCAATTTCCTGGGGCTGGTCATCGCGGTCAATCTGGTGGCGCTGATCCTCTATGTATTCTCGGGGCCTTTCGCCCCCTTGGTCTTTTGGACCGTGAATGGCTATCTGCTTGGCCGTGAATACTTTTCCGCCATCGCCACGCGTCGGCTGGGCAAGGAAGGCGCGCGCGTCCTGCGCAAGCGCTATGGCGGGCGCATCTGGCTGGCGGGTGCGCTGATGGCGGCGCCGCTGTCGATCCCGCTGGTCAATCTGGTGATCCCGGTGATCGGGGCGGCGACTTTCACCCACATGTTCCACCGGCTGTCGCGCGTCAGCGCATGATGTTGAACACATCCATGTTGTAGCGCGTGATCCAGCCCGACTGGATGATGCCATAGATCGCAAGCGACACCACGATGGCCCAGACTGTCGTAAACTTGACCTTGCGCCCCATGTTCAGCTCGCCCGGCGCGGATTTCGGCGTGCCAGGCACCACCGATCCCATATCGGCCTGCGACTTGAACCGCACCTGCAGCATGATGAAGAACACCATGAACCAGGTGACAGAGAAAAGGACGATTGCGGCGGTGATGGTCATGCTTGCTCCAATTCGATCAGGCAGCCGTTGAAATCCTTGGGGTGCACGAACAGGACCGGTTTGCCATGGGCACCGATCCTGGGCTCTCCCAGAACCCGCGCGCCGGATGCCTTCAGCTGATCGCGCGCCGCCAGGATGTCCGGCACTTCATAGCAGATGTGGTGAATGCCGCCCGCAGGGTTCTTGTCGAGAAACCCCCGGATCGGGCTTGCCTCGCCCAGGGGATACAATAACTCGATCTTGGTATTGGGCAGGGTGATGAAGATGACCGTCACGCCGTGATCAGGCTGCGGCAGGGCCGGGCCCACATCCGCGCCAAGCGCGCCGCGATACTGAGCGGCCGCCGCCTCAAGATCAGGGACCGCAATGGCCACGTGGTTCAATCGTCCGATCATCTGCGCCGCCTTTGCCGGAAAAAGGGTCGATACGCTTATGCGGCGACGCGCTGGGGGCTGCAAGCTTTGTTGCCTGCGACAGATAAGGCACCCCCTCCACACCTTGCGTTTACCGCGCGTTGACGAAGTTCGGCGTTACTGAAGGCCCTCGCCGTTTGCCCGGAGATCCCCATGCCGACGATGAACCTGATCCCGACGCATTCGCTGCCCGTCGCGCCGGGGCGGGCGCTTCACCCGGCCTTTGGCCCGCCCGGGGGGACTGGCCTGCCGCTGCAGGGGCTGACCCTGCTGGCGGTCGAGGACAGCCGCTTTGCCGCCGACGCGCTGCGGTTGATGGCCCAGCGGTCGGGTGCGCGTCTGCGGCGTGCCGACAGCCTGATGGCCGCACGTTCCCATCTGCGCGTCTACCGCCCCGACGTGGTGCTGGTCGATCTAGGCCTGCCCGATGGCCGGGGCGAGGATCTGATCGCCGATCTGGCGCGGTCCGCCGCCCGCCCGAACCTGATTTTGGGCATCAGCGGCGACCCGGCAGCGCGCGAGGCCGCACTTGCCGCCGGCGCGGACGCCTTTGTGGAAAAGCCCATCTCCAGCCTTTTGGCGTTTCAGCGGCTGATCCTTGCGCCCTTTGGCAATCAGGGCGACAGCCCCTCTGCCGCCGAAACGCCAAAGCCCGATCTGATGGCCCTGACCGACGATCTGCGCCAGGCGCTGGACTGGCTGAAGACCCCCCATGTGCGCGCCCGGCCGGCATATCTGATCGGCTTTGTCGCGGGGCTTGCGCGCCATGCCGGGGATGCGGGACTGTTGGCCGCAGCCTTGGGCGCGCGGGCCGGGACCGCGGGTCTCGACGCGTTGTCACAGGTGATTGCCGCACGTCTGGCCGGTCAAGATGCGCTGCAAGCAGGGTTTGGCCCGCGCGCCTGACGCGGGCGACCGCTACAGCGCCGGGTCCGACATCTGCCGGACCAACCGGGTCAAGTCCGACAACCGCTCTTGCTGATGCCCCGAGGCATCGAAATTGGACGGGTCGAGCCACGCATCGAACGCCGCACGCAAGGCGGGCCATTCGCTGTCGATGACCGAAAACCACGCCGTGTCGCGGTTGCGCCCCTTGACCACCATCATCTGGCGGAACGTGCCTTCATAGCTGAAGCCAAGCCGCTGCGCTGCCCGGCGCGAGGCGAGGTTCAGCGCGTTGCATTTCCATTCATACCGCCGGTAGCCCGCGTCAAAGGCCCATTGCAGCATCAGAAACATCGCTTCGGTCCAGGCAACCCCTTTGGCGATTTCGGGCGACAGGCAGATATGGCCCACCTCGATGGACCCCGCTTCGGGCATGACGCGCAGATAGGACGCCACCCCGCCGCAATGGCCAGTCACGGCGTCCCGCAGCACATAAAACCAGGGGTCCTCGCCACTCGCCACATCCTTGCCCCAACGGTGATAGGCGGCCGAGGACGCAAACGGGCCGTAGGGCATGTAATCCCACAGCGCGTCATGCCCTTGATAGGCCCGGTGCAGATCGGCGGCATGGCGGTCGGCGTTGAACCGTTCCAGCCTCACATGGCGGCCGATCAGTTCGGGTGCGTCAGGCCGGCGAGGCGGTGTCCAGCCCCGAACCATCGCGCCCAGGCGCGCTTCATCCGACATCATCATGCCCCCCGACATCCCGTCATTTCTGCGGTTATGGGGTGCGAACGGCTCCCGCGCAATCGCCCAAGCGACACGTCCGGAGATAGCGCCGCCGCCCAATGCCACGCCGCGCTGCGATCTCGTCACGCCCGCCCGACATCAGGAATCGGGAAAGCGGAAATCCGGCGGATAGGCGTGAAACCCGTCGAAATCCGCCTTGCCCAGGGGCACGCCCGCGTCGCGCAAGGCGGCATAGCCCATCGTCAGGTGGAAAAAGAAGTTGGGCAGGCCGAACCGATACAGAAAATCCACGCCGGTCTGCGTCACCTCGGAAAATCCCGCAACATGGGTGACCATCAGGGTTTCGGCACCGATGAATTCATCCGGTCGCATGCCCCCCAGCAACGCCCGCGCCACCGCCAGACGGGGACCCAGCGCCTCGGGTAGGCTGGGCAGTTCGCGCCCCGCCAAGGGACAGGCCACGCGCAAGGTGAACCCGGCTGCCGTCGCAAACTGCTGGCGCGCCGGAAACGCGTCGGCGATCCGGTGCATCAGCGCCGCCTCGTCGGCCAGTGCCACCATCCCCGACATCCGTTCCAGGAAATGGCGAAACACCGGCACCGAGGCGGCATAGAGCGGCGGTGTCTCGGCGTCGATGCGCACGGGGGCGGTGTCCTTTCGGGCAATGCGGTTAGGCGCATAGTGTGGCAGAGGTCGCCGCAACCTGCCAGTGCAGGGGTGCGGCCATGCGCCCAAGTCCTGGCCGGTGGTCTTGTCGCCGGCAGATGTCAGCGCGCCGGACCCGTTACGCGTCCTTCGCCACCACCCGCAGGTTCAGTTCGCGCAACTGTTTCGACGTCGCTTCGGACGGCGCATTCATCAGCATGTCCTCGGCGCGCTGGTTCATCGGGAACATGATCACCTCGCGGATGTTCGGCTCGTCCGCCAGTAGCATCACGATCCGGTCGATGCCCGCCGCGCAGCCGCCGTGGGGGGGGGCGCCGTATTTGAACGCCTTGACCATGCCGCCAAAGCGCTTGTCGACCTCGTCATTGGGGTAACCGGCAAGTTCGAACGCGCGGTACATGATCTCCGGCTTGTGGTTGCGAATGCCGCCCGAGATCAGTTCATACCCGTTGCAGGCAAGGTCGTACTGGTAGGCGTAGACCTGCAAGGGATCGCCGTTCAGCGCCTCAAGCCCGCCCTGCGGCATCGAGAAGGGGTTGTGGGAAAAGTCGATCTTCCCCTCGTCGGTCTTCTCGTACATCGGGAAATCGACGATCCAGGCGAACTTGAAGCAATCCTGTTCGGTCAGCCCCAACTCACGCCCGATCTCGTTCCGGGCCCGCCCGGCAATGGCCTCGAAGTTTTCCGGCTTGCCACCGAGGAAAAACGCCGCGTCGCCAAGGCCAAGTCCAAGTTGCTGGCGGATCGCCTCGGTGCGCTCGGGTCCGATGTTCTTGGCAACCGGCCCGGCGGCTTCCATGCCCGATCCGTCCTCGGCCTCGCGCCAGACGATATAGCCCATCCCCGGAAGCCCTTCCTTCTGGGCATAGGCGTTCATCCGGTCGGCGAACTTGCGGCTGCCACCCTTGGGCGCAGGGATCGCGCGCACCTCGTTGCCCGCCACCTCCAGCAACTTCGCAAAAATCGCAAAGCCCGAGCCTGCGAAATGCTCCGACACATCCTGCATCTTGATCGGGTTGCGCAGGTCTGGCTTGTCGCTGCCATACCACTTCAGGCTGTCGCGGTAGGCGATGCGGGTCCAGTCGGAATACACCTTCTTGCCCGGGGCAAACTCTTCGAACACACCCTGGATCACTGGTTGGACGGCGGCAAAGACATCCTCCTGCTCGACGAAACTCATCTCCACATCCAGCTGGTAAAAGTCGGTGGGTGAGCGGTCGGCGCGGGGGTCCTCGTCCCGGAAACAGGGCGCGATCTGGAAATAGCGGTCAAAGCCCGCCACCATGATCAGCTGCTTGAACTGCTGCGGGGCCTGGGGCAGCGCATAGAACTTGCCCGGATGCAGGCGCGACGGCACCAGAAAGTCGCGCGCGCCTTCGGGGCTGGAGGCGGTGATGATCGGCGTCTGGAACTCGGTAAAGCCCTGATCCCACATCCGGTTGCGGATCGACCGCACCACGTTGGAGCGCAGCATCATGTTGGCATGCAGCTTTTCCCGCCGCAGGTCGAGGAACCGGTAGGTCAGCCGCGTCTCCTCGGGGTATTCCACATCGCCAAAGACCGGCATCGGCAGGTCCTCCGCCGCACCCAGCACGGTGACCCCGGTGGCATAGACCTCGATCGCGCCGGTCGGCAGCTTGGGGTTCACCAACGCCGCGTCCCGCCCCTTGACCCGCCCGTCGATGCGGATGACCCATTCGGCGCGCACGCGGTCCAGATCGGCAAAGGCGGGGCTGTCGCTGTCCGCGATCACCTGGGTAATGCCGTAATGGTCGCGCAGATCGACGAAAAGCACGCCGCCATGGTCACGCACCCGGTGCACCCAGCCCGACAGACGGACGACCTCACCCACATGGGCGGTGTTCAAGTCGGCACAGGTATGGCTGCGATAGGCGTGCATGCGGTGTTCCTTGCCCAAAGGCGACAGTTTCAGACCGCCCGAATGACCGCGCGACGCCCGCGATGTCAAGAGTGGATGGCACCAGTGCAACCGCAAGGAACCGCGCCGCGCACCACTGCGTTGAAAACAGGAAAAAGAGGCATAGAATGTGCCGATTGCCGTTGCAACGCCGAGGTAACGCGATGTGGGACAAATTGTTCGACCGTCTGTGCAGGTCCCTGATCAAGGAAGGCAGCCTCGTGCTGCACCTGCCCGACGGCACCCAGGCCCGATATGGTGATGGTTCGGGCGTTCCGGTGACGATGTCGATCACCGACCCCAAATTGCCGGCACGGATCGTCCGCAGCCCCGACATGGCCTTGGGCGAAGGCTACATGAACGAGGCCTACACCATCGGCGATGACGACCTGCCGGGATTTCTTGCCCTGCTTTTGCGCAACTCCGCCAGTGGCCGCGCAGACTGGTGGCGCTTTCCCCTGGCGCGCGTCCAGCGGCTGCTGCGCCAGGTGCAGGAACTGAATCCCGCCGGCCGGTCGAAGTCGAACGTGGCGCATCACTACGACCTGTCGGGCAAGCTTTATGACCTGTTTCTCGATTCCGACCGGCAGTATTCCTGTGGCTATTTCAAATCCCCCGACGACACGCTGGAGCAGGCGCAGGCGCAGAAAAAGGCGCATATCGCGGCCAAGCTGTGCCTCAAGCCGGGGATGCGCGTTCTTGATATCGGCTGCGGCTGGGGCGGCCTGGCGATCACCCTTGCGCGCGACCACGGGGCCCGGGTCCTCGGCGTCACGCTGTCCGAAGAACAGCACCGCGTGGCCCTCGAACGCGTCGCCGCCGCCGGATTGCAGGACCGGATCGAGATCCGCCTGACAGACTACCGCGCCGTCACGGGTCAGTTCGACCGCGTCGTTTCGGTCGGCATGTTCGAACATGTGGGCCGACCCAACTATGCGACCTATTTCACCAAGGTCCGCGACCTTTTGCATCCTGACGGCGTGGCGCTGATCCATACCATCGGGCGCGCAGGCTCGCCCAGCATCACCAGCCCCTGGATCGCCCGCTACATCTTTCCCGGTGGCTATTGCCCGTCCCTGTCCGAGGTCATGCCCCACGTCCAGTCAACCGGGCTTTTCACCACCGACATCGAGGTCTGGCGACTGCATTATGCGCAGACCCTGCTGCACTGGCGCCAGCGGTTCGAGGCGCATCTGCCCGAGGCCACCGCCCTTTACGACGCGCGGTTCTGCCGGATGTGGCGCTATTACCTGATCTCGTCGGAAATGACCTTTCGCCATTTCCAGCAGGTCGTCTTTCAGATTCAGATTGCCCGTCGTCAGGACGCCGTGCCCCTGACGCGCGACTACCTGTATCGTGCACCTGCAGGACTGCCGCGCCCCGTCGCGGTCCCCACCGGCCGCACCCAGCGCGCTGCCAAGAACTGACCGCGCACGTCTTTCTGACTGCTCAAATATCCCCGCGCGGAGCGCGTCACCTTCCCCCGGCCCAGACTGCCGGCACAAGCCCCCGCAGCGCATTGCCGACCCAAAGCCGCACGCGGCCCAGATCCTCGGCCATCAGCACCTCTTGCGGGCAGGCCAGTTCCGCCCGCAACACCCCCGGCAGCAGCCCCGACGACAGGGGCGGCGTGCGCATCCCCTGACCCCGGTCAAAAAAGACGGTGGTGATCGTCCCGTCACAGACCTCATCCCGCTCGTTCACAAACACGACCTCATCGAGGTCCTGCGGCAGTGCCGCGCGGGCCGCGTCATAGACTGTCCGGTTGCTGGACTTGATCCCGAGCCACGGATCGCCCGACGAAAGCCGCACGCTTGCCAGCCCCAGCCGCCATTCCGCCTTGACCGCCGGCAAGGGGCCGGTCTCTACAAGCACCACCCCTGCGGCATCAAGCGTCAATCGGACCCGCAACGGCGTGGCCATCAGCCCATCCAGCGCCGACTGCACGCGTGCCTCGGGCACGTCCCAGCCCAGCGCGCCGGCACTGCGCGCTAGCCGCCCCATGTGCAGTCCGAGCCGGGGAAACCCCGCCCCGTTCCACAGCATCGTTTCGATCAGCCTCAATCCCGGCTGACGGCCGCCTTCACGAAGCGCGCTTTCCACAATGCCTCCTCCCATTCGCCAGCGGCCGTAGACCCGTGCACCACCCCGCCGCCGACATTCATCACGATGTCCTGACCCGTTATCGCCAATGTGCGGATCGCCACCGAGAAATCCGCCGTTCCGTCCGGGGCCATCCACCCCACCGCGCCGCAATAGACGCCGCGCGGATAGGGCTCCACCGCACGGATGATCTCCATCGCGCGCAGTTTCGGGGCCCCAGTGACCGACCCGCAGGGAAAAAGCGCCGCGACAAGTGACGGCAGCGTTGCTGGCTCTGCCAACTCGCCTTCGATGGTGGAGGTCATCTGATGGACCGTCGTGTACCTTTCCATCGCGAAAAGCGCCGGCACCCTGACCGATCCCACCTTTGCCAGCCTGCTGATATCGTTGCGCAACAGATCCACGATCATCAGGTTCTCGGCCCTGTCCTTGACCGATGCCTGCAACGCCGCCGCGATCGCTGCATCCCGTACAGGGTCGGGGTCACGCGGCGCGGTTCCCTTCATCGGCCGCGTCACGATGCGCCCCCCCGCCTCCAGCTTGAAGAACAGCTCCGGACTGCGCGAGACCACCACGGGCCCCACCCCCAGATCGGCAAACGCGCCATGCCCCACCGGCCCGGTTCGCCGCAACGCGCCATAAAGGCCAAGCGACGTGCCGCGAACAAGTCGCGCCTGCATCGGAAAGGTCAGGTTCACCTGATAGCAATCGCCCGCCGCGATATGGTCCAGCAGGCGCGCCATCGCGGCGTCATACGCCTCGCGACGGACCATGGGCCTCGGCGCGGTCATCGCCGTGTCAGCGCCCTCTGCCGCCATGCGCGCCAGCACGCGGTCCGCTTTGGCAGGCCCCCCGTACACCCCCAACGCAAGCAACGGACCCGAACGACCCTCGGGCATCAGGCCCTTCAGCCGGCGTTCCAGCGCATAACCGACCTCATATGAGATATACCCCGCGAGCCACGCGCCCGCCGACCGCGCCGCCTCGGCATCGGCCAATGCCCCCACGACATCCGCAGGCTCCCAGGCCAGGATGATCCGGTCCGCGCCATCAAAAAGCGCAGGCGCGCCGTCGGGTCCATGTTCCACCAAGATCACGGCCGCCTCGTCTCCCTCGCGCTGTCCAGACTCAGTTAAGCCGAAGCCCCCCCTCTCGCCACTGCAAACGCGCCACCCTTTACCGGCTTTTCCGACATGGGCGGCCACAACCGCCTCGGAAATTCTGTACGAATCGTTTCAGTGCTTGCCGGACTGAAAGTTTCCGTGCTGAATGACGGGCATGAGGCGGGCCAACCCGCCCTTGTGGGCGCTGGGGCCCACTGAATCAATAGGAAGGGGACACCGATGTCAGACTACTCCGACAAGGACAAACACGAGGACATGAAGGTCCTCCACGGCATGGGATATGCGCAAGAGTTGCAGCGCTCCATGTCCAGATTCTCGAATTTCGCCATCTCGTTCTCGATCATCTGCATCCTGAGCGGCGGCATCAACTCCTTCGCCCAGGCGATCTCATCGGTTGGCGGGGCCGGCGCGGGGATCGGCTGGATCACCGGCTGCATCGTCTCGGCGATGTTCGCCCTTGCGATGGCCCAGATCGCCTCTGCCTTCCCGACCGCGGGCGGCCTTTACCACTGGGCCTCGATCCTCGGGAACCGTTTCTGGGGCTGGATCACGGCCTGGCTCAACCTGCTCGGCCTGATCACCGTGCTGGGTGCCATCAACATCGGCACGGCCTACTTCTTTGCCGGAACATTCGGCGCCAACTTCGGCTTTACCGGCACCGACTGGCAGATCGTGGGCTTCGTGGCGACGATCACCATCCTGCAAGCCATCTTCAACCATGTCGGCATCAAGGTCACGACCTTCCTGACCGACATCTCGGGCTACATCATCTTTGCAACCACCGCCGTTCTGGTGGTTGCCTGCCTGTACTTCGCCCCGGCGATCGACCTTTCGCGGCTTTGGACCTTCACCAACTTCTCGGGTGACGCGGGCGGCGGCGTGTTCCCGGCCAGCGACAACATGGCCTATCTCTTCCTTCTCTGCCTGTTGCTGCCGGTCTACACGATCACCGGATACGACGCCTCGGCACATACCGCCGAAGAGACGAAGAACGCCGCCGTCGCCGTGCCCAAGGGCATCGTCTCGGCGGTCCTGTGGTCCTCGCTGGTCGGCTGGATCATGATCTGCGCGATCACGCTCGCGATCCCCGACCTGCCCGCCGCAGCAGCGCAGGGCTGGGGCATGTTCTTCGGCACCATGGACGCAATCCTGCCTGCCGGGCTGAAGATCGCGCTCTACTTCTTCATCCTGATCGCCCAGCTTCTCTGCGGTCTGGCCACGGTCACTTCGGCCAGCCGGATGCTC
>JANPKV010000291.1:0-1592 GCA_031426185.1 Rhodobacterales bacterium | reverse complement strand
ACGCGGATGATCGACTGGTCCAGCGACTGGCCCGCTTCGACGCAGACGAGCATCATGTCCAGCGCATCGGGGAAACCTTGCACGATTTCGGTCTGGCGCTGCTTGATCCGCTTGTTGACCCAGTAGCGCGGCAGGTAATATCCGGCGACGCCTGGAACAAGAATGAACAGGATCATCTGCTGGGTCGAGATCTCGCCGGTTGCGGACACGATCACAGCATAGAGCGTGCCAAGCACCAGCGCCCCGATCCCGAGGATGAACTGCGCGGCGTGGAACATGCGCACCGAGTTTTTTGCGCGGTAGCCTGCCTGCAGCATCCGCATCTTGGCGGCCGACATCTCTTCCTGGTTCTGGGGTTCGAGGAACTGGGCGAACCGCTCCAGCCTTTCCCCCTTTTCCCCGCGCCGCAGCTGCTGCCCTGCACCAGCCGACGGCCCTTTGTCGGGGCGCTGGTTCTTGAGCTTGGCAAAGGCATTGGGCCGCCGTTTCATCATGGTGGGCAAGGTCAGGCCCATCATCAAGAGCCCGAGCATGCCAAGCACCATCACCGGCCCCAAGGGGCCCAGCGTGTCGACCAGCGTCTGATTGATCCCGTCCAGCACCGTCGTTACCTCTCAAACTTTGATATTCGTCATCATTTTCATGTAGATTATATTGACGATCAGAAAGACTGCCACCGCAAGACAAGCCGGAATGAAGGCAGGCGTCCCCATGACTTCGTCATAGTAGTCAGGCTGGATGATGTTGATCCCGATCAGCGCAAAGATGGGAAAGCCCGACAGGAACATGCCCGAGAACTTGGCTTCGGCGGTGATCGCCTTGACGCGCCGGAACAGCTTGAACCGGGCGCGGACCACGCGGCTCAGACCTTCGAGGATCTCGGCGAGGTTACCCCCCGACTGCTGCTGGATCGTGACGGCCACAGCCAGAAAGCGGAGATCCTGGTTATCCATCCGCTCGGCAAAGGATTTGAGCGATTCCGTCACGTCGCGGCCATAGGCGGCTTCGTCCGCGATGACGCCGAATTCGGTTCCCAACGGATCGGGGATCTCTTTCGCCACAATGCTGATCGCGGCGCTGAAGGGGTGCCCGACCCGCAGGGACCGGACCATCAGTTCGATGGCATCGGGCAGCTGTTCTTCCATCAGCGCCATGCGCTTTTTGGCTTTCTTGTTTACCCAGAAGTAGACGCCGCCGATGCCCATGCCGATCGCAAGCACCACCCTGACCGCGTTTGACGCCGACGTCCCGATGGTCAGCGCCAGATAGCTGAACACCGCAAGACCGGCCATGATGCCAATCAGCGCCTTGGGCGAGAACGCGATATTGGCCTTTTGCGCCTTGGAGGCGAGAATCGAATAAAGCGGGATGCCCCGCGACTTCATGTGCTGGGTCATCTCCTTGCGGAGTTGTTCCAGCACTTCCTCGCGGTTGCCGTTTTTTTCCAGCAAGGCCAGGCGGCGGCTGACGCGGTTGTTCAGGCTGATCGATTTGCCGAAGACCGTCAGATAAAGGCCTTCGACCAGCACCACGACGGCGACAAAGATCAGAATGTAGATAAGGGGGGCCGCGCTGATTTCCATGGCTCTGAT
>JANPKV010000290.1:0-1508 GCA_031426185.1 Rhodobacterales bacterium | reverse complement strand
ACCCACAACCTACACGAGAGCGTGACACCGGGCGCGAAACAATCCCGCCCGACCTTTGCGCGATCCGTGTCGCGCGGCATCATGCCCGCCTGAAAGCGCGTTCCAAGAAGCTTTTCTTTTCGCGCGGCCTTCAATAGGTTCACCGGCAGGATTGCGATCCAACATGGGAGACAAGAATGAAAAAACTACTTTTGGCCTCTGCGGCCACGGCCCTCTTTGCAGGTGCCGCCAGCGCCGAAGACGTCAAGCTCGGCATTCTGATCGGCTTTACGGGCCCGATTGAATCGCTGACGGGCCACATGGCTGCGGCAGCGGAACTCGCGATGGCCGAAGCCAACGCCTCAGGCAAAGTTGCAAACGGCATGGTCTTTGTGCCCGTGCGCGCGGACAGCACCTGTGGCGACTCCGCCGCTGCAACGACCGCAGCCGAACGCCTTGTGACCGCTGACGGCGTCAAGGGCATCATTGGCGCCGACTGCTCGGGCGCAACCGGCGCCGTGCTGCAGAACGTCGCGCGCCCGAACGGCATCGTGATGGTCTCGCCCTCGGCAACGTCGCCTGCGCTGTCGACCGCCGAAGATGACGGCCTGTTCTTCCGCACCGCACCCTCGGATGCGCGCGAAGGCGAAGTCATGGCCGACATCCTGACCGAAAAGGGCGTCAAGTCCATCGCCCTGACCTACACCAACAACGACTACGGCAAGGGTTTGGCTGACGCGATCGCCAACGCGTTCATCGCCAAGGGCGGCACCGTCACCATCAACGCAGCCCACGAAGACGGCAAGGCCGACTATTCGGCCGAAGTGGCAGCCCTGGCTGCAGCCGGCGGCGACCTTCTGGTCGTGGCAGGCTATCTGGACCAGGGCGGCAAGGGCATCGTCCAGGCCTCGCTCGACACCGGTGCCTTCACCCAGTTCGGCCTGCCGGGAGGCATGGTAGGTGACAACCTGCCGCTCGCGATCGGTCCGGCTCTGGATGGCTCCTACGGCCAGGTTGCGCAGTCTGACAGCCCCGGCGCGGCGATCCTTGCCGAAATGGGCAAGGCCAACGCGACACCTTTCGATTCCACGTCGCCTTACACGATGGAAAGCTATGACGCGGCAGCGTTGATCATGCTGGCAATGCACGCTGCGGGGTCGACCGACTCCAAGGTCTACGGGGCCAAGATCATGGACATCGCCAACGCTCCTGGCGAGAAGATCCTTCCCGGCGAAATCGCCAAGGCGCTGGAACTGATCTCGGCAGGCACGGACATCGACTATGACGGCGCATCGGGCGTCGAACTGGTTGGGGCAGGCGAAAGCGCAGGCCGTTACAAGCAGTTCGAGGTCAAGGGCGGCAAGTTCGAAACCGTCACGTTCCGTTGATCCGCAGGCAAAGATAACTGACGGACGGCCCGGGGGTTGCCCTCGGGCCGTTCGACTACGCGAAGGACGGTCCGGCCGGAGCCTTTCCCCGGAACAAGAGATCGTGCGCAGGGGGAAATGAATGATCGTTGTCGAGGACCT
>JANPKV010000289.1:0-4645 GCA_031426185.1 Rhodobacterales bacterium | reverse complement strand
AACAGCTTGCTGCGGAACGGATGCCCTACGCCCAATCCAACGATCAAGAATGGGGTCCTTGTCGCGAGACACCGGGCCCGAACATCAGGGAGGAATGACTGTGAAAGTCGAGATTTATGACGCGATGGTGCGCGCCAAGCTCAGCCGCCGGCGGCTGTTGCAAGGGGCGACCGCGATGACGGCACTTTCGGTGCTGCCAAGATCGGCCCGTGCCGAAGCCCACGGCAACGTGCGCGCCGAGATCCTCAAGATCCCGGGCGTTGGCGTAGGGTCACCGACCGATGCCGATTGGCAAAAAGTCGGCGAGATGTGCCTTGGCTCGACCAAGACCAACGTCGCCGAGGGTGAATTTGCGGGCGTTGAGCTGACGTTCTTTGGCATCAACAACAATGGCTTGCACAACATCCTGTTCCGCGGCCTGCTGAAAGGCTGGGAAACCTACACGGGCGCCAAGATCAACTGGATCGACCTTGCCCAGGCCGATTACAACCCGCGCCTGCAGCAGTCGATCGCCACGGGCACCGTCGATTTCGACATCCTGGCGATGGGCGCGCCGCTCGAGGGCGACACGGCCAGCAAGGGCCTTCTCGACGAGATGCCCGACTGGGTCAAAACCCAGATCGAGATGGACGACTATGTGGACTATCTCAAGGCGCCGGTCGGCACCTGGGATGGCAAGACCTACCGCATCTCGATTGACGGCGATTGCCACACCTTTGCTTATCGCACGGACTATTTCGGCGAAGGCTCGATTTCCGGCATGGCCGAGGCCCCGACGCATTGGGAAGATGTCAATGCCATGTCGCTTTCCGTCATGGGCAAGACCGACCCGCTGACCGGCACGCCTGCCTTCGGCTTCCTCGACCCGCTGAAGGGCTGGGGCGGCTTTGGCTTCTACTTCCTGGAGGATCGCGCTTCGGCCTATGCCAAGCACCCGTCCGACAAGGCATGGCTGTTCGATCCGGACACGATGAAGCCGCGCGTCAACAACCCGGCCTGGGTGCAGGCCATCCAGGACGTCATGGATCTGATCAAGGCCGGGGCCTATCCGCCCGACCAGATCAACGCCGATCCCGGCACCACCGCGTTCTCGCAGTTCCTGGCCGGAACCGGCGCGGGCGTCACCTGGTGGGGCGATGTGGGATCGAACGCGCGCACCTCGGACACCTCCGTGGTGGGCGATGTCGTGGGCTTCTCGATCAACCCCGGGGCCAAGCGCGTCTACAACAGCGCGACCGCCGCCTGGGAAGAGACCGAGAACTTTGCCCCGAACATGGCCTATCTCGGTTGGGGCGTCTATGTCACCAACCGCGTCTCGGCCGACGAGAAGAAGCGCAAGGCCGCCTGGTCCTTGCAGCCCATCTGGGTGGCAAGGACCTGTCCTTGTGGATGTCTGCCTATCCGTCAGGCTTCCAGCCCTATCGCAACTCGCACTTCCAGTATGAGGAATGGGTGACGGCGGGTTACGATCAAGCCTTTGTCGAGGATTACCTCGGCTCGAACCTCGACAGCTACAACCACCCGAACGCGGCCGTCGAGCCGCGCATCCCCGGCATCTTCCAGTATTACTCCGTCGCCGAGGACGAACTGGCCAAGGGCTATGCAGGCACCTATGCATCGGCGCAGGAAACCGCCGACGCGATTGCCGCCGCTTGGGAAAAGATCACCGACGAGATCGGTCGCGACAGCCAGATCGCGCTCTACAAGGCATCTCTCGGGATGTGACATCGGTCGGGCGCAGGCACCCTGCGCCCGGCCACTCCGCCAGAATCAGAACGGCGCGCAGTATCTGCGCGCCGTTTTTTTGCTGGGCGATCAGACGATTGTCGGAATTTCCTCGCGCGGGGCCCAGGACCGGATAATCGTCGGTATCCCGAACAACGACGAGAACAGGAACCCGCCCCGGATCGCCGACGTCTTTTCCTTCGGCGCCGACACCAGCTTCATCGGCCAGAAGTACCGCGACATGTGCGCCCCGCCCCGGATGGCCGAATTGCGCGGCTTGCTGGCAATGATCGGGTTGCTGCCGAGGATATGGCCATGGGACAGGCGGCTATGCGGGTTCGACATGATCAGCGGATGGTTGGTCAGCACGCTGCCGGAGTTTTCTGACCGGACGGCCTCGCGGATGTAGTAATCCTCATCGCCCACCCCGACACGGAGCGCGGGGCTGTCGTTGACGGTGCGGATCGCCTCGCGCGCCGTGCCAAGCGGATTGAAGGGTGCGGCCACCACCAGCAGCGCCTCGCGCCCCTTCATTGCGGCGGCATAGGTCGCTGCCGACGCAGCCGGAACGCGCGCCGACTGCATCGCGGCCTCTGCCCCGCCCACCGTGTCGCGGGTGATGACGTCAATGGTGGATTCGTCCTGCCCCTTTTGCAAAAGCCTGTTCACCACGGCCCGTGCGGCCGCCTGATCAGCATAAAGTCGCGTGATGATGGTTGTCATGTGGCACCTTTCGTCCCTGTGGACCCCTGTTGTCGTGACATGTGCGGCGTGTCAGCTTGTCCGTCCGTCGGCATAGTGCGGCTTGGCTGCGTGCAAAGCCATATCTGTCTGGGCAAGATCGGCCGCTCCGCCCGTTTTGGCAACCTGATCCTTGCGCCAAAGCGGACCTGCGAGCAAAAGTGCAAGGACCAGAAGTCCCGCCTCGATCCCGAAAACCACCGTATAGGGTGCGGCGGCGGATCCCCCCGCCATTCCCGCCGCAAGGACGGCGTCCCGCACCACGCCCCCGACCGCGATGGCCAGGCCTGCCGCCGTTGTCTGCACAGCGCCCCACGCGCCAAGCGACAGGCCGATCTGGTCGCGGGGTGCGGCACGCATCGTCGCGGTCAGCGTGCCATGCCCGAAAAGCCCGGCGCCGAAGCCCGCAAGCATCGTCGCGCCGATCAACAGCTGCACCGATGCCGTGACCGAGGCCAGCACGATCAGCCCGAAGGCCACCACCCCCAGCGCCGCGCCATAGATCGCCACATCCATCGGGCGCGCCCCACGCCCCAGCCATCGCGAGGCCAGCGTGAAGCCGATCAGGCTGCCGAGGGCCAGAAAGACCGTCAGCCGTGTCGTCTGGGCAATCGACATCCCCAGGACCTGCCCGCCATAAGGTTCCAGCAGGACGTCCGCCATGCCGAACCCCGCCGTTCCAAGCGCGATGATCGCCAGCACACGGATCACGCCGGGCTGCCCGGTCAGGCGCGCCCAGGCGGCGGCAAAGGTGACCTCCGGCCCCGCGACAGCCATCGCGCGGGCACGGTTGCGGGCCTCCTGCTTCCACATTGCGATGCCGTTCAGCACGATGGTGACAACGGCGGACCCCTGCACAACCTGGATCAGCCGCCCAGGCGTGTAGTTTTCCAAAAGCGCGCCATAGGCGTAGGCGCTGACGATCATGCCAACCAGCAGCATCACATACATCAGGCCCACGACCTTGGGCTGGTCGGTCTCCGGCACAAGATCGGTCGCGAGTGCCAGGCCCACGGTCTGCACCATATGCAACCCGGCCCCGACCAGCAGGAACGACAGCGCCGCCGCCGACAGGCCAAGCCAACGCGGCGCATCCACCGCCTCGCCGTAACCCGACAAGACCAGCAGGGCAAAGGGCATGATGGCAAAGCCGCCGAACTGCAGCATCGTGCCACGAAAGATGAAAAGAAGGCGCCGCAAGCCAAGGGCGGACTTGAACCGGTCAGACCGAAATCCGATCACGGCGCGAAAGGGGGCAAAGACCAGGGGCAGCGCCAGCATTGCGGCGACCAGCGACGCAGGCACCTGCAGTTCGACGATCATGACACGGTTCAGGGTGCCGACCATCAGGACCAGCGCCATGCCGACCGTCACCTGAAACAGCGACAGCCGCAGCAGCCGGGACAAAGGCACCTCATCGGAGGCGACGTCCGCGAAAGGCAGGTACCGCGTCCCGATCCCGGCGATCTTGCGAAGTGCAAAGCCCTTGTACCTGATCATCGGCCCCGAACCGTTCCCGTCACTGCGACATGGCTGTGCCGGCAAACCGGCAAGGAAGGGTGAGGCCCGCGCGCCGGAGGACGCGGGGGCCCCACACTTGGTTGTCGCCGCCCCGCTGACGGGGCGGTGGCACTAGTTCATCGCCAATGTCTGCGGCAACTGCAGCACTGCGCGTGCCGTGGTGCCGTCTGGCATCGTGATCAGAACTTCTTGTGATCCTGATGGGACATAAGCCACTTTCGCGGCCTCCGTTTCCGGCAGGACAAGTGCTGCGGACGCTGCCCCGGCACCGATCGGCTTGCCCGACAGGAAGTCTGCGACCCATGTCGTATTGCTGAGAACAGCGACATGGACGGCAAACGACCCGACGGCGACTGCGGTCAGGAACAGGGGAACGCCAACGGTCGGCTTGACGACGAGCCACATCTTCGCGTTGTTCATGATGTGCTCCTCACCCAAGCCACGGCGTGGTGGCGGCGACCAGAATATGCGCGATCAGGGCGATGACCCCGAACACGCGGGTGCCGTCGATCAGATAGCTGTGGACTTCTTCTGCTTCTCTCAAGTTCAGGCCAGTCGGCCAGACCTTGTCAGGATCGTTGGACATTGTTGTTCCTCCGTGCCCTCGTCGTCACTATTTGCTTTTGAACAGAGGGACGACCTTGGCTCTGCCCGGGTC
>JANPKV010000288.1:0-9794 GCA_031426185.1 Rhodobacterales bacterium | reverse complement strand
CGATGACATCGAGCCTGCCCACTGGGAGGCGTTCTGGCAGTTCTATCAAGATACCGGCAGCCGCAAGTGGGGCACGCCCTACCTGACGCGCAAGGCGTTCGACTTGTTCCACGCCACGATGCGCGACGACATCCTGATGGTTCTGGCGTACCGCGCCGGAAAACCGGTTGCAGGGGCACTGAACTTCATCGGGCGCGAAACGCTGTTCGGTCGCTATTGGGGCTGTGTCGAAGACCACCCCTGCCTGCATTTCGAACTGTGCTATTATCAGGCGATCGAATGGGCGATCACGCATGGCCTGAAGCGGGTCGAGGCGGGCGCGCAGGGTGAACACAAACTGGCGCGGGGCTATTTGCCGGTGCCGGTCCATTCACTGCACTGGATCGCTGACCCGGGTTTCCGCGCCGCGGTCGCGCGCTATCTGGATGCCGAGAGACGCGCGGTCGACGAAGAGATCGAACTTCTCAGCGCCTATGGCCCGTTTCGCAGGGTCGAAGCCGAAGACTGACCCGAAAGGACACGCCATGGCAGACCTTCTGACCGAAGCCGAACGCAACGCCGGGCTGCCTGCCCTGGGCGAGGCAGGCTGGGGTGCCGTCGACGGCCGCGACGCCATCCGGAAGGTGTGGAAGTTCCGCAACTTTTCCGAAGCTTGGGCCTTCATGTCGCGCGCCGCACTGGCTGCCGAGGCCATGAACCACCATCCCGAATGGCGAAATGCCTACAATGTCGTGGATGTCACGCTGTCGACGCATGATTGTCATGGGCTGTCGACGCTGGACCTGAAGTTGGCGGCCCGGCTGGATACGTTTGCCGGGACGGCAGAGGTCCAGCGTGACCTTGCCGCCCCGATCATGTCGCTGTGTCAGATCAAGGCACTGAAAGGCTAAAGCTTTTCCAGAAGCGCCTCGCCGGTGGAGATGTTGCATTCACCGGGATTGTCGATGTTGGCCTGGGTAATGACACCGTCCTCGAGCACCAGCGCATACCGGTTGGAGCGTCCGATCAGGCCCAGATGCGGCGCGGTGAATTCCATGCCCAGGGCGTGCGTCAGCTTGCCTTCGGCGTCGCCCATATGGGTGATCCCGGCCTTGGTCGCGCCGGTCGCCTCGCCCCAGGCCTTGAGCACAAAGGGGTCGTTGACGGAGATGCAGATGATTTCCTCAACGCCTTTGGCGCGGAACGTGTCGGCAGTGCGGATGAACGACGGGATATGCGCCGTCGTGCAAGGCCCGGTAAACGCCCCTGGCAGGCCGAACACCACGACCTTGCGGCCTTTCAGCCGCGCGCTCAGCGACACGGTTTCCGGACCATTTTCGCCCATCATCACCAGATCAGTGTCGGGCAGGGTGCCCCCTACGGATAACGTCATTCAAACCCCCATCGGATTGCGTTACGGATGCCCGTCGATATAGGGTCAGCGCCGCGCCGCGACCAGCGCAACCATGTGCCGGAGTGTGAAATGAGCGAGATTGTCGTCGTTGGTGCAGGACAGGCGGCCTCGGCGCTGGCAGCCAAGTTGCGCGGCCTCGGGCATGAGGGCGCGATCACGCTGATCGGCGACGAGACGGCCCCACCCTATCAGCGCCCGCCCCTGTCCAAGGGGTATCTGCTGGGAGAGATGGGCGAGGAACGGCTGTGGCTGCGCGCGCCTGAATTCTACGCCGACCAGAAGATCACCTTGCGTCTTGGCGCACCCGTCACGGCGATTGACCGTGCGGCCCGAACGGTGACGGTAGCGGGTGATCTCGTGCCCTATGACGACCTGGTGCTGGCAACGGGATCGATCCCCCGCACCTTGCCAGCCGCGATCGGCGGGGACCTGCCCGGCGTTCATGTCGTACGCTCATTGACGCATGTGAATGCCAAAAAGCACCGCTTTGTCCCCGGCGCACGGGTGGTGATCGTGGGCGGTGGCTATATCGGGTTGGAAGGGGCGGCAGTGGCCGCGAAACTGGGTCTGGATGTCGCCGTAATCGAGGCGGCCCCCCGCATCCTGCAGCGTGTCGCCGCGCCCGAAACGTCGGACTATTTCCGCAGCCTGCACCAATCCCATGGCGTGAAAATCCTTGAAGGCGTGGGGCTGGAACGGATTCTGGGCGAGGTCCATGTCACAGGCGTTCGCCTGACGGACGGTCGCGATCTGCCGGCAGACTTTGTCATCCTCGGGATCGGGATCCGGCCCGCGACGGATCTGGCCGAGGCGGCGGGACTTGCGCTCGACAACGGGATTGCCACCGACGCATTTGGCCGCACCTCCGACCCGCATATCTGGGCGGCCGGGGATTGCGCATCCTTTCCATGGAAAGGCGGGCGGTTGCGGCTGGAATCGGTCGGCAATGCCATCGATCAGGCCGAGGCGGTCGCTGCCAACATCATGGGGGCGAATGCGTCCTATCAGGCGCAGCCCTGGTTCTGGTCAGACCAATATGACTGCAAACTGCAGATCGCCGGATTGAACACCGGCTATGACAGGATCATCACCCGCAGGGGCGAAGACGATGCGGTGTCGTTCTGGTATTATCAGGGTGCGACCTTGCTGGCTGTCGACGCGATGAATGACAGCCGGTCCTACATGGTCGGAAAGCGGTTGATCGAGATGGGAAAGTCGCCTGATCCGGTCGCGATTTCGGACCCCGGGACAAACCTCAAGGCGCTTTTGAAATGACCTTGCCGCACCGGGTTGCCTGACCGATGGCGATGCGCATCATTGGCGGCGCGTCGCGGGGCTTGCATCTGGCCCTCGTGGGTGACGGCGACGTCAAGGCGCATTTGCGGCCGACGTCGGACCGGGTGCGCGAGGCGATCTTCAACCTGTTGATCAATGGCGGCCATGGCAATCTGGTGACCGGTGCGCGGGTGCTGGATCTGTTTGCCGGAACCGGCGCGCTTGGTCTGGAGGCGCTCAGCCGTGGGGCTGCGACTGCGACCTTTGTCGATGATGGCGCCGTGGCGCTGGCGCTTGTCCGGCGCAACATCGCGCTGATGCGCGCCGAGGACCGCACGACCGTGATCAAGCGCGACGCGACCAAGCTTGGCGACAGTCGCGGGCAGGGCCACGATCTGGTCTTTCTGGACCCGCCCTATGGCATGGGTCTGGGCGAGCGCGCACTCGCCAACGTCGCGGCGGGCTGGATTGCCAGGGGTGCGGTCGTCGTCTGGGAGGAAAGCGCCCCACCAAAGCTACCCGAGGGCTTTGACATGGCCGACCAGCGCAGATACGGCGACACTGTTGTCACCATTCTGAAAGCCGCGACATGACCCCCAAAGCCGTCTTGTTCGATTGCGACGGGGTTGTCGTGGACAGCGAAGGTCCGACCTTTCTGATGTTCCAGCGCGAATTCGCCGCGGCGGGCCTGCATCTGACGCTGCACGAGCTGGAGACCAACTGGGTGGGGGCGACGGCAGAGGGACTGGCGGCGCGGGCGCGGTCGATGGGTGCCGCGTTGCCGCCCGATTGGGTCGGCGGGTTCTATCAGCGGCTGAACGCCCGCTTGGCCGAGGGCGTGCCGCTGATCCCGGGCATCCTGACCGTGCTGGACAGGCTTGACGCGGCGGGCATCCCCTATGCGATGGGCTCCAACGGTCCGTTGGACAAGATGGCCGTGACCTTGGGGCAGCACCGGCTGATCGAGCGGTTCCGGGGCCATGTCTATTCAGGGCAAGCGCTGGCTGCGCCGAAGCCGGCGCCCGACGTGTATCTGCACGCAGCGCGCATGCTGGGCCTGGACCCGGCTGACTGTGTGGTGGTCGAAGACAGTGCAAGTGGGGCCCTGGCGGCACGCGCGGCGGGGATGGCTTGCTACGGTTACGCTCCGGCTGCGGTCAACCCTGCGCTTGTCGATGCCGGGGCGCGGATATTCACGGATATGGGTGACCTTCCGGGCCTTTTGGGCCTGTGACGCCGCGTCGCGGGTGACGGCAAGCCGGACCTTGCGCAGACTGTTCCGAAAAGGGAGTTCCGCGTGACCGATTACCCGCATCTTTTCACGCCCATCCGCCTTGCACATCTGACGCTGCCGAACCGGGTGGTGATGGGGTCGATGCATACGGGGCTGGAGGAAACCGGCGACTGGAATCGCGTTGCGGAGTTCTATGCCACCCGCGCGCGTGGCGGTGTCGGACTGATGGTGACGGGGGGCATGGCGCCCAACCCCGAAGGCGCGGTCTTTCCCGGCGCGGCGGGGCTTTATACGTCGCGCGACATTACCAGCCACCGGATCGTCACCGACCGTGTGCATCATGCCGGCGGGCGCATCGCGATGCAGATCCTGCATGCGGGGCGATACGCATATTCCAAGGACTGCGTCGCCCCCAGCGCAATCAAATCGCCGATCTCGCCCTTTGCCCCGCATGAACTGGACGCGGCCGGGATCGAAAAGCAGATCAGCGATATGGTCACTGCCGCAACCCGCGCGCAGGACGCAGGCTATGACGGGGTGGAGGTGATGGGGTCGGAGGGGTATTTCCTCAACCAGTTCCTGGTCCGCCACACCAACCGCAGAAGCGATGACTGGGGCGGAGTTTATGCCAACCGGATGCGGCTGCCTGTCGAGATCGTGCGACGGGTCCGCCAGGCGGTTGGGGCGGATTTCCTGGTGATCTACCGCATTTCGCTGATCGACCTGATCCCGGACGGCTCCACCTGGGACGAGGTTGCGACACTTGCCCGCGCCATCGAAACGGCCGGGGCAGATGTGCTGAATTCCGGGATTGGCTGGCACGAAGCGCGGGTGCCGACCATTGCCACGTCGGTTCCGCGTGCCGCCTTTGTCGATCTGACCGCGCGCCTGCGGACCGAAGTTGGGGTCCCGGTCATCGCCACCAACCGCATCAATCACCCAAAGGTGGCCGAGGCGATCCTCGCGGCGGGGCAGGCTGATCTCGTGTCGATGGCGCGCCCCTTCCTTGCCGATGCCGATTTCGTGGCCAAGGCGGCGACGGGACGGGCGGACGAGATTGCGCCATGCATCGCCTGCAACCAGGCCTGCCTCGATCACACCTTTTCCGGCAAGATCAGCTCGTGTCTGGTGAACCCGCGTGCCTGCGCCGAAACCGAACTTGCCTACGCACCCAGCGCAAATCCAAAACAGATCGCCGTTGTCGGTGCGGGGCCTGCCGGGATGATGGCGGCCATGGTGGCGGCGACGCGCGGGCATTCCGTCACGCTGTTCGAAGCCTCTGATGAGGTTGGCGGCCAGCTGAAGCTTGCGCGTCAGGTCCCCGGCAAAGAGGAATTCCACGGGCTGCTTGCGTGGTTCAAGACCATGCTGGCAAGGCGTGGTGTGAAGGTTTTTCTGCATGCCACAGCCAACGCGGCGGACTTGGCGCATTTTGACGCGACGATCCTTGCCACCGGCGTATTGCCGCGTGACCCGGCGATACCGGTGACCGGGGGCGTGCAGGTCCTGAGCTATCTGGACGTGCTCAACGGCGCGCCGGTCGGTCGGCGGGTGGCGATTGTCGGCGCTGGCGGTATCGGTTTTGATGTGGCCGAGTATCTGGTGCAGTCGGGCCCGAGTGCCACGTTGAATGTTCCGCTTTGGCGGCAGGAATGGGGCGTCGTCCCCCCACAGGATGCGCGCGGTGGCCTTGCGCCCCAAGGGCCCCGGCCCGATGCCCCGGCCCGTGCGGTCTGGCTTTTGCAGCGCCGCGCGGAAAAGCCGGGACGCGGCCTTGGCAAGACCACCGGCTGGATCCATCGCAGCCGCCTGCACCAGCGCGGCGTGCAGATGTGGGGGGGCGTCACCTATGAAGCGCTCACCGATGACGGACTGACGATCACGCGCAATGGGCAGGCAGAGCTGTTGCCCGTCGACACCGTCGTCCTTTGCGCCGGGCAAGTACCCGACCGCAGGCTTGCAGACGTGCTGAGCGCGCAGGGCCGGCACTTTCACCTGATTGGCGGGGCGGACCACGCGCGCGAACTGGATGCCAAGCGCGCCATTGATCAGGGCGCGCGGCTGGCAGCGATGCTTTAGCCCCAACATCTTGGGGACAACTTGCCGAAACTCGCGACATGCGGGGTGTGCGGGTTGACACATGCGCGGCCAGACCGGACGATAGCGCGGGCATGCGGGAATCATCGGGACCGAACGGTTGCGCTTTACCAAACTCAGGCTCAACGGCTTCAAAAGCTTTGTCGACCCGACGGATCTGGTCATCCATCAGGGTCTGACGGGCGTGGTCGGTCCCAATGGCTGCGGCAAGTCGAACCTTCTGGAAGCCTTGCGCTGGGTGATGGGCGAAAACCGCCCCACTGCGATGCGCGGCGATGGGATGGAGGATGTGATCTTCAACGGTGCCGCCACGCGCGGCGCGCGGCACTTTGCCGAGGTTGCGTTGGTGATCGACAATTCCGAACGGCTGGCACCGTCGGGGTTCAACGAGGCAGATCAGATCGAGATCGTGCGCCGGATCACCCGCGACATCGGGTCGGCCTACAAGACCAATGGCCGAGAGGCCCGGGCGCGCGATGTGCAGATGCTGTTCGCCGATGCCTCCACCGGGTCGCATTCGCCCGCTTTGGTGCGGCAGGGACAAATCTCCGAACTGATCAACGCGCGGCCCAAATCGCGGCGGCGGATCCTGGAAGAAGCGGCCGGTATCTCGGGCCTCTACCAGCGTCGTCACGAGGCGGAACTGAAACTGCAATCGACCGAGGTCAACCTGACGCGCATCGACGATGTGCTGGAGAACCTTGCGCAGCAATTGTCGGTGTTGGTGCGGCAAGCCAAACAGGCCGAACGCTACCGCGAGATCGCCGGGGAATTACGCCGGACCGAGGGCATGCTGCTGTACCGCCTCTGGCGTGAGGCGGACGTTGTGCATGCGGAGGCCGAGGTTGCGCTGCGTGCCACGATCCTTCGCGCGTCGCAGGCCGAGGCGCTCGCCCGCGCCGCTGCGGCATCGCGGGCGGTGGCCGAGGACGCGCTGCCACCCCTGCGCGAGGAAGAGGCGGTGGCCGGGGCCATCCTGCAGCGCCTGCAGTTGCAGCGGGATGCCCTGGCGGATGAAGAAAAGCGCGCCGCCGATCTGATCGCGACGCTTGCCGCGCGCGACGCCCAGTTGACCCAAGACATGGCGCGAGAGGCCGGGTTGAACCGCGATGCGGGCGAGACCATCACCCAGCTGGAATGGGAGCTTGCGCAGCTTGCCAAGGGGGCCGAAGGGCATGATGCGCGGCTTGCCGAAGCGGCCGAACTTGCGGCGGCGGCAGCGGGTGACCTGACCGAGGTCGAGTCCGGCTTGTCCGTCTTGACCGAGGATGCCGCCCGGCTTGCGGCGCGCGACCAGTCGGCGCACCGCCTGATCGGCGACACACGCCAAAGCCTCGACCGCGCCGAGGCCGAGACCGCGCGCGCACATCTGGCCGAAGGTGAGGCGCGTCGCAGTCTTGCCACGGCCACCGACGCCGAGAATGTGTCGCAACGCGCTTTGGCCGCCGCACAGACCCTGCTGAAAGACACCGAAACGGCGCTTGCCGAGGCGGAAACCGCGCGCAGCGACACGCAACTGCGCGAAGCGGAGGCGCGCGCACAAAGGTCCGGAGCCGAGGGCGAGGCGAACGCCATGCGCGCCGAGGTGCAAGCGCTGGCCCGCCTGATGGAGCGCGAGGCCCGTGTCGGCGCGCAGCTGATGGACCGGTTGCAGGTGACGCCCGGCTTTGAAAAGGCGCTGGGCGCGGCGCTTGCCGACGATCTGCGCGCGCCTGTGATCGAGGGTAACGCCCGGACCGGTTGGCGGGCGCTGGGGGCCTATGCCAGCGATCAGGCGCTGCCGGCGGGCGTCGAGGCGCTGGCATCGAAGGTGGCGGCCTCACCGGTTCTGCAACGCCGTCTGTCGCAGGTTGGCCTGGTGGCGCGCGGTCAGGGTGCTGGCCTGCAGGCCGATCTGCGCCCGGGGCAGCGGCTGGTCAGCATCGAGGGCGATCTGTGGCGTTGGGACGGGTTTTCGTCCGCGGCCGAAGATGCGACCTCCACCGCGGCGTTGCGGCTTGAGCAACTGAATCGGCTGGTGGCGCTGAAACGTGATCTCGAGGATGTCTCTGCCCGCGCCGAAGGGGCCTTGCGCGCGCATGAGGCATTGCAGGCGCGGCTGGCGGACCTGACCCGCGCCGATCAGATGGCCCGTGAGGCGCGGCGATCTGCCGATATGCGGCTGGCCGAGGCACATCGTGCGCTGTCACGCGCGCAGGCGGAAAAATCCGTCGCGGGCGGCAAGGTCGAGGCGGCGGAAATGGCCGCTGTCCGTTACACTGCCGAGGCCGCTGATGCCCGTGCGCGCCTTGCCGAAGCGGAGGCCGGGCTGGCGGCTCTTGACGATCTTGGCTCTGCGCGCACCGCCGTGGATGCCGCCAAGATCGCGGTGGAGGCCGCGCGCCTGACCATGCTGACACGCCGGTCGGCGCATGACGAATTGCGGCGCGAGGGCGACGCGCGGCTGCGGCGGCGGCAGGCCGCGACGACAGAGCTGTCAGGCTGGAAGCATCGTCTGGAAACGGCCACACGCCGAAGCGAAGAATTGGCGGCCCGCCAGGCGGAAACGCAAGGCGAATTGGCCCGTGCCGAAGCGGTCCCGGCGACTCTTGCCGCGCGACGCGCGGACATGACTGAGGCGATTGAGGTTGCCGAGGCGCGCCGCCGCAAAGCCGCCGACGCGCTTGCCGAGGGTGAGGGGTCCTTGCGCGTGGCGCAGGAGGGCGAACGTCAGGCCGACCGCGCTGCCGGCGAGGCGCGTGAGGCGCGGGCGCGGGACGAGGCGCGGATCGAGGCTGCTCTTGCCGCAACCGAACTTGCCGCGGAACGCATCCGGGCCGAAGCAGAGTGCGAGCCTGCGGACCTGCTGATCCGGCTGCGCGCCGACCCCGAGGCGATGCCTGATGCCGCGCATCTGGAAACCGAAGTCGCCCGCCTGCGCCGCCAGCGCGAGGCCCTGGGTGCCGTCAACCTGCGCGCGGCCGAGGATGCAAAGGCCGTCGAGTCCGAGCATGATGCTCTTGCCGCCGAGAAACTGGACCTGGAAGAAGCGGTGAAGAAACTGCGCGCCGGGATTGCAGGCCTGAACCGCGAAGGCCGCGAGCGTCTTTTGACCGCCTTCGAGCAGGTGAATGCCAACTTTGCCACGCTTTTCACCCATCTTTTCGGCGGGGGCGAGGCGCGGCTGGTCATGGTGGAAAGCGACGATCCGCTCGAAGCCGGCCTGGAGATCATGTGCCAGCCGCCCGGGAAACGGCTGTCGACGCTGAGCCTTTTGTCCGGGGGTGAGCAGACGCTGACGGCACTTGCACTGATCTTTGCGGTGTTCCTGGCAAATCCCGCGCCGATCTGCGTGCTGGACGAGGTCGACGCGCCTTTGGACGACGCGAACGTGACGCGGTTCTGCGATCTTCTGGACGAGATGACCCGGCGCACCGAAACGCGCTTTCTGATCATTACCCACCATGCCGTGACGATGTCCCGGATGGACCGGCTGTTCGGTGTCACCATGGCCGAACAGGGCGTGAGCCAGCTTGTCAGCGTCGATCTGAAACGGGCCGAGGCTTTGGTGGCCTAGCGACAGCCTCGTCCGTCTGTCTTGCCCGGCGGCGTGTCACAAACCCCAACTGCCATGCCCGGCCCTTTGAGGAGCGTTCGCGGGAAGCAACCGGCGGCTTTGCAGTTTGGTCTTACGGCTAACGTCGAATTAACCTGATTCGGGCAGAACAGGACGTGAACACAACGGAATGAGAGGTTCACGATGTACGGCTACTTTGCAATGCTCACGGCAGCGGTCTTCATCGGCTGGGCGCAAGA
>JANPKV010000287.1:0-14696 GCA_031426185.1 Rhodobacterales bacterium | reverse complement strand
GCTGGCCCCCCGCTTCCTCGGGCAAGGCTGGTCTGCGACACGCTCATTCCGCCGCGATCCCTTCCAGCCGGTCTTCCAATTCATCCGCCGCGTTCTGCAGCGCGGCCAGCGTCGCCGCATCGGGTTGCCAATACTGGCGGTCCGATGCCTCCAAAAGCCGCCCGGCCATGCGGCTGGAGGCTTCCGGGTTCAGATCTGCCAGACGGCGGCGCATCGCCTCGTCCAGCACAAAGGTCTCGCTCAGGCGCTGATAGACCCACGGGTCGACATGACCCGTGGTCGCGGACCAGCCCATCGTGTTGGTCACATGCGCCTCGATCAGGCGGACCCCTTCGGCGCCGTGGCGCAGAAGCCCCTCGTAGAATTTGGGGTTCAGCGTGCGCGACCGGCTTTCCAGCGCGATCTGGTCCTTCAACGTGCGGACCTGTCCGCCGCCGCGCGTCTGGTCGCCGATATAGACCGGCGTATCCTCGCCCCCACGGGCCCGCTTCACCGCGCGTGCGATGCCGCCGAGGGTGTCGAAGTAATGGTCGACCGAGGTGACGCCAAGCTCGACGGATTCGAGGTTCTGATAGGCCAGATCGACGTCTTTCAGCGCCTTTTGCAGCAGCGCCGCGTTCTTGACCGCCTTGCCGGTACGGCCATAGGCAAAGGACTTCCGCGCCTCATAGGCGTCGGCCAACTCGTCCTCCTGCCCGAAAGCGGACGAGCCGACCAGGGTATTGACGTTGGATCCATAGGCGCCCTCGGCATTGGAAAACACGCGCAACGACGCGGTTTCCATGTCGACACCCATCTCTTCGGCATAGGCCAGCGCATGGGCGCGGATGAAGTTCTGCGACAAGGGCTCATCCGCGGTGGCCGCTTTCCACGCCGCCTCCGCCAGCATCCGTGTCTGCAGGGGCAGAAGGTCGCGGAAGATGCCCGACAGGGTCATCACCACGTCGATACGCGGGCGGCCCAGATCCGGGAGGGGGATCAGGTCCGCCCCCGACAAGCGGCCATAGTGATCGAACCTTGGCCGTGCCCCGATCAGGGCAAGGGCCTGGGCGATCGGACCGCCATCGGATTTGATGTTGTCAGACCCCCACAGCACCAGCGCCACGGTGCGCGGCAGGCGGTGATGGGCGTCAAGCAGCCGCTGCGCCTGTGCGGCCCCGTCGGCCATTGCAAATGCGGTCGGCATGCGGAACGGGTCAAAGGCGTGGATGTTGCGTCCCGTGGGCAGGATTTCCGGCGCGCGGATCAGGTCACCACCCGGAACGGGGGCGATGAACCGGCCGCCAAGGGCGCGCAGGATGCCCGTCAGTTCGGTCTCGTCCTGGAGCATAAGGTCGGCCTTGGCCCGCGCCTGTGCATCCTCGGGCATCATCGCGATCATCTCGGCGCGATGCGCGGCGGTCATCTTGCGGCCGACGACATGCAGGCCGTCGGTGATCAGGGCGCCCTCGGCTTCCAGCAGCTTGACCCACAGCGCGCCGGGGACAAGACCGGCCATGTCGACGGCTTTGGCCTGTTCGGCCATCAGCGCCTCAAGGTCGGCGCGGTCGGCGGCATCGGGGGCGGTGGCGCGCCAGCGGGTCAGGGTGTCCTTCAGCTCCTGCAGGCCCTTGTAAAGCCCCGCGCGGGCCAGAGGCGGGGTCAGGTGCGTGACCGTGACCGCATTGGAGCGCCGCTTGGCAAGGGTCGCCTCGGACGGATTGTTGGCGGCGTAAAGATAGACGTTCGGCAGATTTCCGATCAGCCGGTCGGGCCAGCAGTCGCCAGACACGCCGGCCTGCTTGCCCGGCATGAATTCCAGTGCTCCGTGCATCCCGAAGTGCAAAAACACATCGGCGCCGAAATCCTCGCGCAGCCAGCGGTAAAAGGTGGTGAAGGCGTGGGTCGGGGCAAAGCCGCGCTCGAACAACAGGCGCATCGGATCGCCCTCATAGCCGAACACCGGCTGCAAGCCGACGAAGACGTTGCCGAACTGGCAGCCCAGCACATGCACGCCGCGCCCGTCGGTCTGGTGGCGCCCGGGGGCGGGGCCCCAAGCGGCTTCGACCTCGCGCAGCCAAGGGGTCTTCGCGACGATCTCGGCGGCGGATACGGTGGCGTGCACATTCGCGGGCTGGCCGTAGCGGGCGGCGTTGCCTTTCAGGACCATTTCGCGCAGCGCCTCGACCGAGGCGGGCGGGATCAGCGTGTAGCCATCGGCGGCCATGGCGTGCAGGGTGTTGTAAAGGCTCTCGAACACGCCAAGATAGGCGGCGGTCCCGGCGGCGCCTGCATTCGGCGGAAAGCCGTATAGGACGATGCCGACCTTGCGGTCCTTCTGGGCGGAGCGGCGCAGAACGGCCAGACGCATCGTCTTGTCGGCCAAGGCCTCCACCCGTTCGGGGCAGGCGAGCATCACGCGGGCGTCTGGAGCAGACGTATCGGTGCTGCCGCGACGGCCTGCGAAAACGGTGGGGTTGGTCGCGCCGTCGATCTCCGGCAGGGCGATCAGCATGGTGGTTTCCACCGGACCAAGCCCGCCTTCGGAGGCCTGCCACTGGTCGAGCGTCTGGAACTCCAGCGGATGCGCGGCGATATAGGGCACGTCTAGCGCGCTCAGGGCGGCAACGGCTGCGGGGCTGTCATTATAGGCCGGGCCACCGACGAGCGAAAACCCGGTCAGCGATACCAGCGCATCGATCCGGCCCTGGAAGTAGGCGTCGATTGCCGGGCGGCCATCAAGACCACCGGCAAAAGCGGGCAGCACGGCGATGCCACGCGCCTCGAACGCGTTGATCACGGCGTCGTAATGCGCGGTATCAGCGGCAAGGATGTAGCTGCGCAGCATCAGAAGGCCCACGGTGGCCTTCGTGGCAGCAGGGCGCGGCATGTCGGTGATGTCGGTGGTGATGCGGGTCTTGAGGCGCGGATGGTAAAGCCCAACATCGGGGTAGTCGATCGGCGCTGCCGCCTTCACCGCCTGCCACTTGCGGTCTGCCGAATAGCGGCTGACGAGAAAGCGGATCATCGCCTCGAGGTTGTCGTCCGACCCGCCGAGCCAGTACTGCATGGACAAAAACCACGCGCGCATGTCCTGCGCCTTGCCGGGGATCCAGCGCAGGATCTTCGGCAGGCGCCGTAACAGCGCCATCTGCTTTTGCCCTGACGAGGCGGAGGGCTCTTTCGGCCCGCGCATCTTCTTCAGGAACGCCATCGCCCCGCTGGCGGGTTTGGACATGTCCAGATCGCCCATCCGGGTCAGCTTGACGATCTGCGGATCTGCGATCACGCCGACAAAGGCGTCAAGGCCGTCGCGGACGCGGTGCAGGTCGGGCAGAATCGCCGTGATGTGCTCTTCGATGAACAACAGGTTCGCCACGATGATGTTGGCATCGGCCACGGCGGCCTTGGCGCGGGCGAGCGCTGCGGGATTCTCGGCCCATTCGGCGGCGGCGTGAACGGACACCTCGATGCCCGGAAAGTCGCGTGCCAGCCGTGGGGCGATGCGTGCGGCGGGACCTGCGGCGTGGGCATCCAGCGTGATGATGACAAAGCGGTAGCCCGCCTTGCCCTTCACATCCGTCTGGTGGGCCATGTCATCGCGCATAATGGGCCTTTGCCTCATAGAGGGTGTCGACGCTGATCGCGGCCATGCCGCGCTCTGCGGCATATTTCTCGGTGTTGCGCTTGGCCTTGCCCCGCACAAAGAACGGGATCTTTCTCAATTCGCGTTCGGCATCGGGCAACCACGCGGGATCGCCTGGCGCGCCGGTGTCATTCATCTGTCCAGAAATATCCCCGCCGGAGGCTTCCACGGGCTCAACAGGCGTCTCGGGCCGGCTCTGCGCCTTGCCGCCATGATGGCTGGCCCCAGCGCCGTCATGAAACTCGAAATCTTCGCGGAACATGGTCAGAAGGTGCTCTTCCAGACCCATCACCAGGGGATGGATCCAGGTGTCGAAGATCACGTTGGCACCTTCAAAGCCCATCTGCGGGCTGTAGCGGGCCGGGAAGTCCTGCACATGCACCGGCGCACTGATCACCGCGCACGGGATCCCCAACCGCTTGCCGATGTGACGCTCCATCTGCGTGCCAAGGATCATTTCGGGCTGCAGGCGGGCGATGTCGGCCTCCACCTCCAGATAATCGTCGCTGATCAGCGCCTCCAGCCCGTAGGCCTTGGCGGCGGTCCGCATCGGGCGGGCATATTCGCGGTTGTAGCAGCCCATGCCGACGACCTCGAAGCCGATCTCGGTGGCGGCGATGCGGGCGGCAGCCATCACATGCGTGGCATCGCCGAAGATGTAGACGCGCTTGCCGGTCAGATAGGTGCTGTCGACCGAAGCAGACCACCAGGGCAGGCGCAGGCCGGTCTCATCCACCTTGGCAGAAATCCCCGTGATGCCGCTGATTTCATGCAGGAAGTCGCGTGTCGCACCGACCCCGATGGGCACCGCCTTGGTAAAGGGCTGATTGCAGGTCTTTTCCAGATAGCGTGCCGCCGCCTCGCCGGTTTCGGGGTACAAGAGCACGTTGAAATGTGCCGCCCCCATCCGGGTGATGTCGTGCGGGGTGGCCCCCATGGGCGCGCAGACGTTGACGGTGATCCCCATCAATCCCAGCAGTTTGGTGACCTCGGCCACGTCATCGCGGTGGCGGAAGCCAAGCCCGGTCGCGCCAAGCAGGTTGCAGGTGATCGCTTCGGTGCGCGCCATCGGGCGGGCCAGGGCGCGCACGATCTGCAGGAACGTCTCGTCCGCGCCGAAGTTTTCCTTGCGCTGATAGCTTGGCAGATCCAGCGGGATGACCGGGATCGGCAGGCCAAGCGCCTGGGCCAGACCGCCGGGATCGTCCTGGATCAGCTCGGCGGTGCAGGATGCCCCCACGATCATCGCCTGCGGCTTGAAGCGATTATAAGCCTCGCGCGCGGCGTCCTTGAACAGATTGGCGGTGTCGCCGCCCAGATCGCGGGCCTGAAAGGTGGTGTAAGTGACCGGCGGGCGGTGATTGCGCCGTTCGATCATGGTGAACAAGAGGTCCGCATAGGTGTCGCCCTGCGGCGCGTGCAGGACGTAGTGCAGTCCCTTCATCGCCGTTGCCACACGCATCGCGCCCACATGGGTCGGGCCTTCGTAGGTCCATAGCGTAAGCTTCATGCGCTTGCCCCCTGCGATAGGATCGCCTTGCGGCGGAGGGGGCGGGCGAAAAGCGACGCAAGGTCGCCAGCCTGCTCGTAGAAATGGACCGGCGTGAAGACCAGTTCGATGGCCCACTTGGTCGACAGACCTTCAGCTTCCAAAGGGTTCGCAAGGCCAAGGCCGCAGACCGTGAGGTCGGGCCGGGCGGCGCGGGCGCGGTCGAGCTGCAGGTCAACGTCCTGACCTTCCGAAATGGTCGGGCCTTCGGCCAGCATGTCAAGATCAGGCCCGACGATGCCGGTCTGCAGGTAGGGGGTGCCGACCTCGATTGCGGTCATGCCGCATTCGCGGGTGAGAAAGCGCGCGAGGGGGATTTCCAGCTGGCTGTCGGGGAAGAAAAAGACCGACTTGCCCGACAGCGTCAGCGCAGCGGCGGCAATCGCCTTTTGCGCCCGGGCGCGGGGGGCGGCGGTGACGGCCTCGAAATGGTCGCGGGACACGCCGAATTCTTCCGCGACGGCGCGAAGCCAGGCGGTGGTGCCTTCCTCGCCGAAGGGGAAGGGGGCAGGGATATGGCGTGCGCCGCGCCGCGTCAGGGCGGCATGGGTGTCGCCCAGAAACGGCTGCACCAGCGCAAAGACGGTGTTTTCGCCCACCGCAGGCAATTCGGAGTGACGGTGCGCCGGCAAGGTCCGCGTGACAGGAATGCCAAGCGCCCTCAACAGGTTGAGCGCCTGATCCTCGACCACATCGGGCAGGGCGCCCACGATCAGAAGTTCCCGAGCGGTGGTGGCGGGCAGGGACGGCACCATCGCGGCAAGGCAGGCATCTTCGCCTTGGGTAAAGGTCGTCTCGATGCCGGAGCCGGAGTAGTTGTAGACGCGCACATGCGGGCTGTGCTGGCCGTTCAGACGCTCGGCGGCGCGGGCAAGATCAAGCTTGATCACCTCGGACGGGCAGGACCCGACAAGGAACAGCTGGCGGATGTCGGGGCGGCGGGCCAGAAGGCGGCCAACTTCGCGGTCAAGTTCGACATTGGCGTCGGCGAGGCCCGCCAGATCCTTCTCTTCGAGAATCGCCGTGCCGAAGCGGGGTTCGGCAAAGATCATCACGCCGGCTGCGGCTTGCAACAGGTGCGCGCAGGTGCGGGATCCGACGACGAGGAAAAAGGCGTCCTGCATCTTGCGGTGCAGCCAGATGATTCCCGTCAGACCGCAAAAGACCTCGCGCTGTCCGCGCTGCTTCAGCACTGGGGTGTCGCGGCATCCGGTGGCGGGCAGATCGAGGCTCATGCCCGTCCCCTTTGGTCAAGCCGCGCCTGCCGAAGCTTCCAGATGAACTGCCCCGCATTGACGACGTAAGTGGCATAGGCCGCCAGCGCCACCAGCATCATGTCACGAGGCGACATCGATCCGGTCCACAGCGCCCAAAGATACAACGAATGCAAGGCGATGACGGCGAAACTGAAGACGTCTTCCCAGAAGAAGGCGGGGGCGAAAAGGTACTGGCCGAAGACCACCTTTTCCCAGATTGCGCCCGTGATCATGATCAGGAACAGAAACGCCGTCTTGACCAGGATGGAGATTGTCGCAGCTTCGTAACCAATCCCGGTCACAAGGAACCGCATGACAAGGACGAGGGACACACCGAAGGCCAGGAATTGCACCGGTGCCAGAATGCCTTGCACCAGGGTCCAGATACTGGCGTCGCGGCGCGCACGTTCTTCGGTTGTGTAAAGCGGCGGCCGCGCGCTGGTTCGGCTTAGTGCAGTCATCCTGTCGAACCCCCCTGAGACCGTCGTTGCGGTTGGATTGAACGTAGTAAATTGGCGGGAAGTGTCAACCTAAACTTACACATCATGCATCAACAAAGTGAGCCCGCGCGTCCGGCTCAGTGCGGCATGAAGTCGATGTTCTTGGCGTAAAGGCTTTGTTCAGCGGTATTTCGCTGAAAAAAGACGTCACACGACACCGGATCAGCCCAAGATGTGTCAATTTTCTTTGACAATCCCGCGCGACTAATCGAAGTTGCGTTCAGGGTGTCCGAGGCTTTTGCATGCCCGGATCAAGGTCCAGACAAACGCGTTGCTGCGTTGTGGCCCGGCGGCACCCTTAGGGAAGCGTCGATATGGAAGACATGACCAGAGGACTTGAACTTCCCACCGACCGCGCCACCGTTGGCTTGTCGCGCTTTGCGTCCGATGTGGTGGAACTGTTGCTGGTGCGCGGGGGCGCGCGACCCGCAGTGCTCGACGAAGCACTGCTGCAGCAGTTCATGCAGGTCATTGTGACCGGAAACCTTGCCGATATCGCACAGCTGCGCGGCGAGTTTCGTCGGCTCCATGTGACGCCCGGCAGTCTTGCCGAATTGTACATTCCCGAAGTCGCCCGCCGGTTTGGTGAGGCTTGGCTCAACGACACGATGACGTTTTGCGAAGTGACGCTGGGATCGGCACGGCTTCAGTCGCTGTTGCGTGACCTGACAAGCGACTTCTTCGATGAAGAGATGGACAGTTCCGCCGGCGGTGTGATCCTGATTGTCGTACCCGACGGTGAGCAGCATACCCTGGGCGGGCTGACAGTGGCGTGGCAGTTGCGCAGGCGCGGTGTCTCGGTGTGCCTTCTGCTTGGGCCAAAGCTGGACGCGGTGCGCACATTGGTGGCAAGTCGGCGGTTCAACGGTGCCTTTGTGTCCGTCGGATCATCGCGCCACCTGAAAGATTTATCGGAACTTATCCGGGCGATGAAAAGTTGCGAGAGTCACTCGCTGATGGTCGCGGTGGGCGGGTCAATTGCCGAGGCAGAGCACGATGAGGTCGCAAGATCAGGCGCTGATATCGTGACATGTGATCTGGACGAGGCGTTGGGGATCATGGGCGTGGACATGGCGCGCGCCCGGGTCGGACGATTTTAGCACCGGACGACAGAGTTGGAGATTGCGTGACGACCGACGGCAGACCATTGATGAGTGCGGGGCGGATCCCGATTTTGGCCCCCGAGATGCTGACCGAGGTCATCGGGTCGGCCTGCGATATCGCATTGCTGATCTCGCCCTCCGAAAAGGTGGATTCGGTTGTCTTGAACCCGCAGCACCGGTTCTTCGGTCAGTTGGCGGGTTGGGAAGGTTTGCCGCTGGCGGATATCCTTTCCCCTGAAAGTGTTCGCAAATTCAACATGCGTCGGGCGGACAGCAAGGCCAAGGGCGTGCCGATCCTCGGTATCGAACTGAACCACGCCGATGTCGCGATGTGGGCACATCCCGTGCGCTACAGCGTGCATCAGATTGCCGAAGACGGAACCCTGTTGATGTTGGGGCGCGATCTGCGTCTGGTCGCCGAGGTGCAGCAGCAGCTCGTCACTGCCCAGCTCGCGCTGGAGCGTGACTATGAGGCGCAGCGCGAAACCGACACCCGCTACCGGGTCCTGATGGAGGTGTCGCGCGATGCGGTCGTGCTGATTTCGGCATCGACAGGACGCATCGTGGATGTCTCGCAAGGGGCGGCCAACCTTTTGGGCGGCACGCGCGGGGAATTGACCGGGGCGCCGCTGGCCCAGGAATTCGACGGACGTCGGCGGGGCGAGTTGCTGGAAGGGCTGACCAATCTTGCCTCGGCGGAACGCAAGACGCCGATGGAATTGTCGGCGCGGCGATCCTCGCGCAGATTGCTGGTGACGGCGACGATGTTCCGCGCCGCAGGCGAGCGGATCCTTTTGTGCCAGCTTGAGGCGGCAACGACGGCGGTCGCGCGGTCGGACGATCTGACCGAAGGATTGACGCAGCTTTATCATGAAGGCGTCGATGGAATCGTCTTTGCCGATGCCGACGGAAACCTTCGGGCCGCCAACGAGGCGTTTCTGAACCTGACCGACACGGCAAGCTTTGCCGCGATCAGGGGGCGGTCGCTGGCAGATTTCCTGGCGCGTGGCGAAGTGGATCTGCGGCTCCTGATGGACAATGTCCGGCGCACCGGGCAGCTGAAGTTCTATGCGACCCGCCTCAACACCGATTTTTCGGGGCAGGTCGCGGTAGAGCTTTCGGCGACTTGGCTGAACGACCGGCCGGACCCGGTGCTGGTACTTGTGGTGCGTGACGCCAGCCGGGCCGAGGCGATGCGGCGCTCCACCCTTCCCGGACAGGACGAGGGATCGGGCAATGTGATGGAACTCGTGGGATCCTCGCCCCTGAAGGACATTGTCGCCGAGACCACGGATGTCATCGAAAAGATGTGCATCGAAACCGCGCTCGAACTGACGCGCAACAACCGCGTGGCGGCAGCCGACCTTCTGGGCCTGTCGCGGCAATCGCTATACGTCAAGCTGCGGAAATTCGGGTTGATCAACCGCGACGACGACTGACGAAGCTTGGTCGCCGACGTCGCGGCGCGCCCGACACAGGACGCCGCAAGAACTGTCAGGTTTAATTTACACATTTTGCCCCGCGGGGTCTTGCCCGACTCCGCGTTGTCATGTTTACTTGACACATGAGCATCGGTGTTACGCAGCCAACGCGACATTTCCCGGAACCGCGCGCCATGCTGCGGCTGATCAAGCCGATTACCTGGTTTCCACCGGTCTGGGCCTATCTTTGCGGATCGGTGTCGGCGGGCGTGCCTTTGGGCGATCACTGGCCGATGGTCCTCTTGGGGATGGTTCTGGCCGGACCCATCGTCTGCGGCATGAGCCAGGCCGCCAACGACTGGTGCGACCGGCATGTCGATGCGGTGAACGAGCCTGACCGGCCGATCCCGTCCGGGCGGATTCCGGGCCGCTGGGGGTTGTGGATCGCGCTGGTGATGACCGTGCTGTCGCTTGCCGTGGGATGGTTGCTGGGGCCGTGGGGGTTCGGCGCCACGGTGGTGGGCGTCATCGCCGCCTGGGCCTATTCCGCCGAACCGATCCGGCTGAAACGGTCGGGCTGGTGGGGGCCGGGGCTGGTCGCTCTGTCCTATGAAGGATTGCCCTGGTTCACGGGGGCCGCGGTGCTGATCGGTGCCGCTCCGTCATTCGAGATCGTGACCCTGGCGCTGCTTTACGCCTTTGGTGCCCACGGGATCATGACCCTGAACGATTTCAAGGCGCTGGAGGGGGACCGCCAGCACGGCGTGCGCTCGCTGCCGGTGGTTCTGGGACCGGATGTCGCGGCACGCATCGCCTGCACCGTGATGAGCATGGCGCAGGCCTTGGTCATCGCGATGCTGCTGGTCTGGGACAAGCCCTGGCATGCCTTGGCGGTTTGCTGTCTTTTGGTGGGGCAGTTTGCCGCGATGCGGGTGCTGTTCCGTGATCCAAAGGGCAAGGCGCCCTGGTACAACGGCACCGGGGTCGTGTTGTACGTGGCCGGCATGATGATTTCCGCCTTTGCGGTCCGGGGGCTGGCATGAGCCTGTCCTGGGTCCAGATCGCGCGGCTTGGCCTGGTGCAGATCGCTCTGGGGTCCATCGTGTCGCTGACGACATCGACGATGAACCGCGTGATGACCGTAGAGCTTGCCTTCCCCGCCATGCTGCCGGGGCTTCTGGTGGCGCTGTATTACGGGACGCAGTTCCTGCGGCCGCGATTTGGTCACAGTGCCGATCAGGGCGGCAAGCGGACGCCGTGGATCGTGGGCGGTGTCGTGACTTTGGCGGCCGGTGCCATCTGCGCGGCGCTTTCGGTTGGCCTGATGGGCAGCCACCCCGTCCTTGGCATCGCGGCTGCGGTGCCGTCGTTCCTGTTGATCGGCCTTGGCATCGGGGCAGGCGGCACCAACCTCTTGGCCCTGCTGGCGGCCCGCGTCGACCCCCTGCGTGAGGCAGCGGCGGGCAGTGCTATCTGGATCATGATGATCTTTGGCCTGGTCGTGACAGCGATCGTCACGGGCAAGCTTTTGGACCCGTATTCGCCGATGCGGCTGGTTGCGGTGACGGCGGGCGTATCGGCCGTCGCGCTGGTCCTGACGGTGATCGGTGTCTGGGGTCAGGAACGCGTGGTCATCCGCACGCCGCCGAAACGGGCCCTGCCGTTCGGCCAGATGCTGCGCGAGATGTGGGCAGAACCGCGCACGCGGGCCTTCACGATCTTCGTTTTCGCCTCCATGACGGCGTATAACCTGCAGGACCTGATCCTTGAGCCTTTCGCGGGCCATGTCTTTGGCATGACGGTCGGCCAAAGCACCGAACTCAGTGGCCAGCACCATGCGGGGGCGCTGATGGGAATGCTGGCGGTGCTGCTGTCGGGGACCGTGCTGATACGGTTCTTTGTCGTCCCCTTGCGCGTCTGGATCGTCGGCGGTTGCCTTGTGTCGGGGGCCTCGCTGATGGCACTTGGCTATGGCGCGCAATTTGCACCCGACTGGCCGCTTCGGGCCAATGTCTTTGCACTGGGGCTTGCGAACGGCGTCTTTGCGGTCGCGGCCATCGGCGCGATGATGGGGATCGCGCGGGACGGAACCGAGGCGCGCGAAGGCGCGAGGATGGGTCTGTTCGGCGCGGCGCAGGCCATCGGCTTCGGGATCGGGTCATTTGGCGGCACGGTCGCGGCGGACGTGATGCGCGCCATCATGACGTCAGACGCCCTTGCCTATGGTACCGTCTTTGCCGCCGAAGGCGTCGTCTTTCTGATTGCTGCGGGTCTTGCACTGCGGGTCACGGCCCCGGCCCGGGCGATGCGACATGAATCCAACCTCGTTCCAGGAGAATGACATGAGCTTTGATGTTTTTGTCGTCGGTGGCGGCCCGTCCGGTGCAACAGCGGCCTGGGACCTTGCCCGCGCAGGGCATCACGTGGCGCTGTTGGACCGCGCCGGGCGCATCAAGCCCTGTGGCGGTGCCATCCCCCCGCGTGCGATTCTGGATTTCGACATCCCCGACCATCTGCTGGTCGCCAAGGTGGAGACCGCGCGGATGATCTCGCCCACTGGACGGTCGGTCGACATCCATATCGAGAACGGCTTTGTCGGCATGGTCGACCGCGAGGATTTCGACGAATTCCTGCGCGTGCGTGCAGCCGATGCCGGGGCGGAACGGCTGACCGGCACCTATTTGCGGATCGAGCGTGACCATGAGGGCAGCCACGTCGTCTGGCGCGAAAAGGCGACCGGCGAGGAGCGGCGGACAAAGACGCGGCTGGTGATCGGCGCCGATGGCGCTCGGTCGGTCGTGGCGCGCGACCATGTGCCGGGGGGCGACAAGATCCCTTACGTGATCGCCTATCACGAGATCGTCCGCGCCCCGACGACGGTCGCGAACTATGACCCCAAGCGTTGCGATGTGATCTATGACGGCCGTATCTCGCCCGATTTTTACGGTTGGGTGTTTCCCCATGGCGATACTGCGTCGATCGGAATGGGCAGCGGGGTTGACGGCGTGGATCTCAAGCAGGCGACTGCCGATCTGCGCGCCTCAAGTGGGCTGACGGGATGCGAGACCATCCGCAAGGAGGGCGCGCCGATCCCGCTTCATCCCCTTGATAAATGGGACAATGGGCGCGACGTGGTGTTGTCGGGCGATGCGGCAGGCGTCGTGGCGCCATCTTCGGGCGAGGGCATCTATTACGCGATGATGGGGGGCCGCGTCGCCGCAACCGCGGGGCATGAGTTTCTGAAATCCGGCAAGGCCCGCGATCTTGCGCGGGCGCGAAAGCTGTTCATGAAAGAGCACAAGACCGTGTTCAAGGTTCTGCGCAGCATGCAGGACGCCTATTACAAAAGCGATGAGCGTCGCGAAAGATTTGTCAGCCTGTGTCATGATGCCGACGTGCAAAAGCTGACATTCGAGGCCTATATGAACAAGAAGCTCGTCGCGGCCCGGCCGCTGGCGCATCTGAAGATCGGGATCAAGAATGTCGCACATCTGTTGCGGCTGGTATCCCCCAACTGGACATGACCGTGGCAGACACGACGCTAGAGGAAATGATCCCGGCCTGGCTTGACGGGCGGTTGCAGCCTGTCGGCAAGCTGGCCGTGCATCAGCGCGGGCTCCGGCACAAGGCGGTGTCGGTCTTTGTCACGCAAGGCACGCGCGTGCTGATCCAGCAGCGCGCATTGACCAAGTATCATACGCCCGGCCTGTGGGCGAATACCTGCTGCACGCATCCCCGCTGGGACGAAGACCCTGCCGCCTGCGCCGTGCGCCGCCTGCGCGAAGAACTGGGGATCGCCGGCCTGTACCCGGCCTTTGCCGACCGCGTCGAGTACCGCGCCGATGTGGGGGGTGGACTGACCGAACACGAGCTGGTCGATATCTTTGTGGCCCATGCCGACCCGGGCCAGACGGTTCGCCCCAACCCCGACGAGGTCATGGCAACGCGCTGGGTTGATCTTTATGACCTGTCAGCCGAGGTGTTGCGCACGCCGGAAAAGTTCACGCCCTGGCTGCGCATCTACATGACCGAGCATATGGGCCGGATTTTCGGCGACAGCGTCGGGTTGTCGCGCTAACGGAACTGCTTGGCCAGTTTAAGCCCCTGGCCCTGATAGTTTGACGCAATGCCGGTGCCATACAGCTGTTTTGGCCGCGACTGCATCCGCTCATAGACCAGACGCCCGACGATCTGGCCATGCTCCAGCGCGAACGGTGCCTCGTGGCAACGTACCTCCAGCACTCCGCGGCTGCCCGCACCGCCCGCGGGGCCGTAGCCGAAACCGGGGTCGAAAAAGCCAGCGTAATGCACGCGAAACTCACCGACCATGGCAAGGTAGGGTGCCATTTCGGCGGCATAATCAGGGGGAATCGTGACGGCCTCGCGGCTGACGAGGATGTAGAAGGCGCCAGGGTCGAGGATCAGCCGACCCTCGGGGCTGCGCAGTTCTTCCCAGAACTCGCGCGCGTCGTACTGGCCGATGCGGTCCAGATCGACGACGCTTGCATGCGGTTTGGCGCGGTAGCCAACGATGCCGTTGTCGGGGGACAGCAGATCGACGGAAAATCCCAGACCTTCGGAAATCACCGCCGTCCCGGAAACCAGCGGTTCCGCGGCGTGCAGGGCAGAAAGCTCGGCGTCCGACAGCGTCGCATGCCCGGTGCGAAACCGGATCTGGTTCAGGCGCATGCCCGGACGCACCAGAACCGAGAAACTGCGGGGGCAAACCTCGGCATAAAGGGGGCCGTGATAGCCGTCGGGGATGCGGTCGAACTCCACGCCGCCATCGGTGATGGTGCGGGTCAGCAGGTCCAGCCTGCCGGTAGAGCTTTTGGCATTGGCCACCGCCGACACGCCTGCAGGCAGGGCCAGCCGTTCTGCCAGCGGGATGACATAGACGCAGCCTTTTTCAAGCACCGCGCCCTCGGTCAGGTCCATCCGGTGCATCTCGAAGGTTTGCAGCCGCTCGGCGACAGTCTGGCCGGCGCCGGCAAGGAACGAGGCGCGCACGCGGTAGGCCACGGTGCCAAGCCGCAGATCAAGGCTGGCGGGCTGTACCTGTGCGGACAGGACCGGCAGGTCGGCCGCGATCTGGCCCGCTGCGATCAGATCCCCGATCGCCTCAGCCGCAAGGACACCCGCTGTCATGATGCGAAACCCTTCCCTCCGCGCGCCACCAGCCGGATACGAAACCGCCCGCGCTGCATGGGGGCAGGCGGGCGGATTTTCACAATGGTCGGGC
>JANPKV010000286.1:0-25779 GCA_031426185.1 Rhodobacterales bacterium | reverse complement strand
CCTCCACCTCGGCCACGCAGACCCGTCCTGCGGTGGCGGCAGGCGGGTTGAAGTTGCGCGCCGTCTTGCGAAAGACCAGGTTGCCGCTGGGATCGGCCCGCCAGGCCTTGACGATGGCAAGGTCCGCCACGATCCCGCGCTCCAGGATATAGGTCTTGCCGTCGAACTCCTTGTGCTCCTTGCCCTCGGCGATGACGGTGCCGACGCCGGTGCGGGTGTAGAAACCGGGAATACCTGCCCCGCCGGCACGCAGGCGCTCGGCGAGCGTGCCTTGGGGGTTGAACTCCAGCTCCAGTTCGCCCGACAGATATTGGCGCATGAATTCGGCATTTTCACCGACATAGGACGAGATCATCTTCTTGACCTGCCGGGTGGCAAGCAGTTGCCCAAGCCCGAACCCGTCGACGCCGGCATTGTTCGACGCGATCGTCAGACCCTTGGTGCCGGCATCGCGGATCGCCGCGATCAGCAGTTCGGGAATGCCGCACAGTCCGAACCCGCCCGCCGCGATGGTCATGTCGTCATGCAAAAGCCCTTGCAGGGCCGACGCCGCGTCAGGATGTATTTTGGACATGAGACCCCCGCTTTTGGTGTTCCTGCATATGGGCTTGCCGCAGCGGCAGTGTCAATTGCGGCGGCGCAGCGTTGGTGCCCGACGGGGTGACGTCGACCTGGCGGGCAAACTACGCTGCCAACATCGCGCCCCGACTTTTGCACGTCGCGCTTGGTCGTCTGGCCGCCTCAGCGGGCAATGTCTATCCGCGCCCAACGCCCTGAGCCCCGCCCTGACCCTTTACGCGCGCCCCGGCGCGGCTATGGTAGCGCGGCAAACCGCCCCCGCTTGCCCGCGTGGTGAAATGGTAGACACTGGGGACTTAAAATCCCTTGGCCGTATGGCCGTGCCGGTTCAAGTCCGGCCGCGGGCACCATTAAAACTGCGAATACCTGATTTCATCAGAGGATGTATCCGCCCTACCGTCTACTCAGCTGTCCTTTGTGCTTGCGGAAAGTGTCTGACGGCGGCGCATCAAGCGTCCGCAGCATTACGGCAAAGCGTTGTCGAGGCACGTCGACAGCAAACCCGCCAAGATGGATTAAGCCCCGGAAGTCTGCTAAGCCACCCCAGACCCCTCGGAAACGAACGACTTGGCAGTATTCCGCATCATTCTGAGCCTATTGGTCTTTGCTGGCGCGGGACTCCTTGCCATGAAGATGATGTTTCCACTGCCGGATCGACAGGGCATCGAGGCGACCGAGGCCATCCCGGCTACCGACCAGACACGAATAGGCGCTGCTGTCCTGCAAGGGCAGGCGGCACATCCGGGCAAGAGCGGCGTGATCCCCCTTGCTGGCGGTGGCGAGGCGTTTGCTGCCCGTGTGCTGTTGGCGCGGACCGCCGAACAGACGCTGGATGTGCAGTATTACATCTGGCAGGCGGACACGACCGGCTACCTGCTGCTCGACGAGTTGCGCGCAGCGGCGGAACGCGGGGTGCGGGTGCGCCTGCTTGTGGATGACAATGGCATTGCGGGACTGGACGCTGAAATGCGCGCGCTGGATGACCTGCCGAACATGCAGGTGCGCCTCTTCAACCCCTTCACCCTGCGCCGTCCGAAACTCTTGTCCTTTGCATTCGATTTCTTCCGGCTGAACCGGCGGATGCACAACAAGTCGTTCACGGCGGATGGTGCTGCAAGCGTGGTGGGCGGGCGCAACGTGGGCGACATCTACTTCGCCTTCGGCCGGGACGTACATTACATCGACACCGACGTGATGGCCCTTGGCCCGGCTGCGGCAGAGGTGTCGGCGGCGTTCGACGCCTATTGGAACAGCGCCTCGGCCTATCCTGCGGGGCTGATCTTGCCGGTCGCGCCCGACGGCCTGGCGCGCCTGCAGGCCGCGAATGCAGTAGCGCGGGCTTCTAGTCTCTCGGCCCCCTATCTGGCCGCCATCCGAACGTCGCCGCTGATGCAGACGCTGATGGCAGGCCCCGACGCGGTGGAATGGGCGCAAGTGACACTGGTCACCGATGACCCCGCCAAGGGCCTTGGCCAGCAAGGTGCCGGTGGATTACTGATCGAAAGGCTGGTTGCGATCCTGACGGATGCGGGGACCGGCCCGACAGTATCATTTGACCTGATCTCGGCCTATTTCGTGCCGGGACAGGACGGGACGGACCTTTTGACCGGCCTTGCGGCAAAAGGGGTGGCCGTGCGGGTACTGACCAACGCGCAAGAGGCAACCGATGTCCTAACCGTACACGGCTCTTATGCCAAATATCGCCCCGCCTTGCTGGCGGGCGGGGTGGGCTTGGGCGAACTCAGGGCCGATCCGCTGATCCCGCAACAGGACCAGACGCTGGCCAGCTTCCTTGCGGGCTCTGGATCCTCGCTGCATTCCAAGGTTTTTGCGATCGACGGCGAACGGGTCTTCATAGGGTCATTCAACTTTGACCCCCGTTCGGCGCGGTTGAACACCGAAATGGGCCTGCTGATCGAAAGCCCGACCTTTGCGGTGGCGGTAACGCGGGCGGTCGATCAGGTGATGGAGCGGGGAGCATACGCCTTGCAGCTGTCTCCGGTGAATGCGCTGGAATGGATCACCCGCGATGAAAGCGGCGCGCAGATGGTACAATCCACCGAACCCAACACGACATGGCTTGGTCGGGCCACGGTCAAGATCATAGGAGTATTGCCCGTGGAGTGGATGATGTGACCGAGACAGTCCCCCAGCCCAGCCCGGCAGTTCCAACCGTATTGCCTTGGCGCTATGCCCTGACGATCTGCGCTGCGGCGCTTAGCCTTGGCATCGCAGGTTATGCCGTGACTGGCAGCGCAGGCAGCATGGCGGCAACCGCAGGCTTTTCCGTTGGCCTTTTCGCGGCCTTGTCCGGTGGGCTGCGGGCCACGCTGATCGCGGGCCTTGGGTTCATCTGCGTGGCCGGGCTCGTCCTGGCCCTTCCGGTCCTGCCGGTTGTGCTGGCTCTTTGTATCGCCTTGTCGGTCGGGGCCGCCGTCGAGGTGGCACGGGTGGGCACCCGTGTCTCGGTCATGGTACTTTTGGGTGTGGTTCTGTTCGCCATCGCAACAGAACGCGGAGGCGACGTCCGGATGCTCGCCATGGCCGCCGTCGGTCTTGGCGGTGGCTACCTGGTGACGGCACATCTGCGCATGTCGTCCATCCTGCGCCCACCGCGAGCCAACCGGGCCGAGGCGATCCGACTGGCAATCTTCCTTTCCGTTGTCATCGCGTTGTCCATCGGTCTGGCGATGGCGATCAACCTGCCTCATGCCTACTGGATCGTGATCCTGTTCGTCTCGCGCTGCCTGATGCCGATGCAGGACAGGCCCGGTGCCCTTCTCAAATACGGCCACGGCGCGGCACTTGGCGTAGCGGGCGCCATCCTCATCGAACTGGTCGGGACGCCAGACACATGGCGTCTGCTGCTGGCGCTTGCGGCCTTTGGTCTTGGCCTGCGCTTCCTGCCCCATCCGAAGCCGATCTCGGCTGCGGCAATGACCGCAGGCGTCCTGCTCGTCTCTGCCCCCACGCCAACCGAGGCGACCTTCCGCATCGAGGCTGTCTTTCTGGTCATCGCCCTGATCTTGTTCCTGACCCTGATGCTGGAACGGGTCGTGCCAAGGCTTGCGGGCGCACAGGCCACCAAGCCCGCAGGCAAGGACAGATAAGCCAGCCCTGGAGCGCGAAGCCCCGGCCAGTTTTAGAGATACGGCGCGACGCTCTTCACCTTCGATTGCAGCATCCAGGGGCTGTGCCTCGTACCCTCCTTGCGTCACGGCGGCGGGGATCTTGCCCCACAACAAGGCGCTTGGGGTAGCTATCCTGCCCTTGGCCTGCAACAATACGCGTCCCATGTACCAGACACCTGAATTGACCGTAGCTTCTTACAACATCCACAAGGCGGTGGGTGCCGACCGGCGGCGCGATCCTGCGCGCATAGCCGCGGTGATTGCAGAAATCGGTGCCGATATCCTGGCCTTGCAAGAGGCCGACATGCGGTTTGGCAACCGTGCGGGCCTAATGGATCTTGAGGCCTTGCGCCGCGACCTGGGGCTAATCGCAGTGCCCACCGAAAGCACAGGCGATGCGCATGGATTTCACGGCAACCTGCTGCTGGTGCGTAACGCGCTGGTCGAGGTGGTTCACCATCTTCACCTGCCAGGTTTTGAACCGCGCGGCGCGCTGATGACGGATCTGCAGATCGCGGGACAGCCTTTGCGGGTCATTTCGGCGCATCTGGGGCTTTTGCCACGATCTCGCGCGCGCCAGACCCGTGCCTTGATGGACAAGCTGGCGACCCTGGACGACCGGCCCGCCTTGCTGATGGGCGACTTGAACGAATGGCGGCTGGACAAAAGATCATCGTTGGGCCCGCTCGCGGATCGCTTTGCCGGACCGGCGACGGCCCAAAGCTATCCGGCACGCTATCCGCTATTCGCCCTTGACCGGATTATGACCTGTCCGCAGGGCGAGTTGACCGACCTATTGGCCCATGTAACGCCGCTGTCGCGGATCGCGTCGGACCATTTGCCGATCAAGGCACGCCTTCGGCTGACGCCCGGCACCGCAGCGTCGACAACATGAACGCTGGGCTTGCCGGTCTCATCTGGCTGATTGCAGCGGTGGTGCTGACCTTGAGCGCCTCGGCACTCGCCTACCGGTCGTGGCGTCGCTATGCCAAACGCGCGCGGGGGGCACCCGGTTGTGCGCTGGCTCGGACCGGGCCGCCAACTGCGCTTGATCAGTTGTACGACGCCCCGCAAGCGGCCCATCCCGGCCAGAACGGTCTTGCAGGCCTTTTTGAGAATGCCGACGCCTTCGCCGCCCGCGTCCTTTCGGCGCAGCAGGCCGGTCGCAGTCTCGACCTGATGTATTACCAGTGGGAGACCGACCTTACGGGCTGGATGCTCTTGCGCGAACTTCAGGACGCAGCCGACCGGGGCGTTCGAGTGCGGTTACTGTTGGATGATGTGAATGTGCAAGGCTATGACCTGACGTTTCTGGCCCTGAACCAGCACCCCCTGATCGAGGTGCGGCTGTTCAATCCGATCCGGACCAGGGGCCACGTGCTGATGCGATGGTTGGAAATCGCGCTGGGCATTTCGCGCTTTAACCGGCGCTTGCATTGCAAGGCCTGGATTGCTGATGGCCGGATGGCGATCATCGGTGGACGCAATATCGGCGACACTTATTTCGGAGCCGCGCGCTATGGCCGGGCCGGGGCGCGGCAGCGGACGTCGCGGGATGCCGATCTGCTTGCGGTGGGTCCTTTGGTTACCGAGATCGAGGCCTTGTTTGACGGCTACTGGAACCTCGGGCTGGTCCTGCCGATCCTGTCGCTGTGGCCAAACTTTCAGATCAAGCCGCACAGTTTTCGCAAACGGCTCTCCCAGCGCGCAAATGCAGCCACGGCACGCGCTTTCCTGGAGAATGCGGTGGCTGGGCGGAACGCGGCGACGGTCTTGGCCGCACCATTGCGGTGGACTGACACCGCGCGCGTTTTGGCCGACTCTCCAGGCAAGGCCTATGGCCATCGCAATCCGCCGTGGATGGCCGCGCAGGTACATGGCGTGCTGAAGGAGGCGCAAGGCGAGGTGCAGCTGATCACCCCGTATTTTGTTCCCGGCGCAGACGGTTTGGCGGCACTCAATGGGCTTTTGCGGCGCGGGGTAAAGGTGTCCTTGCTGACCAACTCGCTGGCAGCCTCCGACAACGTTTTCGTACATGGGGCTTACCGGCGTTATCGCGGGCCACTTCTGGCCGCCGGTGCCCGGATTTTCGAATTTGCGCCGCCTGCGCGCCGCCGTCGCCAACGCGATGTCCTGCATTCAAAGGTGTTTGTTATTGACCGGAGACAGGCAATTGTCGGGTCGTTGAATTTTGACATGCGTTCCGAGCATACCAATACCGAAATCGGCATCCTGTTCGAAGAACCCGATCTGGTGGCCGAATTGTCTGCGATCTTTGACCGGGATGCGGGTGCTGATTTTGCATATGCCTTGTCGCTTGAGCGGCGCTCGCTGCGTTGGGCTGTCACCCGGCGCGGTCTGCCACAGGTCATGTGGGTCGAGCCTGAGGCGAACGTGCTTTGGCGCAGCGTCTCTTGGGTGGTGGGGCACCTGCCGATCCACGGCTGGCTCTAGGACCGTCGTTTCGCTTTGCCCCAAGTGCCGAGCGGCGCGCCTGGTGGGATTGGGGCATTCCCGTATCGAGCCAACACAAAGGTGTGGAGATCTGGCAGGCTCGCTGCTTCGTGCCGGGGTGGACGCGCTCGCTCGTGGTCTAATTGTAGTGCTGCGGCAAAAGACACGGCCGACCGGCAGCAATGGGCCGAATCCGACAATCGCTGCGGCCTTATGAGAAATCCGCTCAGGGCCTGACGCGGGCGCGATTAAGCGCGACATTGCTTCCACTGCATTGTCGAAGCCGCCGATCGCACTGACAAGTGGGCATTTAGCAAACCAACTGCTCTGACCACCTTTCGCACCTGTCGTCGGCGCGTCATTTCGAAATCTGTCTGGGCCTGGAGACCCAGGAGCCTGCCCGAAGGTGGAGGCTCCATCTTCATTTCCGGCCGAACCCACTTTGCATGAAGAACGGCAAGTCAGGCTGCCATGATGCGATCCCCGAGGCATCGGATGGGTCGATGCCGGTGTCCTGAAATTCCTCCAGCGAGAAGGACGCGAGGTGGCAACGTGAAGCGTGGGCAACGTCAACCTTGCGCAGGCAGGCGCGGGTTCCACGCAGGGCTGCTGCAATCGAGGTCGTGAAGGGCATAAACCAGGCGAGCACTTCTTTCGGTATTGGCCGAGTATCGGTTTCATCGGATGCATTAATCATGGCAGGCCTCCCATTTTGCGTTCTGCGCCTGTTCAAGGCTGTGTGGATTTCAGAAGGCTACGCTCGGGATCGCGTCGCTGCTTGAGGGCCGACTGAGGACTTGTTGAGTGGCGGGTGTGGATTTGCTAGGTTCGCACATGAAGTTGCAATTTGACCCATTTGAACTGAACACTGATCGCGCCGAGCTTCGAACGGCGGCCGGGATGGTCAAGCTTGAGCCCAAGGCCTTCCGGCTGCTTCGACTCCTTGTCGAGAACAACGAGCGTGTCATCAGCAAGGAAGAAATGATCGCCGCGGTATGGGGCGGGCGTTTCATCTCGGACGCCGCCGTTTCGACTGCGTTAAAGGCGGTGCGCAAAGCGCTCGGGGATGACGGGGAAACGCAGGGCTTCATCCGTACAGTTCGCGGCGTTGGCCATCGCTTTGTCGCGCCGGTCCGGATCCGACCTACGGAAATTTCTGTGAGCGGCCCCGCAACCCAGACAGAACGAGCTGTTGCTGCGGACGGACGCGGTGATCGGCCGACGGTTGCTGTCCTGCCGTTCAGCCGAAGCGGTTTGCCGGATGCCTTTGCGAGCCTAGGCGATGCAATCCCGGCCGACATCATTTCCTCGCTGGCCCGATTGCGCTGGTTGCGGGTGATTGCGCGCGAATCCACGTTCCGGTTCCGCAACCCAGATGTGGACCTTGCGGGGCTTCACAGCGTTCTGGGCGCCAGCTACTGCCTTTCGGGTCGCGTCGAACTTTTTGGCAAGCATCTGGAAGTAAGCGTTGATCTCGTCGACACGCGGAGCGGAGGACTGATCTGGTCAGACCGCTTCGAGCGGCCCGTTGCCGACGTACACGCCGTCCGGCATGAAATCGTGGGCGCGGTCATCGCGGCACTGGACCTCCGGATCCCGCAGACCGAAGCGGCGCTGGCGCGCGGCAAGGCCGTCGAGCACCTGGATGCCTGGGAGGCCTACCACCTCGGGCTAAGCCATGCGTATCGCTTCAACGCGCATGACATTGCCATTGCGGGCAGTCTCTTCCGCCGCGCCACCGATCTTGACCCCGGCTTTTCCACCGCTTTTGCAGCCCGGGCGTACACCAGTTTTCAGGACGCGATGATGGGTTATGTCCCTGACCACCAAGCCGCCCTGGCCGCCGTCCGGTTCGCGGCTGAACGCAGCATCGAACTTGACCCGCTTGATCCCTACGCGAATGCCGCTATGGGACGGTTGCACATCCTGACGGGTAGCCCGGATGACGGCATGGTCTGGCTGGACAGGTCGATTGAGTTAAGCCCGAACTATGCCAAAGGCCATTACTCGCGGGCCTTCCTGCAAGTGGTCCGCTGTCAGACGGTCGCGACTCGCGCGGATGTTGATACGGCGATTCGGCTCAGCCCGCTCGATCCGCTGCTTGCCCCGATGCGTATCATGAAGGCGCTCTCCTTCGGAATTGATGGCGACTACGCGACCGCTGCCGACTTGGCGGTGCTGGCGGCGCGCACTGCGACCAGCCATTTCCGGATCGTGATGGCGACAGTCGCGTTGTGCCAGCTTGACGGGCGTACAGAAGCCGCTGCCCGCTGGGCGCACGTCGTGCGGCAAGTACGACCGGACCCGTCGATCACAGAATATCTGACGTTAATGCCATACTCGGACGCAGATTTTCGCAACCGGATTCGTTCGGCGCTCACTGCTGCCGGATTTCCCGACTGAACGAAGATTTCCGACGCACTCATGAATATTCAGGAGGATGTCCAGCCTGACCGCTCTGCAGATGCTGCCGAAAACGGTCACATGCGGCGCGAGACTGCTGCAGCACGCGCCAATGTTTGCTTCGCGTGATGCAGCCAGAAAGCATGGGACACGGCCGACCGGCAGCAATGGGCCGGGTGCGTCGCACGGCTGCAGCTGTCACAACGGGCGGCAAGCGGGCGGTCGCCTCAGTCGTCAGCCTGTTGGAGAATTTCCCCAAGCAGCCGATCATGCGAAGGGTTCGTGCAGCTTCGCACGTCATCAACTGCCGCGTTCAGACCGCCATGTGTCAATGTGCCAGCAGAACCGGGAGGCGCAGATCGGCCAGAACGCCCTTGGTGGCTCCGCCAAGGATGAAGTCGCGCATACGGGAATGGCCGAAGCCGCCCATCGCCAGAATCTGCGCGCCCTCGGCAAGCGCCGCGTCCTGAAGTGCCGTTGCGATGCTTCTGCCGTCCAGCGTCAGGTCGTCAGCTTTTGCGTCATATCCTCGCACATCCAGAGACGAGGCAAGGGTCTGCGCGAGGCCGGTCCCGCTCGTTGCAGTGCGGACTTCTTTCACGCGGTGCAGCGCTAATCAGGCAGCGTCGGGCGGGATGGCCAGGACGTCACATCGCGCGTCTTTCAAGACCTGCCCGGCCACGCTGCCCAGAACCATGCGGGCGGCGGCACCTTTGCCTTGGGTCGCGACGACGATCAGGTCCACTTTCAGCTCTTCCGCCGCCATGAGGATTTCGTTTGCGACGGTCGTTTCTCCCGGCCGCACGACCTTTTCGGCCTGTCCGATCCCGACCCGCGCCATGAATGCCCCCAGATCCTTTCGCGCCTCGACACCGAGGTCTTTCAGGTAAGCCTTCTGTCCTTCCGGCCCCAAGCTTTCGGACATTGCCAGGCGCAGGGCGGGTGCGTCGAAGACGGTCAGCACAGATGATCGTGCGCTTGCGAAAAGTCCCAGTCCGATGAAACGCTTCAGGGCCTTCTCTGCGGTCTCAGAGAGGTCCGTAGTCTGAAGAATGTGGCGCCAGGGGCCGACGGGCGGGCCGTTGGCCATCAGCACCGGGCAGGCTGCTTCGCGGATGGTACGTTCGGCCGTGGTGCCAACAAACGCATCCCGCAGGATCTGCCGGCGATGCGGCCCGATGACCAGAAGGTCGGGCGTCGCCATGGCGACCGCCTTGACGATCCCGGCAAATGGATCGTCCTGCACGATCTGCGTGCTGCAAGTCACACCGTCCAGATCCTTCAGGCTGCGGGCAAGTTCGGCCAGCAGCTGACGGGCATCGTTGACCTCGTGATCGACGATCCGGCGCGGCCGGTCGTCATCGACCACATGCACAATGTCCAACACGGCATCATGCGCCCGCGCAACGAGGACCGCGCGCCTGAGCGCCCGATCGGACCGCTCCGAGAAATCGGTCGCAAGCATGATCTTGTGCAAGCTCTGCCCTCCTGTCCTGGGGACTGAAGGCAAGTAAAACACTCAAGCTCGTGTCGCGGTTTGATGCAGATCAAACAAAAACGACGATCCTTCGCTATTCTTCACAAAACGCGACAAACAGCAGCAGGACATGCCCCAGGATCAGTATCAGACCGTCAAGGAAGTCGCTGACCGCCTGAAGGTGGCCGAGGCGACCGTGCGCCACTGGATCAGGGTCGGGGAGTTGCGGGCAATCGATATCGGCAAGGGCTGGCGCATTGCAAATGCCGATCTGAACGAATTCCTGCGGCTGCACGAAACAGCGCCGAGGCAGCAGGGCGAAGGACCGAACGGGCATGATGCAGATGGGAAACCTTGATGCCGATAGTGACCCCATTTGCCGAAGTCGCCCCACTTTTGGTGATGGCCGCCGGAATCGGGCTAATCGGCACGCTGGCGCGCCAGCCCCTGATCGTCAGCTTCATCGCGGTCGGGCTGATCGCGGGGCCGTCGGCGCTGGATGTTGTGCGGTCAGATGCGCAGATCGACCTGCTGTCGAAACTGGGCATCGCCGTGCTGCTTTTCCTCGTCGGCATCAAGCTGGACGTGAAGCTGATCCGGTCGCTGGGTGTGGTCTCGGTGATGACCGGGCTTGGGCAGGTCATCTTCACCGCGTTCTTCGGCTATCTGATCGGTCTGGCACTGGGGCTGGGTCACATCACCAGCCTTTACGTCGCGGTCGCGCTGACGTTTTCCTCAACCATCATCATCGTCAAGCTTCTGTCCGACAAGCGCGAGATCGACGCGCTGCATGGCCAGATCGCGCTGGGGTTTCTGATCGTCCAGGACCTTGTCGTGGTGCTGGCGATGATCGTGCTGTCGGCCATCGGCATCGGTGCCGCGGACGGCGGGCATGGCGGTGGGTCTGTGGTAATGGCGCTCGCATCCGGGCTGGCACTGGTGGCGGCAGTGGTCTTGTTCGTGCGCTACGCCGCCGATCCCCTGACCGAACGGCTGGCCCGCGCGCCTGAACTACTGGTGATCTTTGCCATTGCGCTGGCCGCAATGTTCGCCGCCGTCGGCGATTTTGTTGGTCTGGGAAAGGAGGTGGGCGGCCTGATGGCGGGCGTGGCGCTGGCCTCTACCCCCTACCGCGAGACCATCGCCGCCCGGCTGGCGCCCTTGCGGGACTTCCTGCTGCTGTTCTTCTTCATCGCGCTTGGGGCCACGTTGGACCTGTCGCTTCTGGGCACGCATGTCACCGGGGCGATCCTGTTCTCGCTGTTCGTGCTGATTGGCAACCCATTGATCGTGCTCGCGATCATGGGGGCGATGGGCTACCGCAAGCGCACCGGGTTCCTCGCCGGGCTGACGGTCGCGCAGATCAGCGAGTTCTCGTTGATCTTCGTCGCCATGGGCGTCTCGATCGGGCATGTGACCGAGGACTCGCTTGGCCTTGTCACCATGGTCGGCCTCGTGACCATCGCGGCGTCAACCTACATGATCACCTATTCGCATCTGCTTTATGCGCTGTTCGAGCCGCTGCTTGGCGTGTTTGAGCGCAAGAACACCCCGCGTGAGCCGTCCGAGGCGGGGGCACATGCGGCCAGCGGCTACAGGATCATCCTCTTTGGTCTGGGCCGCTTTGGCACCGCCATCGGGCTGCGGCTCCACAAACGGGGCATCCGGGTGCTGGGGGTGGATTTCAACCCGCAGGCGGTGCGGCGCTGGCGCGATCTTGGGCTTGAGGCCGATTTCGGCGATGCGAGCGACCCCGAGTTTGTCGCCGAACTGCCGTTTCGGGGGGCGGAGTGGATCGTCTCGACCGTGCCGATCCACCCGACTGGCCTTAGTCACGAAGATACCCGCCGGACCCTGATCCAACTGGCGCGCTCGGCCGGGTTCACAGGCCGGATTGCCGCCGCCTCGCACAGCAGCGGTGACAGCGAGGCCCTGTTCGGCGCGGGTGTCGATCTGGTGCTGGAGCCCTTTCAGGACGCGGCCGACCGGGCGGTGGAACTTCTGTCCGGTGCCGTGACCGAGGAACGAACCGACTTTCCCGAAATCGCGGCCGAGGGCCGGGCCACGGGATGACGCCAAGACGACACCCCAACGACGAAAGGACGACCGCCATGAACCGACTTGGACGCAAGACCGCCATCGACGCCGCAGCCGCCCGCTTCGGCAGCCTCGATGTCATGGTGAACAACGCAGGCATTTCCGGCAGCCCCAAGCCCACCGATCACGTGACGGAGGCGGAGTGGGACCACGTGCAGGCGGTGAACGTGAAGGGCGTGTTCTTCGGCACCAAGCATGCGATCCCGCATCTGCGCGCGGCGGGAAAGGGGGCCATCATCCACCTGTCCTCCATCGCGGGGCTGATCGGCATCGGTGGCATCGCGCCCCTCGGCCGCATAGGCGATGGCGGCGTTGAAGCGAAGTTCGTCACCGGGGCCGAGATCGTCATCGCTGGCGGGTATACCGCACGATGATGGACCTGACCAACCCGCACGCCACCCCCGCCGCCGACTGCCTTGCCGGTCTTGCCGCAACGCCGGATGGCCTGACTGCGCCCGAGGCTGCGCGGCGGTTGTCCGAACATGGGCCAAACCGCCTGCCAGAGGTGCGGTCGCGGGGGCCTGTGGTCCGCTTCCTGCGGCAGTTCCACAATGTGCTGATCTACGTGCTGATCGGTGCGGCGGTGGTGACGGGGGCGCTGCAGCACTGGGTCGATACCGGCGTGATCCTTGCCGTGGTGCTGGCCAATGCGATCATCGGTTTCATCCAGGAGGGCAAGGCCAAGGCGGCGATGGCGGCGATCCGGGGCATGCTGGCGCCAAAGGCCGCCGTGTTGCGCGACGGGCACCGGGTTTCGGTCGATGGGGCCGACCTTGTGCCCGGTGACATCGTTCTGTTGGAGGCGGGCGACAAGGTTCCCGCCGACCTGCGGGTGATCGAGGCACGGGGGCTGGCCGCGCAAGAGGCGATCCTGACCGGCGAGTCGGTGCCGGTGGAAAAGGGGCAGACCGCGGTTGCCGCCGATGCCGACCTTGGCGACCGCCGGTCGATGCTGTGGTCGGGTACGCTGGTCACCCAAGGCACGGCGCGCGGGCTGGTGGTGGCGACCGGTCCGGGCACCGAGATCGGTCGCATCGGCGGGCTTCTTGCAGGTGTCGAACAGCTGACCACCCCGCTGGTCGCGCAGATCGATCATTTCGCGCGCTGGCTGTCGTTCCTGATCCTGCTGGTCGCGGGGCTCTTGCTCGTCTGGGGCTACTACGTCGGCCACATGCCTTTTGCCGATCTTTTCATGGCTGTGGTCGGCGTCGCCGTCGCCGCGATCCCCGAAGGACTGCCAGCGGTGATGACCATCACGCTCGCCATCGGCGTGCAGGCCATGGCGCGGCGCAACGCCATTGTCCGCCGCCTGCCTGCGATCGAGGCCATCGGCTCGGTCTCGGTCATCTGCACCGACAAGACCGGCACCCTGACCCGGAACGAAATGGTGGTGGCAGCGGCGGAGACAGCGGACGGCGCTTTTGTCGTCGGTGGCGAGGGCTATGCGCCCGAAGGGGCGATTACGCCAGGGGGCGACCTGACGCGGCTCGCCCGGGCGGCAGTCTTGTGCAACGACGCGAGCCTGCATCGCAAGGAAGGGGTCTGGACGGTCGAAGGCGACCCGATGGAGGGCGCGCTTCTGGCCTTTGCCGCCAAGGTCGGTGGCGATCATGCGGGGCGCCGTCTGGACGCCATCCCCTTCGACAGCCGCCACCGCTTCATGGCGGTGCTGACCGAGGGGCCGCAGGGACGTGTGACCCATGTGAAGGGCGCGCCGGAGCGTGTGCTGCGAATGTGCGGCGGCATTGATCTGCACCATTGGCACGACCGGGCCGAAGCACTTGCCCGCCAGGGCTTGCGAGTGCTGGCGCTGGCGGAGCGGGCCGAGGCGGGTGACGCGATAGACCCGAAGTCGCTCGAAAGCGGGCTGACATTCCTTGGCCTTGTCGGCCTGATCGACCCGCCCCGCCCCGAGGCGATTGCCGCCGTGGCCGAATGCCGGGCGGCGGGGATCCGGGTCAAGATGATCACCGGCGATCATGCCGGAACCGCCGCCGCCATCGGCGCGCAGATCGGGCTTGCGAACCCCCACCGCGTGCTGACCGGCCACGATCTGGACAAGCTGGACGATGCGCAACTGGCGCTGGAGGTCACGGATGTCGATATCTTTGCCCGAACCAGCCCGGAACACAAACTGCGTCTGGTGACTGCGTTGCAGGCGGGCGGTTTGTCCGTCGCAATGACGGGGGATGGTGTGAACGATGCGCCAGCCCTCAAACGTGCCGATGCGGGTATTGCGATGGGGCTGAAAGGCTCGGAGGCGGCGAAGGAGGCGGCCGATCTGGTGCTTGCCGATGACAACTTTGCGAGCATTGCTGCCGCCGTGCGCGAGGGGCGGACGGTTTACGACAACTTGAAAAAGGTGATCAGCTGGACCCTGCCCACCAATGCCGGAGAGTCGCTGGTCATTGTTGTTGCGCTTCTGGCCGGATTCCTGCTGCCTCTCACCCCGGTGATGATCCTGTGGGTGAACATGATCTCTGCGATCACCCTCGGCCTTGCCCTGGCTTTTGAGCCGACGGAAACCGGCACCATGTCCCGCCCGCCCCGGATGCGCCATGCACCTATCCTATCTGCAGAACTTGTCTGGCATGTCATTCTCGTCGCGCTCTTGTTCAGCGCGGCAATTGCGGCGGTGTTCACCTATGCGCTGGATCGCGGCTACCCCTTGGCACTGGCCCAGACGATGGCGATGAACATGCTTGTGGTGCTCAAGGTCTTTCACTTGTTCTTCATTCGCAACATCCACAGCACGTCTTTGACATGGGCTGCGGCACGGGGCACGCGGGTGGTCTGGACCGTGATCGTGATCGTCACCGCCGCGCAATTTGCAATCACCTATCTGCCACTGTTTCAAGCGGCTTTCGGCACAAGCCCCGTCCCGCTGATGGACGGACTGTTGATCGTGGCCATCGGCGCCGCCTTCTTCGCGCTGATCGAAATCGAAAAACAGATCCGGCTGGGACTGAAAGGATGACCTGTGACAAGGCCATGATGCTCAGGTTGCAGTAGACTTCCATTCTCCAGAGCAGCATGCAGAAGGAACGAGGCCAAGATGACCGGAACCAGGAAAAAGCCGAAACCTTCTCTCCTTTCTCCGCCGGTGGTCACCGGACTACCGATGGTGATCGATGCGCCCCAACAAACCGAGCATCCGCACCAGAACTTCGACCGCGCGGCCCGGGCCGCCGTGGCACGGCTTTCGGGCGGCGTCTCCACCCATGCCTTCATCCAAGCGTGGAGCGACTGGGCCCAGCACCTTGCCCGCGCGCCTGGTCGGCAGATGGAACTGGCCGAACACGCTGAACGCGGTCTGCTGAAGCTGATGGCTCTGGCCACCAGCCCCGGCGGTGCCCCGCCCTTTTCGCCAAAGCCCTATGACCACCGCTTTGACCATGACGGCTGGCAAAAGCCGCCCTTCCAGATGTGGCAACAGGGGTTTCTGGCGATGCAGGACTGGTGGGACCACGCCACCGAACCGATGCGCGGACTGCGTTCCGACGACGCCGAGCGCACCCGATTTCTGGCCCGGCAGACGCTGGATGTCCTGTCGCCCTCGAACCAGCCGCTTCTGAACCCCGAGATCATCGCCGAAACGGTCAAGTCCGGGGGCCGCAACCTGGCCGAGGGTGCCGCGCATTTCGCGCACGACGCCCTGAAAACCCTGACCGGCCAACGCGACCCGGCCCCCGAAGGCTATCAGATCGGCAAGGATCTGGCCTGCACCCCCGGTCAGGTCATCTATCGCAATGACCTGATGGAGCTGATCCAGTATACACCGCAAACGCCGCAGGTCCACGCCCGCCCGATCCTGATCGTTCCGGCCTGGATCATGAAATACTACATCCTCGATCTGTCGCCGGAAAACTCGATGGTGCGCTATCTGGTCGGGCAGGGTTTCACCGTCTTCATGATTTCTTGGACGAACCCGACCTCCGATCAGCGCGACCTGTCGCTGGAAGATTACCGCAAGCGCGGGGTGATGGCCGCGCTGGACGCGGTGACCTCAATCGTGCCGGACACCCCGGTTCAGGCCGTCGGCTACTGCCTTGGCGGCACCATTCTGGCAATCACGGCGGCGACGATGGCGCGGGACGGCGATGACCGGCTTGCCTCGGTCACGCTGATGGCCGCGCAGGTGGACTTCGTCGAAGCGGGCGAGCTACTCCTGTTCCTCGACGAAAGTCAGGTGGCGTTTCTGGAAGATCTGATGTGGGAACAGGGTTATCTCGACCGCCCGCAGATGGCCCGTGCGTTTGCTGCCATCCGGGCCGAAGACCTGATCTGGACCCGCGCCGTGCAACGCTATTTCTTGGGGCGCGAGGATGTGCCGACCGATATCGGCGTCTGGCTGTCGGACACCACAAGGATGCCCGCACGGATGCATTCGCAATATCTGCGGGGCTTGTTTCTGGAAAACCGGCTGACGGCGGGGCGCTTTGCGGTCGAGGGCCGGGTGATTGCGTTGAAGGACCTGTCGGTGCCGCTATTCGTGATCGGCACCGAGACCGACCACATCGCGCCCTGGCGGTCGGTCTACAAGACCAAGTTGTTCACCGACAGCGACCTGACGTTCGTCTTGACCAAGGGCGGCCACAACAGCGGTATCCTCAGCGAACCTGGCCACAAGGGGCGGCACTTCCGCATCTCGCGCCGCCCGGCAGGGGCACATTATGTCGGCCCAGACGCCTGGCTGGCAGAGACCGAGTCAAAGCCCGGCTCGTGGTGGCCGGATTGGGTGGACTGGCTGGCAGCTCAGGGGGGCGATCTGGTTGGTACCCCTGCAATTGGTGCGCCGGATAAGGGCCTTGCCACGCTTTGCCCCGCGCCCGGCAACTATGTGATGCAGCACTGAACGTGACCCAACGACAGGATGACGTCATGCCTCACACCCGGGCCGGCGCTGCGGTTGTGCGCCAAAAGGGGGCCTAGACAGCGCCGTCATCCACGATGTTGAGGACGGTGCCGCAAGCCTTGCAATGCACGGCATCGTGGTCGTGACGGCGAAGGCCGCAGGTGGGGCAGGTGTGGTCGACCTTGTTGGGGCGCAGCATGACCTGGATCAGGCGCAGAAAGAGAGAGATGCCGCAGATCATGATGATCACGGCGAGAAGCTTGCCGCGTTCGCCTGCCAGGGTGACATCGCCAAAGCCGGTGGTGGTGAGCGTGGTAACCGTGAAATAGAGCGCGTCGAGATAGGTGGCAATCTTCGGGTTCAGAGCGTTCTGCGTCTCGTATACGAGCGCGGTCATCAGGAAGACGAAGATCAGAAGGTTGATCGCGGCGCGGATGGTGCCTTCGGTGTCGCGAAAGAAGCGCCAGTCCTGCCGCAGCTGGCGCAGCGTCTGGGGCGAATGGAGCGTGCGGTAGAGGCGCAGGACCCGGAGGAAGGCGAGGCCTTCGCCGTAAAGGGGCGCAAGGAGCGAGACGACGACGGCGATGTCTGCGAGGCCGTAGGGGTGGACGAGGTCGCGCAGCGGGCGGGGCGAGACCGAGAGCCGGACCGCGACATCGGCAAGGTAGACGACGCCGATCACCGCGTCGATCGTTTCGGTGTGGGTGCCGCGCGCGATGAAGGAGGTGGTGATCAGGAAGGCGATGGTGAGGAGGTCGAAAGCCAGAAGGGTGTAGCGGAAGCGGTCGGCCGCATCGCTGGAGCCTTCGTAGAGGGTGCGCAGGCTTGTGCGGAGGGACATGGCGGTCCTTGATTGGCGGGTTTTCCCCTTCCTGAGCGGTCCTGCGGGCGCAGGAACGGGATAGTTCCAGTGGACAGCTCAGTCCGCCGGGGGCGAGGCCGGTTCGGCGGGGACTTGATCGGCGGGGACCGTGCCTTCGGCGGCGTTACCTTCGGTGAGCGGAGCCTGCGGCGCTGCGGCGTCCGTTGCGACGCGGTCGCTTTCGATCGGGGCGTCGCTGACCCGTCCGTCGGCGGCGGCGACACGCCACACGGTATTTCCGGCATCATCCGCGATCAGGAGCGCACCGGTTCCGTCAAGACCCAGACCAACGGGTCGTCCATGTGCCTTGCCATCAACCAGAAAACCGGTGACGACGTCCTGTGGCATCCCGTCCGGCACTCCGTTCGAGAACGGGATGTAAGACACCTTGTAGCCGTTGAACCGGTCGCGGTTCCAACTGCCCCGCTGGCCGACGAAGGCACCGTTGGCATAGGTCTCGGGCAGCGCCGACCCATCGCTGAACACCAGGCCGAGCGCCGCGACATGGCTGGACAGAGCATAATCCGGCATGATTGCCGAAGCCACCAGATCGGGGCGCGAAGGTCGGACGCGTTCGTCGACGTGATCGCCGTAATAGCTGTAAGGCCAGCCGTAAAATCCGTTCTCCTGAACCGAGGTCATGTAATCGGGGACAAGGTCAGGCCCCAGTTCGTCGCGTTCGTTGATCACGGCCCAGAGCGCGCCAGAGTGGGGGTTGAAGGTCAGGCCGTTGGGATTGCGCAGTCCTGAAGCGTAGATTTTCGAGGCACCTGTTGCCCGGTCAATCTGCCAGATTGCAGCGCGGCCCTTTTCCGCCTCCATCCCGTTTTCGGCGGCGTTGGAGTTTGATCCGACCGAGGCGTAAAGCATCGCGCCGTCCGGGCTTAGCGCCAAATCCTTAGTCCAGTGGTGGTTCAGCGGCCCACCAGGCAGCGGCGTCAAAAGCGTCGGCTCAGCCCAGATGGACGTGTCGCCCAAGGTATAGGGATAGCTTACAACCCCGTCGGCGGCCGCCACGTAGAGCGTGTCGTCGATCCATGCCAGGCCGAAGGGCGAATGTAGGCCGGTCAAGAGGTCATGGCGCTGGTCCACCAGGCCGTCCCGGTTCTCGTCGCGCAGCAGGGTAATCAGGTTGCTGTCTTGCTTTGGCCCCCCCCCGCCGCCTGCGGCAACGGCCATGATCCAGCCGCGAATGTAATCCTTGGGCCGATACTTCGGCTTGCCTTCCGGGGCGCGCGACTGCACCACCAGCACGTCGCCATTAGGCAGAGTGTGTACCGTGCGGGGATTTACGAGATCGGTCGCATAGGCTGTGATCACGAGCCCTTCTGCCACGCTGGGCGTCTGGCCTTTCTCCCAGCCAATCACTTCGGCGACGTTGACGCTGGGCAGCAGGTTGACGAAATTGGGCTCCGGAAGAAAGGGGTCGGGGCCGATCTGGCTGGTGATGTCAAAGCCATCCGAGTTTTGCGCAATCGCCGAATTGCACAGTGGGAAGAGGGCAAACGCGGCGATCCCAGAAAACAATATTGCGCGGTGTGTGAAACGGATGGGCGCCATGAGTACAAATCTCCTTTAAGTGCCGTAGGTCTGGTCGTGCGCGCCGCGACGCAAGGCAGCCGAGCCCAGCATGAGCACACAGGTCGCGAACGACAGCCCAAGGCCCCAAGGCACGATTGCGGTCCACCCGTCGCCCGCGTGGACCAGACTGTTAAGGAATGCCAAAGCCAGCACGACCGCATTCAGCAGGACGATCAACCAGCGCGTCTTGCCCCGGCCGAACAGGAGGCCGACGAGCCAAAGCGCGACCCCGAGCCCGCCCACGACGAGGCCCGCGAAAAGCAGCCATGACGAAATGTCCCGCCACATCACGACCATCGTTTCCGTGTAGGCCCAGTCGGTCAGCAGCGTCAGCGTGAAGCAGGCCGCCGAGAAATGCGTGAGGATATCCTGTGCGGGAAGCGGGGCAGAGAAGGGGCGGGTTCGATAGGTCAGCTGCTGTGCCATCAGGTCGCTTCCGTTGGGGCCATGTGACGGTAACCCCTCTTGGCGTGGCATGGTTCCCCACAGTCGGGTGCGGCGAAGTGGCAGCACGTGTTGGCCCGCTAAACACCGCGACAACCTTCTATAACGACGAAGGCCTCGCGCGCCTGTCGGCAGGCGATCTGGTGGCGGTCGCGGTGGACGGGGCAGGCGGCTCAGACTTATGGGCCGCATCCCATGAAACGCATGAAGAAGGGGCGGTCACCCGCCCCCCCGTCAAGCACCAATGAGGCACCTACATCCAGTAGGGGTTCACGCCGTAATACCCGTAGTTCTTGGTTGCCCAGTCGCGATTGTCGCGCCAGTCGTCAGGTCGGGTGGGGGCGCCTTCAAGCTGCGACTGCGTGATGTCGGTGACGTAGCCGCCAAGTTCGGTGTCGTAGCGCAGTTTCTTCCATGGGATCGGATGGTGGTCAGACCCAATACCCAGAAATCCGCCAAACGCCATCACGGCATAGGCGATGTTGCCGGAATGCTTGTCGATCACCAAGTGGTCGATGCTGCCGAGGTGATCGCCCGACGGGCTGTAAACCCGTGTGCCGTTGACGTCGGCGCTGGTCACCGTGCTGCTGCCGGTCTGTCCCGCTTGGCGGGTATAGCCTTGCTCTTGCATGTCGTCCTCCTGTCAAGTGTCGATCGAAAAAATTCAACGCGACAGCGGACGGATGTGTTCCCTGGAACCGACATTTCCCCAAGTGGCCTGTCTTTTGCGCCCGAGGGGCTCCGGGGTGGCGGGAATGTCTGAAGTCGTCGGCTCACGCCGCCCGTGGGCACCATCTTCAGCCGGCCCAGTCATGCCGGCAAGGACGTGAAATCCGCAGTCTCTAAACTGCAGATGTCTCGCGCAGTCGTCGCACCGCAAGCCACGAAAGCGCGGCCATCGCACCCGCTGTTGCCAGACACAGGGGAAGCCCGCCGATCTGGTAACTGACGCCAGACAGCAGCGTGCCGATCAATCGCCCCGCCGCGTTCGACATGTAGTAGAACCCCACATCCCGCGTGATCCGGCTGGCGTCGCCAAAGGCGAGGATCAGATAGGAATGCACCGAAGAATTGACGGCGAACACAAAGCCGAACAGCAGCAGACCCCCGATCAGCGATGCCGTCAGCCAGTCGGAGGGTGACCCTGAAAACCAGGCGGCCGCCGCAAGGGCGAAGGGGATCGGCACAAGATACCCCGCCCAGCGGATCGCCTTGGCCACCACACCAGCCCCAGTTGCGCCGATGATGCGGGGCGCCGCGGCCTGCACCGCGCCGTACAGGATAATCCACAAGGCCAGAAACCCGCCGATCACGAAGAACGCCCAGCGGCGGCCGTCGGGCGTGCCGTCCGACAGAACCATCTGGAAATAGACCGGAACGCCCACCACGAACCACACATCGCGCGCGCCGAACAGGAACATGCGCGCCAGGCTCAGCCGGTTGATGCGCGGATCAGGGGACCTCCAGCCTGCGAAGGTCGCGCCCTTGTCCCGGGCGGGAAGGCCGGTCGGCAGGAACAGGGCAACGGCGATCAGGATCACCGTCAGCACCGCCGCCATGCCCCAGATCGCCGCCTCAAATCCCCAAAGGCCCAAAAGCACGGCGCCAAGGAAAAAGCCCAGACCCTTGACCGCATTCTTGGACCCGGTCAGCGCCGCCACCCAGCGAAACAGCGTGCCATCCGCCTTGGGCGCCAACAACTTGACCGCCGATTTAGACGACATCTTGGCCATGTCCTTGGCAATGCCGGACACCCCCTGCACCGCCATCACAAAGCTCACCGACGCCACGACCCCCCAGGCCGGGTCAAGCTGCGACAACGCCGCCAGTGCCCCGATCTGCAGCGCCAGCCCGGCAAACAGCGTGGCCGCGAGACCGAACCTTGCCGCAAGATAACCTGCGTAGATGTTGGTGATGACCCCCGCCAGTTCATACAGGAGGAAAAGCCATGCCAACTGGATCGGTGTGAATCCCAGGCTGTTGAAATGCAGCAAGACCAGCATCCGCAACGCGCCGTCCGACAGCATGAACGCCCAGTAGGCCGCGGTCACGGCGGCATAGGCCCGCAGCGAGTTGGGCGGCGGTCCGGCGTCGGCGGCAAGGTCGTTCACAGCGACCGCGCGACCATGCGGGCAATATCGGCAAGCCGGCAGGCATAGCCCCATTCGTTGTCGTACCAGGCGTATATCTTGACCTGCGTGCCGTTGATGACCATCGTCGATTGCGCGTCCACGATCGCGGATCGCGGATCGTTGGTATAATCCGACGACACCAGAGCCCGCGTTTCATAGCCGAGAATCCCTGCCAGCGGTCCCGCGGCGGCGGCCCTGAACAGGGCGTTGACCTCCTCGGCCGTGGTCGCGCGCTCCACTTCGAACACGCAATCGGTCAGCGACGCATTCAGCAGGGGCACCCGCACGGCATGGCCGTTCAGCCGGCCCTTCAGTTCCGGATAGATCAGCGTGATGGCAGTGGCCGATCCCGTGGAGGTCGGGATCAGGTTCAGCAACGCCGACCGGGCCCGGCGCATGTCCTTGGCCGGGCGGTCCACGAGGGTCTGCGTATTGGTCACGTCATGGATCGTGGTGATCGACCCGTGCCGGATCCCGAGGCTTTCGTGGATCACCTTGACCACGGGGGCCAGACAGTTCGTCGTGCAGCTGGCCGCTGTGACAAGGGTCTGCGTGCCGTCATAAAGGTGGTGGTTCACGCCGTAGACCAGGTTCAGCGCGCCACCCTCCTTGACCGGGGCACTGACCACGACCTTTTTCACGCCGGCGGCATAATAGGGCCCGACCTTGGCCGCGGTCTTGAACACGCCCGTACAGTCGATCACCAGATCGACGCCCATCTCGCGCAAGGGCAGCGTCGCGATGGTGGCTTCATGGGTCAGCCGGATGGATGTGCCGTTCAGCACCAGCGCATTGCCCGCGACAGCGACCGGGGTCTGCCAGCGCCCGTGGACGGAATCGAACTCCATCAACAGGCCATGCTGTTCGGCATCACCTGCAGGATCGTTCAGCAGCACCAGATCGCCTGCAGCACCCGTGTCGATCAGATCGCGCAGGACAAGTTTCCCGATCCGTCCAAGGCCGTTCAGTGCGATGCGGGGCATGGCGATCAGACCTTTTGCCCAGAGGCGTCGCTGCCGATACCGTCGACACGCGACTGCAGCGACATGCGGCTCAGGCTTTCAAAGGGCAATGCGACAAAGGCCGCGATCCGGCGGCGGAGCGTCGCGTAGGTCTGGGCAAAGACCAGCGCCTTTTCCGCTTCGGTGCCGTGCGCCTTGACCGGGTCAGGCAGACCCCAATGGCCGGTGATCGGCTGACCCGGCCAGGGCGGACATTCCTCGGCTGCGGCGGTGTCGCAAACGGTAAACACGAAATCCATCACGATCGCCCCCGGCTGCTGGAATTCCGAGATATGCTTTGACCGCAGTCCGGTCAGGTCGTGGCCGTTGCGCTGCAAGATATCAAGCGTGATGGGGTTCAGCTCCGTATTGGGCCGCGCGCCGGCCGAAAAGGCCTGGAACTTTCCCTTGCCCAGATCGCGCAGCAGCGCTTCGGCAAAGATCGAACGGGCAGAATTTCCCGAACAGATGAAAAGCACGTCGAAATCTGTATCCAGCATGATGCGGTCCTTTTGGGGGGCAAGCAGGGGCCCAAGCAGATCGGGGCGTGCGCGGCCCACATCCAGGGCGAGGTAGCCGATGAGATCCTCGGTCACGTCCAGATCGACCGAATAATGCAGCGAGCGTCCGTGCCGTTCGACCCGCACTAGACCGGACGCGGTCAGATCGGCAAGGTGATGGGACAGCGTGTTCTGCTTCAACCCAAGCGATAGCGCGATCTCGGTCGGCCGCACGCCGTGCGGGGCAAAACGCATCAAAAGCCGAAACACCGACAGGCGGTCCGGATGACCAAGGGTGGCAAAGCTGTGGGCGGCACGGTTGTGTTCCATATTTCCTGAATAAAGGAAATTACCCAGCGGCTCCAGTGAAGGTTTCATGACAGCCGCGAATGCGAGACCGGGCCGGGGGCGTTCATTCCGCCGAGGCGAACGTGCTCAGCTGCCTTTGCGGCTGATGGTGCCAACCAGTTCGGTCGCGCTGGCAAGTGTGTTGTAGATCGTGCCGTATTTCTGAATGTTGCGGTGCAAAAGACCAAGCCGCTGATCGGTCTCATCCGTATCGACAACGATCTGATAGTCGATCCGCACCATCTTTGGCGGCGCGTCCTGCCGCTGTCCCTGCAAGGAAACCTCGATCCCGCGCAGCGAAAACGCCAGCATCGGCATCACCCGTTCGGTGCTTTTCAGAATGCATCCCGCCAGGCTTGCCAGCAGCAATTCCGCCGGGTTGAAGGCATCTGTGCGTCCCGCGAGGTCCGTATCCAGCACGATCAATGCCTGCTTTGCTTCAGCCTCGGCACCGTGATTGTCGACCCGGCGCGCGGTGACCTTGTATTCCAGCATGATTAAACTCCATGGCGTGGCATCATGGTCCACAGGCTGGGATCTGTACGTCTTGCGGCGCGATTGTCCTTGATCTTGGTCAAACGTATTGGCGCAACGACGTCTCAGCGCTAACCCTCCTTCACCGCCTCCATCGCCACATAGGTGGAGGTCGAGGCCACATGGGGCAGGGCGGACAACCCCTCGGCCAACACGCGGCGGTAGGTCTGGATATCGGCCGTCCGCACCTTCAAAAGGTAGTCGAACCGCGACGCGATCATGTGGCATTCTTCGACCTCGGGGATCAGCCGCACCGCGCGGTTGAACGCCTGCAAGGCTGCCTCGCGTGTGTCCGACAGCTTCACCTCGACAAAGGCGACATGCGCCAGCCCCATCCGCACCCGGTCCAGAACCGCGCGGTACCCGGTGATGATGCCGGCCTCTTCCAGCCGTTTCAGACGCGCCTGCGTGGGGGATTTCGACAGCCCGATCCGCCGCGACAGCTCGGTCGCCGACATCCGCCCGTCCTGCGCCAGTTCCTGCAGAATCGCCGCATCGATCCGGTCAAGCGCCCCGCCATCCGTTTGCATCGTCGAACCCCCACATTTCAGCCAGACCGCCCGCAAGAATATCCATGTTCAGGACAACAGCCCGTCAATCCGCCTGTATCATGATCAAAACTGCAAGGAGACGCCAGATGGCCCCCACCACCGCCGCTGCCTGGGACGTGATCGCCCGCCACGCCCTGGCCGACGAGGCGACACTTGTGCGCGCCCTGATCGCCGAGGCCGCGCTTGACCCCGCCACCCGCGCCCGCATCAGCGCCGCCGGGGCCGACCTTGTCGCCCGCATCCGCGCCAGCGCCAAGCCCGGTCTGATGGAGGTGTTCCTGGCAGAATACGGCCTGTCGACCGACGAGGGCATCGCGCTGATGTGTCTGGCCGAGGCCCTGCTGCGGGTGCCGGATGCAGCCACGATGGACGCCCTGATCGAAGACAAGATCGCCCCCTCCGACTGGGGGCGCCATTTGGGCAAATCCGCCTCCAGCCTGGTGAATGCCTCGACCTGGGCACTGATGCTGACGGGCAAGGTTCTGGACGAACGCGAACCCGGCGTCGCAGGCCACCTCAAGGCGGCAGTGAAACGGCTGGGCGAACCGGTGATCCGCACGGCGGTCACCCGCGCGATGAAGGAAATGGGGCGCAATTTCGTGCTGGGCGAAACCATCGACCTTGCCATGAAGCGCGCCCGTGAACTGGAGGCGCAGGGCTACACCTACAGCTATGACATGCTGGGCGAGGCGGCCCGGACGGAAAGCGATGCCCGCCGCTATCATCTGGCCTATTCCGCCGCGATCACCGCCATCGCATCCGCCGCAACCACCGGCGACATCCGCACCAATCCCGGCATTTCGGTGAAGCTGAGCGCCCTGCATCCGCGC
>JANPKV010000285.1:0-8709 GCA_031426185.1 Rhodobacterales bacterium | reverse complement strand
GAACGCCGATGCCGAACTTTACGCCGCCGAACAGGAAGCCAAGGCCCGCCGCGTTCTGGCCGATGCCGAAGCCTATGCGACCAACGTGATTGCGGGTGCGATCAAGGAAAACGGGATCGAGGCGGCACAGTACCAGGTCGCGCTGAAACAGGTTGAGGCGCTGACTGCCGTGGGGCAGGGTGCGGGCAAGCAGACGATCATCGTGCCCGCACAAGCGCTGGAAGCGTTTGGCGATGCATTCAAGATGCTGAAGGGGCGTGGGTAAGATGTGGGCAATCTGGTGGGTCTGGGTCGTCGCGGGATTTGCACTCGGGGTGCTTGAGGTTCTGGTGCCCGGCTTCATCTTCCTTGGCTTCGCGATCGGAGCCGTCGTGACGGGCATCCTGGTCGGCCTTGGCCTTGCCCCCACCGGGTTGGCGGCGCTGATCCTGATCTTTGCCGTCGTCTCGCTGGTCGCCTGGTTCGTGCTGCGCAAGACGATGGGCGTGCGGCGCGGTCAGGTGAAGGTCTGGGACAAAGACATCAACGATCAATAGTCCATCGACGCGGCGACTGACTGCGCCGCCGCGCGCGGGTTCTTGTCCGCCCAGATCGGCCTGCCCACCACGATGTGATCCGCCCCGGCCCGTAACGCATCGGCCGGGGTGGCGATCCGCTTCTGGTCCCCCGCCGCAGAACCTGCCGGGCGAACACCTGGCGTCACGATCAGTCTTCCCACGGCCTCGGGCAGGGCGCGGATCAGATGCGCCTCATGCGGGCTGGCGATCACGCCATCTGCCCCTGCCGCCAGCGCGCGCGCCGCGCGTTCCACCACGATCTCTGCGATGTCGCCTGCCCGGATCAGGTTGGCATCAAGGTCTGCCCGGTCAAGCGAGGTCAGGATCGTCACGGCAAGTATTTTGGTCGCACTGCCCGCACGACCTTCGGCGGCAGCGCGCACGACTTGCGGATCACCGTGCACCGTGAGGAAATCGAGATCGTACTGCACCAATCCGCGCACCGCCGCTTCGACCGTCGCGCCGATATCGAACAGCTTCATGTCCAGAAACACGCGCTTGCCCTGTTCCTGCTTCAGCTCGTTTGCCAGCGCGAGACCGCCGCCCGTCAGCATGCCCAGGCCGATCTTGTAAAAGCTGACCGCATCGCCCAGGCGCTGGACCATGTCGAGACCCGCGACGACGTTCGGGACATCAAGCGCAACGATCAGGCGGTCATCCGGCATCGCGGTCTCTCCAGCAAAGGGGTCGGGGCCTGATGATCTGCCGGCGAGAGCGTGTCAACCGGCCTTGGCAGGGGCGGCAAACACCGCCATGCTGGCCCGCGCAGCCATGCGACCCCAACAAGCAGCGGCCCGAAAGGTGCGTGATTGACCTCAATCCTTGAAATCTACGACGTCGCGACTGGTAAGGTGCGCCGTATCCTGACCACCGAGCGGCTGATCGAGGCACCGAACTGGTATCCCGATGGCTCGGGCCTTCTGGTCAATGCGGACGGGTATCTGTGGCATGTGCCGTTTGCCGATCCGAAACTGGTCGAAGTCCCGACCGGTGCCGCGGTCAAGTGCAATAACGACCATGCGATCAGCCCCGATGGCACGCAGATTGCCCTGTCATCGCATCACCTGGGCAACGGGTCGGAGATCTTTCTGGTCCCCCTCGCGGGCGGCGAGGCACAGCTGGTCAGCCTGGCCCCGCCCAGCTGGTTCCATGGATGGTCGCCTGACGGAAAGTGGCTGACCTACCCGGCCGCGCGGGGCGGCACGCGCGTGCTCGACATCTACAAGCTGAACCTCGAAACCCGGCAAGAGATGCGTCTGACCCAGGCGCAAGGACATCATGACGGGTCGGATTTTTCGGCGGACGGGACGCAGATCTATTACAACTGCGACCGCGACGGACACGCGCAGATCTGGGTGATGGCGGCGGATGGCACGGGCCAGCGCAAGCTGTTTGCCGATACCTTCGTGAACTGGTTCCCCCATCCGTCGCCTTGCGGTCACCACCTTTTATACCTGGCCTATCCGCCGGGAACCCAAGGGCATCCGCGTGATCTGCCGGTTGCACTGGTCTTGTGCAAACCCGATGGCACCGAGCGTCGGCGCATCCTGGAGTTTACCGGAGGGCAGGGCACGATGAACGTGCCGAACTGGTCGCCCGATGGGTCGGCCTTTGCCTATGTCCGCTACGAGCCTTCGGGGGAAAATCGGTAGAATTCACTCCCGGGGAGCCGCAGATGCTTGCAAGGGCGGCAAACGGTTCCCATCTGAGATCCGAGGCCATGGTCGGCGTGCCTATTGAGGGCGTGGACGGGTGGTGCTGACAAAAGGAGTATGACGGATGGATTTGGAAAAATTCACCGAGCGGTCGCGCGGATTCCTGCAGGCTGCACAGACCATCGCAATGCGCGAAAGCCACCAGCGGCTGACCGCCGAGCACCTGCTCAAGGCATTGATGGACGATGATCAGGGGCTTAGCGCCAACCTGATCCGCCGCGCGGGGGGTGAGCCGTCGCGGGTCGCGGCCGCTGTCGACGCGGCGATTACCAAGCTGCCCAAGGTGTCCGGGGATGCACAGCCCTTTACCGACACGACGCTGGTCAAGGTTCTGGACGAGGCCACAAAGATCGCAAAAAAGGCCGGTGACAGCTTTGTCCCGGTGGAACGTATCCTGATGGCCCTGGCCCTGGTTCCCGGCAAGGCCAAGGACGCGCTGGATGCCGGTGCTGTCACCGCGCAAAAGCTCAACGCGGCGATCAATGACATCCGCAAGGGGCGCACCGCCGATACCGCAAGTGCCGAAGAAGGTTATGAGGCGCTGAAGAAATATGCCCGCGATCTGACCGAGGCTGCCGAGCAAGGCAAGATTGACCCGATCATCGGTCGCGACGAGGAAATCCGCCGCACCATGCAGGTCCTGTCGCGCCGGACCAAGAACAACCCGGTCCTGATCGGCGAGCCGGGTGTCGGCAAGACCGCCATCGCCGAGGGCCTCGCCCTGCGGATCATCAGCGGCGACGTCCCCGAGTCCCTGCGCAACAAGAAGCTGATGGCGCTGGACATGGGCGCGCTGATCGCCGGGGCCAAGTATCGCGGCGAGTTCGAGGAACGCCTGAAGGCCGTCCTGAACGAGATCACCAATGCGGCAGGCGAAATCATCCTGTTCATCGACGAGATGCACACCCTGGTGGGGGCGGGCAAATCCGACGGTGCGATGGATGCGGCCAACCTGATCAAGCCCGCCCTTGCGCGGGGCGAGCTGCATTGCGTCGGGGCCACGACCCTGGACGAATACCGCAAGTATGTGGAAAAGGACGCAGCACTTGCCCGCAGGTTCCAGCCCGTGATGGTCAGCGAACCGACGGTCGAGGATACGATCAGCATCCTGCGCGGCATCAAGGAAAAGTACGAACTCCACCACGGCGTGCGGATCGCGGATGCGGCACTGGTGGCCGCCGCCACGCTGTCGCACCGCTATATCACCGACCGTTTCCTGCCCGACAAGGCGATCGACCTGATGGACGAAGCCGCCAGCCGCCTGCGCATGGAAGTCGACAGCAAGCCCGAGGAACTGGACCAGCTGGATCGCCAGATCCTGCAATTGCAGATCGAGGGTGAGGCGCTGAAGAAAGAGGACGACGCGGCGTCGAAGGACCGGCTTTTGAAGCTGCAGAAGGAACTTGCCGACCTGCAGGAACGCTCGGACGAGATGACCGCCAAGTGGCAGACCGAACGCGACAACCTTGAAGCTTCGCGCGGTCTCAAGGAAAGTCTCGACCGTGCCCGTGCCGAACTGGAACAGGCCAAGCGCGAGGGCAACCTTGGCCGCGCAGGCGAATTGTCCTACGGCATCATCCCGGGGCTTGAGAAAAAGCTGGCCGAGGCCGAGGCGCGCGAAGGTGACGCGCTGGTGTCCGAAGCCGTGCGCCCCGAGCAGATTGCCGAAGTGGTGGAACGCTGGACCGGCATCCCGATGTCCAAGATGCTGGAAGGCGAGCGCGAAAAGCTGCTGCGTATGGAAACCGAACTTGGCAAGCGCGTCGTGGGGCAAAAAGCCGCCCTGACCGCGGTCGCCAATGCAGTCCGCCGTGCGCGCGCGGGGCTGAACGACGAAAAGCGTCCGCTGGGGTCATTCCTGTTCCTCGGGCCGACGGGTGTCGGCAAGACCGAACTGACCAAGGCCGTCGCGGAGTACCTCTTTGACGATGACAACGCGATGGTGCGCATCGACATGTCCGAATTCATGGAGAAGCACTCCGTTGCGCGTCTGATCGGGGCACCCCCCGGCTATGTCGGCTATGACGAAGGCGGGGTGCTGACCGAAGCCGTCCGCCGGCGCCCCTATCAGGTGCTGCTGTTCGATGAGGTCGAAAAGGCGCATCCGGATGTCTTCAACGTGCTGTTGCAGGTGCTGGATGACGGCGTTCTGACCGACGGGCAGGGTCGCACGGTGGACTTCAAGCAGACACTCATCGTGCTGACCTCCAACCTCGGGGCGCGGGCTTTGTCCGAGCTGCCGGAGGGCGCGGATTCCACCCGGGCCCGGCGCGAGGTCGAAGAGGCCGTGCGGCAGCATTTCCGCCCGGAGTTCTTGAACCGTCTGGATGAACAGGTCATCTTTGAACGCCTGAACCGGACTGACATGGCCCAGATCGTGGAAATCCAGTTGGCGCGGCTTGAGGCCCGGTTGATCGGCCGCAAGATCACGCTGGAACTGGACGACAGCGCGCGCAAGTGGCTCGCCGACGAAGGTTATGATCCGGTGTTTGGCGCGCGGCCGCTGAAGCGCGTCATGCAGCGCCATCTGCAGGATCCGTTGGCCGAGATGATCCTGTCGGGCGATCTGATGGACGGGACGACTGTCTCCATCAGCAGCGGCGCAGAGGGGCTGATCATCGGCGACCGGGTCAGCGCGTCACGGCGCCAGCGTCCCGAGGCGGCGGTCGTTCATTGACGAAATGAAAAGAACCGGGGCTGATATGCCCCGGTTCACGTCGTCGCCAACAAGATCATCCGGTCAATAAGTCCCGCGCGCACCGTCGTCGCTGGGCAGGCGGCCGTCCGGCGTGGCCTGATTGACGGCCTCTGGAAGGACATCGGCAAGCCGCGTCAGAAGTTCGCTGCGGCTCAGTCCGGTTTTCTGCGTCAGTTCGGTCAGGGTGTCCTCGTCAAGCACGTCTTGCAGTTCCGTGGGGCTGATCGGCGTGTTCGGTCCGGTACTGACCCAGCTTTGCGCCTTGTCTCGCTGATGGGACCCGGTGAAGCGCTCCACCATCTCGGACAGACCGCCGAGGATGCCACCCGACTGCATGCCGCCCGTGCTGTGATCCCGACCACCTCCGACCATCTGGCCCAACTGATCCATCAAGCCACCGGATCCCGCGGACCCACCTGTGCCCGTCAGTCCCTGACCGCCCGCGCGGCCCCGCATGAGGTCCGCCAGCTTGTCACGGTTTTGGTATCCGCCCACGGCCAGAAGGCCGAGTAGCGCAATCAAAGAGGGGCTGCCTCTGCTCATGATGTTTTCCTTTTGCTGTTTGGATCTGCCTTGACGAAGCGGCAGCGCCGGTTTTCAGGCCCGGCGGCGCACAAATCCGTAGATCGCCAGGACAATGATGGCACCGACGACCGCACCGATCAGGCCAGCGCTATCCATCGGACCATACCAGCCGAGCGCCTGGCCAAGGTAGTTGGCGACAATGGCACCGACAATGCCGAGGATCGTGGTCATGATAAAGCCGGAAGGTTCATTGTCCCCCGGCATGATGAACTTGGCGATGATGCCGGCGACAAAACCGATGACGATGGTCCAGATTATACCCATAGCAGATCTCCGAAAATTTAGGTCACCGGCCAAATGCGGCGACCCCGAACAACGCGATGTCGAAAGAATAGTTCCGGGGCTGTCGCTGCGCCCAAAAGCGGCGCATGACCGGTCAATGTCCGACAAACAAAAGCCCGCCTCTCGACGAGGCGGGCCCTGTTCGTCAAACCGTCGGAAGACGATCTTACATCTTCGGCATGATCACCGAGTCGATGACGTGGATGACGCCGTTCGACGCTTCGATGTCAGCGGTCGAAATGACCGCGCCGTCAACTTTTGCGCCGCCTTCCAGCGTGATGGTTGCTTCGCCGCCCTGTACGGTCTTGGCCATCATGCCTTCGGTCAGGTCGGTCGACATGACTTTGCCGGGCACCACGTGATAGGTCAGGATTGCGGTCAGCTTGTCCTTGTTCTCGGGCTTCAGCAGATCCTCAACGGTTCCTGCCGGCAGCGCTGCAAACGCAGCGTCGGTCGGTGCGAACACGGTGAACGGGCCCTCGCCCTTGAGCGTCTCGACAAGGCCGGCTGCGGTCAGGGCTGCAGCAAGCGTGGTGAAGTTGCCGGCGGCAACGGCGGTGTCGACGATGTCCTTCGAATGGCTTTCGGAAAATGCCGGCATCGCGAACGTGGCGGCGGCGGTCAGGGCGATAAAGGTTCTGCGGATCATTGGTGTCACTCCCGTGTGATCTCTGCCGTCATTGGCAAACGTTATATAGGTCTCGTCACCGATCGGATCACCCAAACAAATCCGTGAGTTGGCCTTGCCGCACCGCATCGTTGCGCTAGCAGCCACGCTTCTTTGCAACGCATCAAGCGCGTGTGATGACAGGTGATCCCCCGTGACCGCAATTGCCATTGTTTCAACGGCCTGCCGCAGTCGTGACCCGGTTTGTTTTGCAAATTTCCGCCGATAGGCCATCTTTGCACCAACGAGGATGGAGCTTGCGATGCGCTACAAGAATGACTTCGGCTGGTCGGATGTGACGCCTAAATCGGCCTGGCTGAACCGCCGGCAACTGATGGCTGCGGCCGCCACACTGCTTGCGACGCCCGCGATTGCCAAGATTGTAGCCGCTCCCAGTGCCTATTCGACCACCGATGCGCCAAACAGTCTTGAGGACATCACCACCTACAACAACTACTACGAGTTCGGCACCGGCAAAAGCGATCCCGCCGATTACGCGGGCGCGCTGACGACTGATCCGTGGTCCATCGTCATCGACGGTCTGGTCGACAAGCCCGGAACCTATGATCTGGCCGATGTTGTCGCAGGCCAGCCGCTGGAAGAGCGCATCTACCGCTTTCGCTGCGTCGAGGCGTGGTCGATGATCGTCCCCTGGATCGGTTTTGAACTTGCGGGCCTTCTGAACCGCGTCGGCGTCCAGCCGGGTGCCAAATTCGTGGCCTTCGAGACGCTGGTGCGCCCAGAAGAAATGCCCGGACAGAACAGCGCCTTTATAGACTGGCCCTACCGCGAGGGTCTGCGCCTCGACGAGGCGATGAACCCGCTGACGATCCTTGCCACGGGTCTCTACGGCGAGCCGCTTCCGAACCAGAACGGCGCGCCGATCCGGCTGGTGACGCCATGGAAATATGGCTTCAAGTCGATCAAGGGGATCGTCCGGATTTCCTTGGTCGCTGACATGCCAAAGACGACCTGGAACATGCTGCAACCCCAGGAATACGGTTTCTATGCCAATGTGAACCCAGAGGTGGACCACCCGCGGTGGAGCCAGGCTTCTGAACGTCGCATCGGCGCGGGCCTCTTTGCCGGTCGTCAGGACACGTTGATGTTCAACGGATACGGCGAACAGGTGGCGTCTCTTTATGCCGGTCAGGATCTGGCACGGGACTTCTGATGATCGAGGCCGTCAATTCCCTGGCGCGCCGCGTTCCCAACGGCGTCTTGTATGTGCTTGGTGCCCTGCCCTTTGCCTGGCTGGTCTGGATGACCGCAACCGGCGGCCTTGGCCCCGATCCGGTGAAATCCATTGAACGGCAAGCCGGGTTGTGGGGTTTGCAGCTTCTGGTGGCGACGCTGGCCGTCAGCCCCGCGCGCCGCATCGGTCTGAACCTGATCAAGCTGCGGCGGCCCCTGGGGCTATTGTCGTTCTTCTACATTCTTCTGCACTTCGCGACCTGGGTCGTACTCGACATGGATCTGCGGCTTGACCAGATTCTCGCCGAGTTGTGGAAGCGCCCCTACATCCTGATCGGCTTTGCGGCCTTTGTCGCAATGGTGCCGCTGGCGTTGACGTCGAACAATCTGGCGGTGCGGCGGCTTGGTCCGAAAGCCTGGCGACGGCTGCACCTGCTGACCTACGGCATCGCGATCGCCGGGATCGTGCACTACCTGCTTCTGGTCAAGGTGGTGACGCTGGAGCCGCTGATCTATGCCGCGTTGGTGTTGGGCCTGCTGGCATTCCGTCTTGTTGCCCCCAAACGCCGCGCCGCAGCCAGCAGCTGACCGGCGGGGTCTGGCTCGTCACGCAACAATATATGGCCCGACAGGCGTCTTTGGTAGTTTTCGGCATGCCAACCCCAAGATTTTGTATGTTTTTTCCAAATGATGAAAAAATTGCGACAAACGTCGTTTTCCCTCTTGCGGGTTGCGGCACGGCTCCGTAAATAGCCCTTCACCGAAGCAGAGATGTGACGGAACGGTTGGAAGCAGCCGGAAAAATCTGAAGACAAGGCTGGCAAGAACACGCTGGGAAACCGGCGCCTTGCGAAATTTTGTCTGACGATCGCTCTTTGAAGATGTAGATTGATGAAGGGATATGCGGGCGGTTTGGGCGCGAACGGCGTCTAACGCTAGCATATCGACCTGGTTAGGGTGAGCGATCATCCGATGATCCAGGTGTCAGCTTCACTGTCTTGTCAGGGTTGT
>JANPKV010000284.1:0-2684 GCA_031426185.1 Rhodobacterales bacterium | reverse complement strand
GGCGCTCGACCAGGACGGTGATCGTCTGTTCGTTCTTGTCCGAGGTCACGACGCCTTGCAGGATTCTCTTGGGCATGGGTCAGATCCTCAGTTTGCCGCCGCGTCAGCGGCTTTCTGGTTCAGCACGGTCTTGATGCGGGCAACGTCACGCTTGACGGCGCGCATGCGGGCGGTGTTTTCCAGTTGGTTGGTGGCCGCCTGGAAGCGCAGGTTGAACGCTTCCTTTTTCAGCTGGATCAGGCTGTCGCGCAGCTGGTCCGGCGTCTTGGTCCGAAGTTCGTCGGCTTTCATGCCGGTTTCCTTTTTACAATCGCCAGAAGGCCCCCGGAAGATGGTCAGGGTTACCTTGAGCCTGGCGGATCAATGATGGTCAGGCGATTCTGGGCAAGCCCGGAACCGCGCGATGGCGTCGTATAGGGGGGAAGGTGCTCTGGGGCAAGGGGGAAGTTGGGGGGAGTTAAAGTCTCCGTCAGGTGCGGTCACAAAGGATTTGGATGATCTCGGAGGCGATGCCGAATGCCACGCCCACGGCAATCCGCTAAGGAAAGGTGCCCGAGGACACGACGAATCCCCTGCCCATAGCATTGGCAGGCCTTTCGAGACTTCCGCCAAACGCAGCCACCCGACGGACTGCATGGTAAATTGCGCTTGGAATGAAGATCAACCACGCGACAACACAGCTTGCTTGAGTGATGGCCAAGCCTGCCCGCCCCGGCCCTGAGCCGGGGTCTCAATCTCAGCCAGAGATCCCGGCTCAAGGCCGGGACGGGTGAGCCTTATGCCCACCCATAGTTGAAGCTGACCGAGATCCGCTCTTCTTCGGACATGTTCATCGGAACCTCGTGGCGCAGCCAGCTTTCCCAGAGGAGAACCTCGCCCACCGACGGCTTCACATAGACGAACCGCTGCAACTCCTGTGGCGCGGTTTTCAGGGGGACGGGGGCCAGCATCATCATCGGCAGGCGGGGGTCCTCCAGTTTCAGCGCGCTGGTCCCCTCCGGCATCGCGACATAGGTCGTGCCCGAGATCACCGAATGCGGGTGGATGTGGCTGGCATGGGTGCCGCCTTCGGGCAGGATGTTAATCCAGAGGGAGTTGCACTTCAGCTTCTTGCCCTGAAGATCAAACCCAAGGTCGGTGCAGAAGGCCGCGACATGGGCGTTCAGCGCCTTTTCCAGATCCCGAAAGATCGGCATCCGCCAGGGCAGATCGTCCAGCGAGGCATAGGAGGTGTAGCCGGGATACCCGTTTGCCTCGCACCACGCCTGCCCCGCCTCGTCATCTTCCGCCACCGCGTCGCAGGTCGCATGAAGTTCGACGTAATCGACCTTGTTCTTGGCCAGGTCATTCAGCTTGGCACGGTAAAGTCGTGTGACAAACAGGGAGGTGATGTCGGCCATCTTCACGTTCCTTATAGAAAAAGCCCCCGCCGTTTCCGGCAGGGGCCCTGTCGCAGGTCGAGCAGCGCTCGACCGCCCTTACCAATCTTCGCGGATCACGACGCGGGTCGTCACCGGCAGCTTCATCGCCCCAAGGCGCAGGGCCTCGCGCGCGATGATCTCGGAAACGCCGTCGATCTCGAACATGATGCGGCCAGGCTTGACCTTGGCGGCCCAATAGTCAGTGGAGCCCTTGCCCTTGCCCATACGCACTTCGACGGGCTTGGCCGAGACCGGGACGTCCGGGAAGATCCGGATCCAGACACGGCCCTGGCGCTTCATGTGGCGGGTGATCGCGCGGCGGGCCGCTTCGATCTGGCGCGCGGTCACACGCTCCGGTTCGGTCGCCTTCAGGCCAAAGCCGCCAAAGTTCAGCTCAAAGCCGCCCTTGGCTTCGCCATGGATGCGGCCCTTGTGCATCTTGCGGAACTTGGTCCGTTTCGGTTGCAGCATTTTCTTCTACTCCCTTACGCGCGTTCGCGGTCGCGGCGTGGCGCGCGCGGCCCGGGGGCATCGGCGGCTTCGGCCAGACGGCGGTCATGCGCCTGCGGATCGTGTTGCAGGATTTCACCTTTGAAGATCCAGACCTTGACGCCGATGATCCCGTAAGGGGTCGTCGCCTCGGACAGGGCATAGTCGATGTCGGCGCGCAAAGTGTGCAGCGGCACGCGGCCCTCGCGGTACCATTCGGTCCGCGCGATTTCCGCACCACCGAGACGGCCGCCCACGTTCACACGGATGCCAAGGGCCCCCATGCGCATCGCGTTCTGCACGCCCCGCTTCATGGCGCGACGGAAAGACACCCGGCGCTCCATCTGCTGGGCAATGGATTCCGCCACCAGTTGCGCGTCCAGTTCCGGCTTGCGGACCTCGACGATGTTCAGGTGCAGTTCGGACGCCGTGAAAACCGTCAGCTTTTTGCGCAGAGTCTCGATATCCGCACCCTTCTTGCCGATGATCACACCAGGACGGGCGGTGTGGATCGTCACGCGGCATTTCTTGTGCGGGCGTTCGATGATGACGCGGCTGATGCCGGCCTGCTTGCACTCTTCGTGGATGAAGGCGCGCATGCGCAGGTCTTCCAGCAGCAGGTTGCCGTAGTCCTTGCTGTCGGCGAACCAGCGGCTGTCCCAGGTGCGGTTGACCTGCAGGCGCATCCCGATCGGATTGACCTTCTGACCCATTATGCAGACTCCCCGACTTGACGCACTGTGATCGTCAACTGGCTGAACGGTTTCATGATCT
>JANPKV010000283.1:0-5568 GCA_031426185.1 Rhodobacterales bacterium | reverse complement strand
ACGCGGTCATATTTCGACAGACCCCGCGCATGGGTGTCGGAATAGCCCTTGATCAGGCGGCGGCAGCGGATCACCTCCACCGCGAGGTCGTAGTTCTGCGGCAGGTAGGACGTCGCGGTGGCGAGCCACGCGTCAAGATGGGCGACCTCTTCGGCGTGACGGCGGGTACGGGGGCGATACCAGCGCAGACCGCCGACGAGGTAAAGGATCAGGTAGGCGGGCAGGCTGTCTGTGCGCAGGCGGCGACCCTTGTTGAACCAGCGGTCAAGGCGGGCCATGGATGTCGGATTGCGCTGGATGCGGGCCCCCCAGGCGTTGGGCAAAAGGCCCGCGATTTCCTCGGCGCGGGGGTGAAAGAACTCGGTGAGCTGCAGGACATGGGCGTCCTTTACCCCCATTTCGCCCCGGATTCGGGTGAAGCGGTCGCCGCGTGTTTTCAGATCCGCGACCCGGATCACATCGTCATAGGCCATGGCGTTGGCCACATATTTGGCCGCTTCGCGCGTCAGGTCATGGGGTGCGCGATCCTGAGCTGCCAAGGTGGTGAGCCGGTCGATATATGTGGTGCCATAGGCAACGTCCTGAAACGCCACCACCTTTTGCAGACCGGCGCGGGCGATGTCTTGGGCAGGCACGGGCAGGGCATCGATCCTGTGGGTCAGGCTGTCCCAGGCCGCACGCAGCCTGTCGGGGCCGCGCAAGGTGGGGGCGGTCTTGGCGAGAGGGGCGGGCGTGGGGGTGATGCCGGCGAGTGCCGCATCGTAGCCGGCGGCAAAGGCGCGCACCGAGGCCTCCACTCCCTTGCCACCCGCGCGGATCGCGGCTTCGAAGGCGGCGCGCGGGAAGGGCAGCGTATCGGAGGCCGCAAGCGCCCCGAACAGGGTGGCCGAGATGACAGACCCGTTGGCCAGTGCCACCGCGTCGAAATCGGCGGCGATGAAACGGCGGGCGGCGACCTCGGCCGCGGCGATGACCTCGTCGCTGGAGGCGATGCCGTCGCCCGGCACCATCTTTTCGCTGACGGCCAGCGCGCGGTGGGTCGATGTGATCAGCGTGGTGCGATCGGGCGTGACAAAGCCGCGGATGATGGCACGACCGGCTTCCATCATTTCGGCCGTGATCATGATGTCCACGTCGCCGCCTGCCGGCATCAGGTTGAAGACGGGCTGGCGGTCAGTCGCGGGGCACATCTCGACATAGTAGACGGTCGCCCCGGTGCGCTGCGCGACGCCCGCCACCGAGGTGGCCTGACAAGCATAACCATTGGCACGGGCGAGTGCCTCTATCCAGCCGGTCAGCACGCCGCCGCCCTGACCGCCGACCGCCAGAACGGCCAGCTTGATGATGCCGTCCATGCGCGGATCGCTCGGCACCGGCACGAGGGGCTGATATGCGGTCATGGCACCCATTCCAGCCGTTTGGCACTGCGGCGCTGTTGGAGCCAGCCGATGACGCGGTTGCGAAGGCTGGCGCGCCAGCGTTCGAAGCCGGTGGGGTTGTGGACCACGTCGGCGCGGTAAAAACTGGGGCAAAGGACGGCGGCATCCGCCACCTCGCCACAGTTGCCGCACCCGACGCAGGACCGGTCGATGGAGGCGACGGGGTCATCGCGCAACGGATCGTCGAGCTTTTTCAACGACAGCGACGGGCATCCCGACAGCCGGATGCAGGCGTGATCGCCGGTGCAGATGTCTTCGTCGACGCCAAAACGGGGTGTTTCGACGCGGCGGCCCTCCTTGATGGCGGCGACCTTCAGCGGCTTTTCACGGCGCTGCTTGTTCAACATGCATTCGGATGACGCGACGATGACCTTTGGCCCCGGCGCGTCGGTCGTCAAAGCCTCGCGCAGGGTGTCGCGCATCTTGTTCACATCATATGTGTGGTCGATCTGGCGGACCCAGGTCACGCCCACCCCTTTCATCGCCTTGGCAATCGAGTTTTGCGTCGCCTTGGTAGCGTTGTCGGCACGGCTGGACATCACGTCCTGCCCGCCGGTGGCGGCGGAATAGTAGTTGTCGACCACCATCACCACGCCATCGGACTTGTTGAACACCATGTTGGTGATCGAGGAGTTCAGCCCGTTATGCCAAAACCCGCCATCGCCGATGATGGCAATCGGCCGTTTCTCTCCGCCCCCGTCGAACGCTCCGTTGGCGGCAGGTCCCAGGCCATAACCCATGGTGGCACCCCCGATCTCGAACGGCGGTAGCGACCCGAACAGATGACAGCCGATATCGGCGGCGATCTGGTGTTTGCCAAGTTCCTTTTCCACCAGCTTCATCGCGGCAAAGATGGGCCGTTCGGGGCAGCCGGTACAGAAGCCCGGCGGGCGGATCGGGACCGTCTTTGTCAGGTCCGGAATGGCGGGCCGGTCCATGTTCGGCGCGCGCACTGTGGCGGGCAACAGGTCCGGGGCGGCCGCCTTGAGAAACGTGGTCACCGCGTCCAGCATGACCTGACCGGTATATTCCCCCGCCATGGGAAAGGCGCCCTTGCCGTAAAGCCGCACATGCGATCGGGCGCGATAAAGAAACGATCCCAGCTGGGTTTCGATGAATTCCGGCTGGCCTTCCTCCACCACCAGGACCGAATGCTTGCCTTCGGCAAAGGCGAGAAACTCGTCCGAGATCAACGGGTAGGTGACATTCAGGCAATAGATCGGCACCCGCGTCCCGCCATAGATATCCGCCAGCCCCAGCCGCTGCAGCGCGCGGATGACGCCGTTGTACATGCCACCCTGGCAGACGATGCCGATGGTTCCGTCACCGCCAAAGACCTCGTTCAGCCGGTGTGTCTTGATGAACGCCTCGGCGGCCGGCCAGCGGTTCTTGACCTTGTCCTGTTCATGCACATAGGACATCGGGGGCAGCACGACGCGGTTGAAATCGGATCGCGGGTTGGACAGCGCATCGCGGACCGACAGGGGCGGAGGCTGGTTGTCCCTTGTCTGAAACGTCCCCGTCACATGACAGGACCGGATCCGCATCATCAACATGACTGGGGTGTTCGACGCCTCGGACAGCGCAAAGCCGTCGCCCACCGCCTTGACGATGCTGGGAAGATTGGGGCGCGGGTCCAGCATCCAGAACTGCGACTTCATGGCGAAGGCGTGGCTGCGTTCCTGCATGATGCTGGAGCCCTCGCCGTAATCCTCGCCAAGGATCACCAGCGCGCCCCCCGTCACGCCCGATGACGCAAGGTTTGCAAGCGCGTCGGAGGCCACGTTCACCCCCACTGGCCCCTTGAACGTCACCGCGCCGCGGATCGGATAATGCACAGACGCCGCCAGCATTGCCGCCGCCGCCGCCTCGTTGGCATTCGCCTCGAACCGCACGCCCAGTTCGCCCAGCAGGCCCTGCGCATCGGCCAGCACATCCATCAGATGGCTGATCGGGGCACCCTGATAGCCGCCGACATAGCCGACGCCGTTTTCCAACAGCGCCTTGGTAATGGCGAGGATGCCCTCACCGGTAAAGGTGTCGCCGTCCCCCTTGCGCAGGTCCTCGACCTCGGCTGCAAAGCTGCGTTCGGCCATCCTAGCCCCCTAGATCTCGTGTTTGCGGATATTGGTCAGCATCTTCTGCAAGGTGCCGACAAAGGCGCGGCGCTCGTCTTCGGGGATCCCCCGGAACATGCGGGAATTGGCTGTTGCCATCTGCGGCCAGAGGGTGTCGAACAGCGCCCGCCCCGCATCGGTGACATGGACCCGTGTGGCGCGGCTGTCGGTGGCATCCGCGACGCGCCGGATCAGCCCATCGGCCTGCAACTGGTCCAGCGCCCGGCTGAGCGTCGACGGATCGGTCACCGCATAGACTGCAAGTTCGCGGATCAGGGGGGCCTCGACCACTGACAACACGGCAAGCGCGCGCATTTTCGGGGTGGTCAGGCCAAGGCCTGCCATCTCGTCGCGCAGGGACGCATTGTACCGCCCCATGATGCGGTTCATCAGGTAGGGCACATAATTCGACAGGCCGATCTCGCCCAGACGCTGCGCTGCGATGGGGGTTTCGTCGTTCATGCCCCAAGCCTTTTGGCCGCGTTGTAGCCGGACCCGCCGCCGAGGCCGGGGCCGGGATGCGTCGAGGCGCCGATATGGATCAGTCCCTTGATGGCGGTTGTGCCATTGGTGGTGTGGGCATAGGGGCGCCAGATGAAGAACTGGTCGATCGCACAGGCACCGCCATAGGGGTCGCCGCCCACGAGGTTGATGTTCATCCGCTCCAGATCCTTGGGTGAATAGGCGCGGCGTGCCAGGACCAGCTTGTCAAAGCCCTTGATATGGCGTGCCAGGATTCTTTCGATCCGGTCGGCAAATGCCTCGCGCACGGTGTCCCAGTCGCGGCCTTCGATCTCGCCGGCGGCGTCGCCCTTGATGATGCGGGGGGCATCGGGGATTTGCAGCCAAAGAACCGCCTTGCCATGCGGGCAGCGGCTGGGGTCGAGGCGGCTGGGCTGGCCGACACAGATCGTGGGCATCTCGGGCAGCATGCCGCGTTCGGCCTCGTTGGCGGATTTCGATACGGAATCGATGCCGTCGGCCAGATGGATCAGGGCGACCTCGTCAAGGCCGGGCGCCAGCCAGTCGGGCACCGCATCCAGCGCATAATGCAGTTGGAAATTGCCACGCCCGTGGCGGAACCTGCTGGCAGCTGCCGCGTCGGCGGCAAGCGCGGCATTCTGTGCCGTCACATGTCCAAGCAGGCGTTCCTGCAGTTGTCCGGGTGTCACCGACGCAAGGACTGAGTCGGCGGCAATCACCTCTCCGTCTGCGAGGGTCACGCCGGTGGTCCGGCCGTTGTGAACGTTTATTCGCACAACATCGGCGTCGGTGCGGATCGTGCCGCCCTTTTCTGCGATCAGCGACCGAAAGGCCTGCGCCGCCGCGCCCGATCCGCCCTTGGCAATCGGGGCCCCGGCAGCCTCCAGCGCGAAGGCGATGACACGGCCCATCTGGCCGGAATAGGCGCTTTCGGGCGTCAGGCCGGTATGCAGGACCCACGGCGCCAGCAAGGCCTGTATGCCTTCGCTGCGATAGGTCGTCTCCAGCCAGCCGCGGGCGGGGTCCAAAGCGCGACCGAACCAGGTCATCAGGCCGCGCAGCCCCCGCTTGCGCATCTGGCTGAACATCAGTTTCGCGGTCGGCCAGGACCACAGCGACCCCCCCAGCAGGGCAAACAGGAACGGCGCATCCGCAGCGATGCCGCCGGTATCGGCGGCAAAGCGGTCGCCATCGCCCGGGGCAAGGGCGTTGAAGGTGGCGATGTTCGTGACCTTGTCCGTCGTGAGGACGACCGCTTCGCCATTGGGACGCAGGACGGCGGTCGGATGCGGGCTGTGGCAATAGTCGAACCCGTGCCGCGCCAGATGCGGAGACAGCGCCGCCCCGGCAGGGCTGGTCATGAACAGGACCCATGTGGCCGCCATCATGTCATGCTGGAACCCGGGATGCAGTTCTTCGGTCCGCAGGCAGCCGCCGATCACCGATTCCCGTTCCAGCACCGTCACGCGGTCACCCTTCAAGGCCAACAGGCTGGCCGCAACCAGCCCGTTGATCCCCGACCCGATGAT
>JANPKV010000282.1:0-9662 GCA_031426185.1 Rhodobacterales bacterium | reverse complement strand
GCAAGCCCTTCGGGCCCTCAAGAAAAAGCTTCAGCGCGAAGGCGTGTTCCGCGAAATGAAGCTCAAGCAACATTTCGAGAAACCGTCCGTGAAGAAAGCTCGCGAATCCGCCGAAGCCGTGCGCCGTGCGCGCAAGCTCGCCCGGAAAAAGCTTCAGCGCGAAGGCGGTCTATAGCCGACGTCTAGCGAACCCTGGGCCGGGCAACCGGTCACCCGATCAACCCCCGCCCGCAAGGTCCGGGGGTTTTTCATTTGGGCCTTTCGCCAGTCAGACAGCAAGCGCCGTGGTCTTGACCACCGTGCGCAGCGCAAAGCTCGACTGCATCTGTCGCACGCCGGGCAGGCGGCTCAGGAACTGGCGGTGGATGCGGGCAAAGTCTTCGGTGTCCTCGGCCATGATCTTCAGAAGGTAGTCGGCAGTTCCGGCCATGAGGTGGCATTCCAGAATGTCCGGGACGCGGGCAACCTCGCGCTCGAACGCATCCAGCAGGTCGTCAGCCTGGCCCTGCAGCGTGATTTCGACAAAGACGGTGGTTGGCCGGCCCATCTTTCGCGCGTCCAGCAAGGCGACGTAGCCCGCAATGATGCCATCATCCTGCAATCGTTCCACGCGTCGATGGCAGGCTGACGGGGACAGGTTCACGCGTTCGGCGAGGTCCGCATTGGTGATGCGTCCTTCCTTCTGCAGAACAGTCAGGATGCGTCGATCTGTTGCGTCGAACTCAGGTAGCACGGTGGATTCTTCGATATAACGGCCAAAACTTCACATAAAATATCACACATCGGTCAAAACGCCATTGAAGTTTCAAACCTTCACCGCGCGACTTGCGGCATCCTTGAGAAAATCCAGCCAAGGAGAATGGCCATGAAGATCGGTTGCCCCAAAGAGATCAAGCCGCAAGAGTTCCGCGTCGGCATGACGCCCGGTGCCGCGCGAGAGGCAACCAATGCTGGCCACGAGGTGCTGATCGAGACGACAGCCGGGATCGGGTCGGGCTTTACAGATGCGGACTATATTGCCGCGGGGGCGACGATCCTGCCGACTGCCGAAGAGGTGTTTGCCCGCGCCGACATGATCGTCAAGGTCAAGGAACCCCAGGCCGTCGAACGCAAACGGCTGCGGGCGGGCCAGGTGCTGTTCACCTATCTGCATCTGGCCCCCGACGCCGCACAGACCCACGACCTTCTGGCGTCCGGCGTCACCGCCATCGCGTATGAGACGGTCACTGATGACCGGGGCGGGCTGCCGCTGCTGGCGCCGATGTCCGAAGTTGCTGGACGCCTTGCCCCACAGGTCGGCGCATGGACCCTGCAAAAGGCCAATGGTGGGCGCGGCGTCTTGATGGGCGGCGTGCCCGGCGTGCTGCCGGCAAAGGTGCTTGTCATCGGCGGCGGCGTCGTCGGGACCCATGCGGCCAAGATCTCCGCCGGGATGGGCGCGGATGTGACCGTGCTGGATCGGTCGATCAACCGCCTGCGCTATCTGGACGATGTCTTTGGCGGTCAGTTCAAGAATGCCTATGCTGATGCCGCCACCACGATGGAACTGGCGCGGCAGGCAGACTTGATCATCGGGGCCGTGCTGATCCCCGGGGCAGCAGCGCCCAAACTGATCAGCCGCGCGCAGCTGAAAGAATTGAAGCCCGGGGCGGCCTTGGTAGACGTGGCCATCGATCAGGGCGGATGTTTCGAGACCAGCCGTGCGACCACCCACCAAGACCCGATCTACGAGGTGGACGGCATCATGCATTACTGCGTCGCCAACATGCCCGGGGCTGTCGCGCGCACGTCGACGTTGGCGCTTGGCAACGCGACGATGCCGTTCATGCTGGCGCTGGCGGGCAAGGGCTGGAAACAGGCCTGCGCCGATGACAGGCATCTGCTCGCGGGATTGAACACGCATGCGGGCAAGTTGACCTATGCGGCCGTCGGCGCGGCGCTGGGTCTGCCGACGATCAGCGCGACGGCGGCCCTTGATCTTTGATCAAGTAACGCCCGCAAGAAAATGATCAGGCCCGCTGTTTGGCGGGCCTGATCATTGCAAGAAGCCCCGAGATTACTTCCGCAAAGAGTCGCGGATCTGGGTCAGAAGTTCTTCGGCGGTCGGGCCGGCAGGCGCAGCCACAGGTGCCGGGCCTTTCAACTTGTTGACTGCCTTGACCAGCATGAACACCACAAAGGCGATGATCAAAAAGTTGATCACGGCGGTGATGAACGCCCCATAGGCAAAGACCGCTGCGCCAGACTCTTTGGCCGCTGCGAACGAGGCCGGGTTTGTTCCGGAGAGGTCAAGGAACATGTCAGAAAAGTTGACGCCCCCGAGGATCAAACCGATGATCGGATTGATCAGATCGCCCACCAGGCTGCTTACGATGGCAGTAAACGCTGCACCAATGATGATACCGACCGCCAGGTCCATAACGTTGCCCTTGGCGATGAAGTCCTTGAATTCCTTAATCATTCCACGATTCCCTTGTCATAGCCCGCCTTGCTGACGGGTCTGTACTTGCACGAGCGCACATGCGCGGGGCGACTATGCACAGCTTTGGCCGCTTTCATACGGGGAATTTTGTCCTATTTAGGAACAGTAACTGCCAAAGGAATGCATTATGACCAAACTTGCGGAGTTTCCGATTACCGCGCGATGGGCCGCCCAAAACCCCGATGCAATCCAGCTTTATTCACTTCCGACGCCCAACGGACAAAAGGTGTCCATCGCATTGGAAGAGATGGGCCTGCCTTACGAGGCGCATCTGGTAGACTTTGCGACCAACGATCAGTTGACCCCTGAATTCCTGAGCCTGAACCCCAACAACAAGATCCCGGCCATCATTGATCCACATGGGCCGGGCAACAAGCCATTGGCGTTGTTCGAAAGCGGGGCCATCCTGATCTACCTTGCGGAGAAAAGCGGCAAGCTTTTGCCGAGCAATCAGCGCTATCAGGTGCTGCAGTGGCTCATGTTCCAGATGGGCGGACTGGGTCCGATGTTCGGCCAGCTGGGGTTCTTCCATACCTTCGGCGGCAAGGACGTCGAGGACCCCCGCCCGAAAGAACGCTACCGTGCGGAAACCGAGCGGCTTCTGAAGGTTCTGGATGGTGCATTGGCGGGCAAGGACTGGATTGTCGGCGAATACTCGATTGCAGATATCGCGATCGGTCCCTGGCTGGGGACGCTGCGGGACTTTTACAAGGCGACGGATCTGGTTGGCTGGGACAGGCTGAAGCATGTGCCGGCCTATCTGGACAGGTTCCTGGCACGCCCTGCGGTCCAGATCGGCCGGGCGATCCCGGCGCGGTCCTAGGCGCGGGGAGCGGCGGCGCGGCGCAGGCGATCATTGATCGCCCGTCCAAGGCCGGTTTCAGGAACAGGCGCCACAGCGATGCGCCCCGCCGGGCCTGCCAATCGATCCGCGTCACGCAACGTCTGAAACAGGGCGGCCGCTGCCTCGACCAGATCGCTGCGGGACGACAGCGTCAGGTCGCCGGGGACGTCGCCAAAGCCGATGAGAACTTCGCCCGCCTCGGCCGTGGTCGCATTCATGCGCAGCGGTGCATGCGGCGCATAGTGTGAGGCCAGCTGTCCTGGTGCGGTGGGGCTTGCCGCGTCACCTTCGTGCCGCAGGACAGGTCCCAGCGCCGCTTCCAGCGCCTCGACCGGGATGCCGCCCGGGCGTAGCAGGACCGGTGCGCCGTCCAGTCCCAGAATGGTCGATTCGACACCTACCGCGCAGGGACCGCCATCAAGGACCGCGTCGATCCGGCCTGAAAGACCTTCCATCACATGTTCCGCGCGCGTGGGCGAAATGCGCCCCGACGGGTTGGCAGATGGCGCGGCCAGCGGCCCGCCAAAGGCCCGCAAAAGCAGCTGCGCCAAAGGATGCGCGGGCACCCTGATGGCGACGGTCGGCAGGTCCGCGGTCACAAGATGCGACACGCCGCTGTCCACCCGCAGCGGCAGGACAAACGTCAGCGGCCCGGGCCAGAATGCACCCGCGACGTCCCGCGCCGTTGCCGTGAACACCGCCACCTTCTCGGCGGACGCCAGATCGGGCACGTGAACAATCAATGGATTGAACTGCGGACGCCCCTTGGCCGCGAAGATGCGCGCGACGGCCTGATCGGACCGCGCGTCGCCGCCGAGGCCGTAAACGGTCTCCGTCGGGAATGCGACAAGGCCGCCCTGGCGCAGGATCCCGGCCGCCCGGTCGATCCCGTCGGCGTCCGGCAACAGGGTCAGGGTGGTTGATCTCACGGGCATTTTCCGTCACCGGCCGGGCTGGCTGCGCCCCGTGCTTTAGGTCACAAGATGGACTTTGCCAAGAACGCATGGGCCTGGGTCGCCATACGGGACTTGCGCGGATGGTCCGAATAGCGGTTCTTTGGCCAAGCAGACCTGCAGGCACCGCTAAGGACCATCACCGCCATGACAACCGCACCGAAGAAACCCGCCGCGCGAAAGACCGCCGCGCCCAAGCAGGATCCGTACATGCCGGCGGCCTGGGCGTATCAGCGCCTGGTGGCCTATATCCGCAACTTCGAGGCACAGCTGAACCCGACGCAAGAGGTCGCGATGGGCTTTGCCGGGGGAGAATCCGGTGTGCTTCGGATCGAAGGGCTGGGATTTTCGGATCCCGACATCCTGACCTTTTACGGTCGGGACGACGACGGGGCCAAGACCCAACTGGTCCAGCATGTGTCGCAGTTGTCGGTGATCTTGCGGGCAGTCCCGGTCAAGGGACCGGACGCCCCTGCAAGGCGGATCGGCTTTCGCCTGCCCGAAGGCTGGCGCGGCGGTGACGCGGGCGACGCGTCGGTCTGAACCTTGCGCACCACAATCGCGCGGTCATTGCGTCGCAACGACCAAGCGCTGCGTGACAGCGCCGCGTGAATCGGATATCGGACGGAAAATCCAGTTGCTTTCCAAAGGACAGACGCCATGGCCAACCATGACAAAGGTACCGATCACACCCCCGGATCGATGGATATCCGCGCCCAGGAAAAGACCTTTTCCGGATTTATCCGCATGGTCACCTGGGGCGCTGTCATCTCGATCGGTGTTCTGATCTTTCTTGCGCTGACCAATTCCTGAACCGTACCTTGAGGTCTGGCCTATGATCCGGAAATTTCTCGTTCTTGCGGTCGCGCTGACGCTGTCGGCCTGCGGAGCTGAATCCACTTGGGCGCCGGAAGAGACGGTCAGGGCGGCCCGCTTTGTATCGGACGAGCCTCCGTCGATCACGCTCTACACGGTCATCAACGTGCGCAGTGGTGCGGGAGCGCATACCGGGCTGCTGATCAACGGATCAGAGCGCCTGATTTTCGACCCTGCCGGAACCTGGCAACACCCACGCCTGCCGGAACGCAACGACGTCCATTTCGGGATGTCGGACCGGATGGTCCTGTTCTACATCGACTATCACGCGCGCGAGACGTTTTACGTGATCGAACAGAAACTGCCCGTGTCCGCCGCGACGGCAGAACTGGCGATGGCGCGCGCCAAGGCTTATGGCGCGGTGCCCAAGGCGATGTGCACGCAGTCGACGTCATCGATTTTGCGCGGTGTGCCGGGTTTCGAAGGGCTGCCCCAGACCTATTATCCAAAACAGCTTTCCGACGCGTTCGGCAGATTGCCTGGCGTGCAGACCCGCAAGATCACCGATGACGACGCCGACAACAATCATGGTGTCTTGCTGGTCCAGGCAGGCAACGCCGCGCCCTGAAGCTGCGACCGGTGCCTGCGCAAACGGGACAAGACAGGCAGGGGCAATGCACATTTTCGGTGTTATCCTGGCCGGGGGATCAGGCCTCCGCATGGGCGGTGCGGACAAGGCGCTGCTGATGCTTGGGGACAAGCGGCTGGTCGATCACGTGATTGCAAGGCTGGAACCGCAGGTCGAGGCGCTGATGATATCTGCCAATGGCGCGCCGGACAGGTTTGCGCAGACCGGCTTGCCGGTACTGGCCGACGACATCCCGCGCGGGCCCTTGTCGGGAATTCTTGCCAGCCTTGACTGGGCGGCACGCGCGGGGGCGACCCACGTCGTCAGCGCCGCCGTCGATACGCCGTTCCTGCCCTGCGATCTGGTCCCGCAACTTTGTCTTGCTGCCGAGGCGCATGGCGACGGCTTTGCAATCGCCCAGGCCGGCGGGCGCGACCATCCGACCTTTGGGCTTTGGCCCGTGTCGCTATGCGCGGATTTGCGGACCTATCTGCGCGACGCGCCCTCTGCCCGTGTTCTGGCCTTCGCGGATAGCCATGGTGCCGCCAGGGCGCAGTTTCCCGACGCCGATGCCTTTGCCAACCTCAACACGCCGACCGACCTGGCCGATGCCCAGCGGCGACTGGACCTGTCGGAATGAAGGTCTATGGAATCATCGGCTGGAAGAACGCAGGCAAGACGAGCTTGGTCGAAAGGTTGGTGGCCGAAATCACCCGGCGCGGATTCTCGGTGTCGACGGTCAAGCATGTCCATCACGAGGTCGACCTCGACCAGCCGGGCAAGGACAGCTACCGCCACCGCACCGCAGGGGCACGCGAAGTGGTGCTGGCATCGGCGCAGCGCCTTGCGGTCCTGGTGGAACATCGCGGGCCGGAACCCGCATTGGACGCGGTGCTGACGCGCCTCGCCCCGGTCGATCTGGTGCTGGTCGAAGGCTACAAGCGCGACGCCCATCCCAAGATCGAGGTCTTTCGCGCCGAGGCCGGGCATGACCTGATCCAGCCTGGCGATCCGACGGTGCGTGCGGTTGCGACCGACACGCCGCTGCACGGGCTGTCGGCGCCGGTGCTGGATCTGAACGATACCGATGCCGTCGCGGACTTCATCCTGCGCGAGGTCGGGTTTGGCAATGGCCCACGGGGACAAAAGGCCGCGGCCTTTGACACCGTGGCGGTGGTGGACTGGTCGGCGAGCGCCACGCCTTCCCCCGCGCAACCGTCACGGGATGCGATCTGGATCGGGGTCTGTGGGGCCGACGGGGCAGTAGCGACTTACCATCGCACCCGCGCCGAGGCGGAGCTTGCGCTGGCGGGCCTGATCGCGACAGAGCGCGCGTCGGGCAGGCGTCTGCTGATCGGGTTCGATTTTCCCTTTGGATATCCGCAAGGGTTTGCAAGCCGCCTGACCGGAACAGCCCAAGCTTCAGCGGTCTGGGAATGGCTTGCGGCACGGATCAAGGACGACGCCGCGAACCGCAACAACCGTTTCGATGTCGCCGCCAGCATCAACCTTGGATTTGGGGGATCAGGGCCGTTCTGGGGACGCCCCGACCATATGGAACTCGACGGGCTGTCGCGGCTTAAGACCGTCGATTATGCCGCAATCGGGCTGGCTGAACGCCGCCAGGTCGAACTGCATCTGCGCGGTGCCAGCCCGGTGTGGAAACTGTACACGACTGGCTCTGTCGGATCGCAGGCCTTGACGGGCTTGCCCATGATCCATCGATTTGCGCAACGCGCCGATGTCGCAGTCTGGCCGTTCGAGGACTGGACCGCCGCGCCCGTCGTGCTGGCCGAGGTTTATCCATCGCTGCTCGGACCTGCCGTGCGAAGCAGCGGCGACAGCATTCCGGACCGGGCGCAAGTCACGCTTTTGGCGCGTGCGCTTTGGCGATTGGCGCAGACCGGGGCGCTAGGCCCGATGATGGCAGTGCCTGACATTGCCCGAGAAGAAGGCTGGATCCTTGGCGCGGGGCATCAGGATGCGCTGATGGATGTGCTGCGATGATCGTCCTGCGCGGGTTGCCGGATGGCTTGCGCCCAGACGCCGCGCGACTTTACTGGGAGGCGTTTGGCGTCAAGCTCGGTCGGGTTCTGGGACCCGAACGGCGCGCGCTCAGCTTTTTTGAACGCGTCATCCGGGCGGACCATTGCTACGTCGCATTGGATGATCTGGGACAATTGATCGGGCTTGCCGGGTTCAAGACGACCGAGGGCAGCTTTGCAGGCGGAACCCGCCACGACCTGCGCAGGGTTTACGGCGTCGTCGGGGCGTTCTGGCGTGGCCTTCTGCTTTGGGCTTTGAACCGCGAGATCGACAATGACCGGTTCTTGCTCGATGGGATTTGCGTGACGGCGGCTGCGCGCGGTCATGGTGTCGGATCGGCCCTGATCGAGCGGATCTGCGACGAAGGCTTTATCCTGGGCTATCGTTCGGTTCGGCTGGATGTCGTCGACACCAACGCCCGCGCACGCGCGCTTTATGAACGCCTCGGCTTTGTCGCGGTGCAGACCGAACCGATTGGCCTGTTGCGGTATGTCTTCGGGTTCTCGGCCGCCACGACGATGGTCAAGCCAATCGGTTAGCGGCGCCGTCGTCAGTCGAAGGTGCCGGTCACCCGGCCGAACAGCATGAAGGCGCGTGCGGTCCTTGTGTCGGACAGATCGGCCAGTTCGGCGTCGCTGGCATTGGGCTCGAACAGCGCAAAGGTCTTGTCGAAGGTGCGCAGGAAATGGTGCCCGGCATCGCGAAAGACGGTGTCTTCGCGCATCCGCGCCGATGTCAGCGCCAGACTGGAGCGGTCTCTGATGCCGCCCAGCGCCGCGATGGACCGGCCACGTTCACCCGCGGCAAATCGGCGCCACACCTCGGGCTTGGCGAGGTCCGGCTTCAGGTCATCCATGTAGATGCCCTCTTGGCTCAGCAGGGTCAGCACATCTTGCGCGGCCCGGATCAGCTTGGCGACATGGCGATCTTCAAGCGCACGGCGAAGGGCGCGAAACCCGTCCTTGTCATCCGGCGTTTCGGGAAAGTTCATTGCGCGGATGAAGTCGTCGATCGACAAGGGCGCGCGCATGTCTTCAGCGGGGGTGCCCAGCGCCAGAGCAGGCTGCTCGTCGCTGGTCTCGGTCGGCAGGGCCAAGGCAGACTTTCTGTCGGCGGAGGGCACGGTCAGGGTCGCATCGCGGCGCGAGTTGAACGTGGCCAGCGCTGATTCCGTCTGCTTGGCGGCCGCGGCGATCTCGTCGATCTTGCGTTCCATCGATGGCCTGAAGCCGCCCGAGGCCTGGGTCTGCTGGGCCACCACATAGGCATTGCGCATGGCGTCAACCGCGGCTTGCAGGCGGGCGGCCTCGGACCGCAGGGCACGCACCGTGCGCAGGGTGACGACCGACACCCAGATCAGCACGATGGGCAGGAACACAACCAAGAGCGTCATCACGAGACCCAGAGTCTGGGTTTCTGTCGAGGGGGCGGCCGAAAAGATGTAGGATAGAACCGCCACGACCCAGATGACGCTGAGCGCAGCGCCAGCAATATCGGTCGGATGCAGCGATTGCTGCGGCTCCGGGCGGGGATATAGACCCAGATCGACCGGCTTTTCTGGAACCTCTGCCATGCGGCCTTTCAAACGTAACGGATGGACAGGATTTCGTAGGACTTTACCCCACCCGGCGTGCGCACGTCCACGCTGTCGCCCTCGTCCTTGCCGATCAGCGCGCGCGCCAGCGGCGAGCGGATGTTCAACAGGCCGTTTTCGATATCCGCCTCGGTTTCACCCACGATCTGATAGGTCTTTTCGTCGCCGCTGTCCTCATCGGCCAGTTTGACCGTCGCGCCGAACTTGACCGAGCCCGTGAACTTGGTCGGGTCGATGACCTCGGCCAGCGACAAAATGCCCTCAAGCTCTTTGATGCGACCTTCGATAAAACTCTGTTT
>JANPKV010000281.1:0-7389 GCA_031426185.1 Rhodobacterales bacterium | reverse complement strand
CTGCGCGAGGAACTGGGCGTCAACACGACCTGCGGCGCATCGAACATCTCGTTCGGACTGCCCCACCGCCACGGCATCAACGCGGCGTTTCTGCCGATGGCCATCGGCGCCGGCATGACGTCGGCGATCATGAACCCGGTTCGCCAGGTGGAGATGGAAGCGATCCGCGCCGCCAACTTTCTGAACAACCAGGATCCGAATGGCGGCGAATGGATCCGCTTTGCCAAGGTGCTTGAGGCGGTCGAGGCTGGCATGAGCTTTGCCGAGGCGTCGGCGGCGGCGACCCAGGCGACGTCGGGCCGTCGGGGCGGGCGTCGCGCACGCGGCTAGGTCGGGCTATTCGGCCGCCAGCGCCGCCGCCAGCGCGGGGACAAAGCGACGCTCGTAATCGGTGCCGACCAGGGGCCCCACAAACTTGAACGCAACAGTGCCGTCGCCCCGGATGATGAATGTCTCCGGCGGCGCGGTCACACCCCATTCGACGCGGTTGCGCCCCTGCGGATCTGTGGCAAGGGCAAAGAACGGATTGCCGTCATCGGCAAGATAGGCCAGCGCCTTTTCGGTGTCGTCCATCATGTTGATGCCCGCCACGCGCACACCGTCGGCAGCCATCGCCTTCAGGACCGGATGTTCGGCACGGCAGGGTGGACACCAGCTTGCCCAGAAATTGACGACGGTGACCTTGCCTGTCCGCAGGTCGGCATCCGTCAGCACGGGGATATCACCAAGACCGGTCGTCGGAACCGCGGGGGCCTCCCTGTCGATGAAGACCGACGGCAGCACACCGGGATTGTCGCGCTTCATCCCGAACCAGAATGTCGCCACCAGCGCCATGAAGATCAGGGGCGGCAGGAACAAAAGCCATTTAACCATCGGTCTTGCCCACCCGTGCCTCTGCTTCGGCCAAAGCGCGGCGGACCCGTGCCCCCTGCCACAAGGTCAGCGCCACGAGCGCCGCAAGGATCGCAATCCCCAGACCATAGGACCAAAGCACCGGCCCGGCATATTTGCCAAGATCGGGCATCATGCCCGCGCCTCGCGCGACAATAGCGCGCTCAGCCGGCGCGATCTGATTTCGGTCCGGGTCCGCAGCAGGACCAGCGTCAGGAACAGCAGGATGAACCCTGCGATGCTGATCACCAGCGGGATCCAGAACACGTCGGAGATGTTCTCCTCCTTGTCCAGCGACAGTGTCGCACCCTGATGCAGCCCCTGGTTCCAGAAGTTCACCGCATAGCGGCTCAGCAGCGCAAAGACCGATCCCACCATGCACAAGACCGCAGTCAGGTCCGCCGCCGTATCGGGATCCTCGATTGCGGCCCAAAGCGCGATATAGCCAAAGTAAAACAGCGTCAGGATCAAGAACGACGTCAGGCGCGGGTCCCAGGCCCACCATGTCCCCCACATCGGCTGCCCCCAAAGCGCGCCGGTCACCAGCGCCACGACGGTGAATGCAAGCCCCACCGGGGCCGCAGCTTTCGCCGCAAGGGCAGAAACATGGTGCCGCCGGACAAGCCAGATCAGCGATGCCAGCAGCATCATGATCCAGGCATTGATCGCCATCATGGCGGCGGGGACATGCAGGTAGATGATCTTGACCGTCGACCCCTGGCGGAAATCATCGGGAGTGAAAAAGAACCCCCAGATCAGCCCCACGACCAGGCAAATCACCGTCAACACCGCCAGCCACGGCAGGACCCCGGCAGTGGTCTGCATGAACCTTTTCGGATTGGCATATTCCCAGATCGACATGTCGCAGGCTTTACGTCCTCTTGATCAATGGCTCAAGTCACTATCATGTCACGGGGCCGGGACCCCATGTCCCGGGGTCACCGCAGGTTGGCGCGCAGCGCGGCCGCAGCGGCAAAGGGCAGCAGCGCCCAGGCCCCTGCCGTGATGGCCGCCATGAGCGCCAGCGGAGTTGATCCGTCCATCCCCAGCCCTGCGCGCCGCACGACCTCGGCCCCGTAGATCAACGTCGGCACATACATCGGCAGGACCAGAAGCGACATCAAAAGCCCGCCGCGCTTTACCCCCACTACCAGCGCCGCGCCAAAGGCCCCGATGATGCTGAGTGCGGGCGTGCCAAGCAGCAGCGACACCACCAGAGCGCCATAGCCCTGCCCCGGCAGGTTCAGCAACAGCCCCAAAAGCGGCGCGATCAATGTCAGCGGCAGGCCTGTCACCAGCCAATGCGCCATCGCCTTGGTGGCCACGACCCCTTCCAGCGGGATCGGAGCGGTCACCAGCAGGTCCAGCGAGCCGTCCTCGTAATCAAGCGCAAACAGCCGGTCCAGGCTGAGAAGGCACGCCAGCAACGCGCCGACCCACAGGATACCGGGCGCGATCCGTGCCAGCGTCGCAGCCTCGGGACCGACGCCCAAGGGCACCAGCACCGCGACCAGCAGAAAGAACGCAAGGCCAAGGCCGAACCCGCCCCCGGCGCGGATCGCCAACCGCAGGTCCCGGATCAACAGCGCGATCATGCAAAGGCCTCGTCAAAACCATCGCGACGGGCAGAGGCGTCGCCCCGGACCTGATAGGGCGACAAGTCCAGCACGTCGGCCTCGGCAAGCCCGAGGTCGATATGACTGGCGATGACCGCAGCACCGCCTTGGGCAAGATGCCCTCGGACCGCCGCCGCGAACAGGCCGACTGACGCGGCATCAAGCGACACGGTCGGCTCATCCAGCGCCCAGATCGGCCGACCCGTCACCAACAGACGCGCCAGCCCGAGCCGCCGCTTTTGCCCCGCCGACAGATGTGCAGCAAACCGGCCGCGCAACGGGTCCAACTGCATGGCCTCCAGCGCGGGCCCGATCTCGTGGCCGCCATGGATTGCCGCCCAGAAGGTCAGGTTCTCCGCGACCGTCAGCATCGCCTTCAGCCCATCGGCATGGCCCGCATAGGCAAGACTTTCGGGCGGCATCGACACCCGTCCTGCGACGGCCGGCTGCAACCCCGCCAGCGTGCGCAGCAGCGTCGTCTTGCCGACACCGTTCGGTCCGCGCAAGATCAGCGCCTGCCCCGCGGCCAGACGAAAGCCGATGCCGCGCAAGACCACCGCCCCACCCCGCGCCACGTCCAGATCGCTGACAACCAGTTCCATGACGCCAAGCCGTATCGCACCTCGGCCAAGGCGGAAAGGGGCTGTCCGTCGCCATCCCCTCTGGCCCCTGTGATGCGGGCTGGTTAAGCTGGCGCCTGTCTCGAGGAGGATCACCATGCTGACATCACGCCCCTTCGGCCGCACCGGCCGCAGCACCACGCGCATCGGGTTTGGCGCCTGGGCCATCGGCGGCACCTGGGGCGAGGTTACCCATGACGACGCCAAGGCGACGCTGCACGCGGCCCTTGATGCCGGCATGACCTTCATCGACACGGCGGATGTCTATGGCGACGGGCGGTCCGAGCGCATCATCGCCGAGGTTCTGTCGGAACGTCCCGGGCAACGCCCGTTCGTGGCGACCAAGGCCGGGCGCAGGCTGAACCCACATGTCGCGGGGGGGTATACCCGCGCCAATCTTGAAGCGTTCATCGACCGGTCCCTGACCAACCTGCGGCTGGAGCGGCTGGATCTGGTTCAGTTGCACTGCCCGCCGACCGCGGCATACACCGATCAAGGCGTGTTCGACGCCTTGGATGCGATCAAGGCCACGGGCAAGATCGCCGATTACGGTGTGTCGGTCGAAACCATCGAAGAGGCGCATCTTGCGCTGAAGCAGCCCGGCGTGGTGTCGGTGCAGATCATCTACAACATCTTTCGCCCCCGCCCGGCCGAGACATTCCTGACCGAGGCCGCCGCACGAAATGTCGCCGTTATTGCCCGCGTGCCGCTGGCATCCGGGCTTTTGACCGGCAAGATGACCGCCGCCAGCACCTTTGCCGCCGACGATCACCGCGCCTTCAACCGCAACGGCGAAGCCTTCGACAAGGGCGAGACGTTTTCGGGCGTGCCCTATGACGTCGCGCTTCAGGCGGTGGAGGAACTGCGCCCGCTGGTGCCGCAGGGGGCCACCATGGCGGCATTCGCCTTGCGCTGGATCTTGATGAACGAGGCGATCAGCGTGGTGATCCCCGGCGCCAAGACGCCTGAACAGGCGCGGGCCAATGTGGCTGCGGACGCCCTGCCCCCGTTGTCGCCCAAGGTGTTGGAGGCCGCAGCCGACATCTATTTCCGCCGGATTTCACGGCATGTGCACCATCTTTGGTAAACGGCCCCAAGCGGGGATGCGGCTCGCTGCCGGACACCCGAGAGCCAGACCGGAATCCTAGACCGGAATCAACGCGACCGCGATCCGGCGCCCTTCGCTCAGCAGCACGTTGTAGGTCCGGCAGGCGGCGGGCGATGACATGACCTCCACCCCGATCCCTGCGTCTTCCAGTGCGGTGCGAAAGGGCAAAGGCGGATGCGTGATGTCCGCCCCCATGCCCAGAAACAGCACGTCGATCTGCCCCAGCAGCGCAAGCGGCGTTGCCGTGTCGTCAAACCCGCCCCAGACGCCGGCATCCCAGGGCGTGATCAGGCAAGGCCCGCGCAGCAGATGCCCGCCGACGCGGAAGAAGCCCGGGCCGTACCCCTCGATCGGCTGGGCGGTGCCATAGCTGATTTCGGTCAGGCGCATGGATCACGCGTCGATGTTGGCGAATTCGTTCTTGTCCGCCTTGCTGGCCTTGTCGCGGTTGATACCAAGGAAAAGCACGATGTTCTTGGCGACATAAAGCGTCGAATAGGTGCCGACCACCACGCCGAACAGCATGGCGAAAACAAAGCCCCGAATGACGTCGCCGCCGAAAATGAACAGCACCGTCAGCGCGATCAGGGTCGTCGACGCCGTCATGATGGTCCTGCTGAGCGTCTCATTCGCGGTCAGGTTCATCATTTCCAGCAGGGGCATCTGTTTGTACTTGGCAAGATTTTCGCGCAACCGGTCGAAGATCACGACGGTATCATTGACCGAATAGCCAAGAATGGTCAGCAGCGCCGCCACGATGGTCAGATCGAATTTCAGCTGGAACAAGGAAAATACGCCAACCGTCACGATCACGTCGTGCAACAGTGCCGCGACCGTTCCGACCGCAAATTGCCATTCGAACCGGACCCACACATAGATCAGAATGCCTGTGGCGCCCGCGATCACGGCCAGCAGCGCCGACCAGATCAACTCGCCCGACACCTTGGGCCCGACCGATTCCACCGCAGGAAACGTGATCGACGGATCGACGGTCTGCAGCGCGGCTTCGACCTCGGCGATCACTTCGGCGGTTACCGCCTCTTCGCCTTCGCGGGCAGAAATGCGCACCATTGCGACATGCTGGTCGGCGCGAAAGCCGGGATCAAAAACCTCGCTGATACTGACATCGCCCAGATTGAGCGGCGACATCGCGTCGCGGTAGGCCCCGACATCCACGGGCGATGTCGATTCCGTCCGGATGGTCGTGCCACCCTTGAAGTCGATTCCAAAGTTAAGCCCCATCGTTGCCAGCAGCACGAAGGTGCCAAGGACTGCCACGATGGACGCGCCAAAGGTGATGTATTGCAGTTTGAAAAAGTCGATATTGGTCTTTTCGGGAACCAACCGCAGACGCCATGCCATGTGCTTGCTCTCCCTTTAGACCACGATCTTCTTCGGACGTTTCCAGCCCAGCCACAGCTCGATGATCAGACGGGTCAGGTACACGGCGGTGAACATCGACGTGATGATGCCGAGGATAAGCGTCACCGCAAAGCCGCGCACCGGGCCCGAGCCGATCCAGAACATGATAAGCGCCGTAATGATGGCCGTGACGTTGGAATCCGTGATGGCGGAAAGCGCACGGCTAAACCCTTGCTCGATGGCGCGGCCAGGCGACAGGCCAGCCCGCAATTCCTCGCGGATGCGTTCGTAGATCAGAACGTTGGCATCCACCGCCATCCCCATCGTCAGCACGATCCCCGCGATGCCCGGCAGTGTCAGCGTCGCCCCGATCACCGACATCAGCGCAATCAGCATGACGATGTTCACCGCCAGGGCCACGCAGCTCATCACCCCGAACAGACCGTAGCTTGCGATCATGTAGCTCATGACGCAGATCATCCCGACGATTGCGGCAAACTGGCCGGCATTGATCGAATCAGCCCCCAGTTCCGGTCCGATGGTGCGTTCCTCAAGAAAGGTCATCTCGGCAGGCAATGCCCCTGCCCGCAGCAAGACGGCCAGCTGGGTGGCTTCTTCAACCGTGAAGTTGCCGGTGATGATCCCCGAGCCGCCCGGGATGTGGTCATTGATTCGAGGGGCGGAGATGACTTCGTCATCCAGCACGATCGCAAAGGGATTGCCGATATTTGCAGCGGTGTAATCGCCGAACTTGCGCGCGCCCGTCGGGTTGAACCGGAAATTCACCGCAGGCTCGCCGTTCTGGTCAAAGGCAGGTTGGCTGTCGACCAGCTCCTCGCCCGTCACGACGGGGTCTTCGGACAGCACGTAATAGACGCCCTGCTCGTCAATCGACGGCAGCAAGAGGTTGCGGGGACCCGGATCGGCCCCGGCATCGGTGACGCGGCGCACGACCGGGTGAAAGGTCAGCTTTGCCGTGGTGCCGATCAGTGATTTCAGTTCTGACGCCGAACCGATTCCCGGCACCTGGATCAGGACGCGGTCCGTGCCCTGGCGCTGGATCGTGGGTTCGCGGGTCCCCACCTCGTCGACGCGGCGACGGATGATTTCCAGACTTTGCTGGATCGTGCGGTCATCCGTGGCGCTTTTCTCGGGGTCCGACAACTGCACCACGATCTCGCCGTCTTCGACCGTCACGGCGATGTCGTTCTGTCCCGCGCCGGTCAGGCTGACGACAGGCGTCGCAAGCTCGTTGATGGCCGCCACCGCCGCCTGCACGCCTTCGGGATTGCTGACCGAGATCCGCAACACCCCGTCCGGCGAGGGCTGGCGGCGCACGGAACCAATCTCATCGCGCATGTCGCGCAGCCGGTCGCGAATCTCTGGCCACAGGCCGTTCATGCGGTCCTTGTAGACATCGTCCAGCTGAACTTCGGCCAGAAGATGCGCACCACCGCGCAGGTCAAGCCCGAGGCTCATCAGCCCGGACGGCAACCAGCCCGGCCACTTGGCAAGGTCCGCCTCCTGCTCGGGCGTTGCCGCGCCTTGCGCTGCCTCGATTGCCGCCACCGCATCGTTATGCGCCTCGACATTCGTGTAGTTCAGGTTCGGAACTGCCAGCACGATGCCCCAAACGCAAAGGCCAAGGATGAGCAGGCGTTTCCACAGAGGCGTCGGCGTCATTATCGGGGACTCACGCGGCGGGTTCGGTTTTCGACATCACCTGCGTGATGGTCGATCGCAGGATCTTGACGCGCACGCCTTCGGCAATTTCCGCCTCGACATAACCATC
>JANPKV010000280.1:0-1867 GCA_031426185.1 Rhodobacterales bacterium | reverse complement strand
GGCTCGCCCCGCAGTTGCAGGATGTCCGCCTCGCGGATCAGATGCTCGGGCATCGTCACCGGGCGACGAGTGCCGTCGCGAATGACGCCGGTCACCGTGGCCTCGCCATCGGCAAGGCCAAGGAATTCACCTATCGTCTTTCCGATGATTGCTGCATCCGACGGTACGCTTGCCTCGGAGTTGTAGTCGCTGATGTTGACGGCCTCGCCAAGCGACGCTGTGGCACGCCGGTCATGCGGCAGCAGGTACCGCGACGCAAGCATCAGGAACATCATCCCGACGGCCGAGAGGCCTAGTCCGACCGGGGCATAATCGAACATGCGAAACGGCTCACCCGTCATCCCTTCGCGCACCCGCGACACGATGATGTTGGGAGAGGTTCCGACCATCGTGATCAACCCGCCCAGAAGCGAGCCGAAGGCCATTGGCATCAAGTACAGCGACGGTGAGGTGCCAGACTTCTTTGCGATCTTCAACGCGGCCGGCATCATCATCGCCAGAGCGCCGATGTTCTTGATCAGCGCCGACAGCAACGTGACCGTGCCCACCAACACCAAGAGCTGCACCCGGAACCCGCTCAGCCGACGCGCCAGCCAGCGCAGCACGACCTCGATCAAGTGCGACCGCGCGACCGCCGCACTGACAACCAGTGCCGAAGCGACGATGATGACGATGTCGTCGCCGAAGCCCGAAAACGCGTCATCCGGCGCCACTGTCCCTGCGGCAAGCGAGGCCGCCAGTGCGAGCATCGCAACCACGTCAAAGCGCAGCCTACCCCAAATAAAGAGTACCATCATGCCAACGATGATCGCAAAGGAGTAGAACTGGAGCAGGGTCATGTGGTCTCCGCAGTCGTTTGCTGGCTTTGCGCTGCAATCGGTATTTCATAGCACGAAGCCATCGGGCGCGGTTCCAGCACACCCTGTCTGCGGCAAGGGAGCTTTCGGAAAGACTTTGATTTGTCTTGCTGCAGCGAAAACGTCCTGCTCGCATCGGGCACAGAGTCCGGGAATAGGCCGCCCAGTCAAATAAGGGTAAACTCACGGAGTTGATCGGTGCGCCGCTTCACAGAGAGGACTCAAACTTCCGGAGCACGAGGGTCAGGGATAATTCCCTCAACCATGTCAACTTTCGTAGCGTCCCAGTTCGGATCTTGGCGCTTGATCCGCCGCGAGATCACATAGCTTGCAGGCCATGTCAGCGCCATACCTAGCCCCGCGGCACCGCCAATCGCCGGCCATGAATACCATCCCAGGGAAAGAACAACGACAACCAAGGTGCCAGTCACCACGGCTCCCACTGCTAAGGTAAGGTAAATGCTAAGCCGGTCCATGAGGCTATCCTTGCTAAACTGTTCCACATTGTTCCGTTCGACACGCAGGGAGCGGCGCGATCACCGCCAAGACCGATGACCGCGCCCTGCCGAGCCCGCAAAAAGTTCGTCGCGACCCTGCCAGAGGCTGAGGTGGCCCGCCGTTAGTGAAGTTGGGGTTGATCGTCAGTATCGAAAATGGGCGCAAATCCACCCCAGATCATACGTTTGCCATCAAACGGCATTTCCGGCATGTCCTTCCAGCGGGGGTCGGTTTCCATCCTTTTGGTGGCAGCGTCAAAAGTCTTTTTGTCCGGCCATTCGATCCAGGAGAAGACGATTGCTTCGTCACTCTTGGCCTGCACCGCGCGCTTGAAGTCCGTGACCTTGCCGTCGGCGATGTCCTCGCTCCACGTTTCCATCACACGGGTCGCTCCATAGTCTCGAAAGATCGGAGCGGCACTTTGCGCTGAGTCAAGGTAGGCTTGCTTGTTGGCCTTGGGCACGGCGACCAAGAAACCTTGAATATAGCTCATCGGAAGTTCTCCTGACTGG
>JANPKV010000279.1:0-3667 GCA_031426185.1 Rhodobacterales bacterium | reverse complement strand
CGTAGCACTTGCAATCATGGCCTGGCTGACCCTGACCGGACACCCGACCGCAATCAAGGCGGGCCTTCTGTCTTTGCCCGTCTCCTTTTGCGGCGTGGTGCTGTCACGTGCTGCGATGTTGCACATCATGCTGGCGGTGCTGGAATACCGGCATGTCCCGATCCGGGTCATGATCTACGGTGCTGGCAAGACGGGCCAGCAACTCGCCGCGGCCCTGCACCAGCACGAAACGATTCTGGTCGTCGGATTTCTGGATGATGATCCGTCACTGCAGCGCAGTTGGGTCGCCGGGTTGCGCGTTCACAGCCCCGGGTCCATCACCGCGCTGGCAATTCACCACCGCGTCGACCGGGTGCTTTTGGCCATGCCTTCCCTGCCGGCGGCAAAGCTGCTGCGCCTGTCCCGCCAGCTGCATGCGCTGGGGCTTGATGTCCACGCGCTGCCCTCATTCGCGCAGCTTGTCGGCACGGAGGCGATCTGCGACCAGCTCGCCCCGCTTCGGCCGGACGACATGCTCGGACGGACCGAACTCGCCTGGGACCTTGATCGTCACGCAAGCGCCTATCGGGACAAGACTGTCATGGTCACCGGGGCAGGGGGGTCGGTCGGGGCTGAACTTTGTCGCCAGCTTCTTGTGCTGCGTCCTAGTCGTCTTGTCCTGTTCGAACGATGCGAGCTTGCGCTCTACACCGCCCATCGCGAACTGACGGCACAGCATTTGGCCGGCGGCACCGACATCTGTCCGGTCCTCGGATCGGTCGGGGACATGCGCGGCGTCTCGGACGCGCTTGCGAACCATGACGTCGACATCGTCATCCATGCGGCCGCCTACAAGCACGTCCCGCTGGTGGAGGCGAACGTCCTGGCCGGGCTGGAGAACAACGTCATCGGCACCGAGGTTCTTGCGGAGGCGGCATTGGCCGCCGGCATCGAACGGTTCATCCTGATCTCCACCGACAAGGCGGTCCGCCCGACGAGTGTCATGGGTGCATCAAAGCGACTGGCGGAGCTGGTTATCCAGGATATGGCCCGGCGTTCGGGCAAGACCGTCTTTTCAATCGTGCGCTTTGGCAATGTCGTCGGATCGTCCGGCTCCGTTATCCCGCTGTTTCGCGACCAGATCGCCGCCGGAGGACCGATCACCCTGACCCATGACGACGTGACACGATACTTCATGTCATTGGCGGAGGCGGCGCAGCTGGTCTTGCTTGCCGGCGCGCTTGGGAACGAACAGGGCAGCGGACCCGGTGGTATCTTTGTCCTCGACATGGGCAAGGCGATCCGTATCCGCGATCTTGCCTTGCAGATGATCGCCGCCTCCGGGCTGACCTTGCGTGATGCGCAACGTCCCGATGGCGATATCGCCATCTGCGTCACCGGACTGCGCGCTGGTGAAAAGCTGCACGAAGACGAACTTGTCACGCCCGGAATGATGACAACGCCGCATCCCAAGATCCTGCGCGCCGTCGAACCTCAGCTTCCCGCGGGCGAGGTATCCGGTGTGCTCCTGGCGCTGCGCGACGCGATCAATGCGGGGGATGTCGATCTGGCGCGATTGGTGCTTGAGGTCGCAGTTGGCCCACGTGAAGCGCGCCGGAACGTCACGACTTTGCCGATCAAGGCACGGGCGTGACATCGCAGCCTAGTAGTCCTTCTCCAGAAAGATCCCAAGGCCGGTCTCGCCATCCTGGCCAACCCGGCCGGTCACAGTCAGGCCCGGCCGGATATCCAGATTCAGATTGATCTCGGATTGGCCGTCCTCGCCGATTTCGACCTCGGTATAGACATTCTCGCTGATGTATTTGCCGGCCCTCACCACCGTCGAGCCGCCTTCATCGGAAGTCACGTCGAAGTCGTCCAGACCAAAACTGCGCCGCAACCGCCCGATGATCCCCTCGCCACCCCGCCCCGCCAGGGTCGCCACCGCATTGGCCAGTTCCGCCGCCTGAAAGACCGACAGGTTTTCAATGCCGCGCCCGAACAAAAGCTGCGCCAGCACTTCTTCCTCCGGCAACTCCGGGTCCGAAGTAAACGTGACGACCGGGTCAAGCGCGGGACCCTCGATGCGCACCGTACTGGTGACCCCGTCGCTGACATTGCTGGCGGCGATGGCGACGTATGGATCGAAATCGCCTTGCACCTGCAGGCTGGCCTCCGACAGCGTCAGGCGCTTGCCCAGAATATCCAGGCGCCCGCGGATCAGCGAAAACTGTCCGGACGGGATGACATTGGCGCTCGTCCCGCCCAACGCCAGACGACCGCTCAGCTCGGCGTCCAGACCACGCCCCCGCAGGAAAAGCCGACCGGGCGCGACCAGTTCGATATCGATGCCATAAACCGGCCCTGTCGACTGGCTTGCGCCGACACCACCGGATCCCCCCGAAAGCCCCGCCCTCCGCCGCGTCTCGCGCACTTCTGTGCGGTCGTCGATATGCCGGATGTCGGGGATCGCGCCAAGGCTGCTGAGACTGCTCGACGGGATCCGGATTTCCGCCGTGACAATGTCGATGCGACCCGAAACCCGCGCACCGCCCGCCAGGGGCCCCGCCACACGCAACTCTCCCGACGTTTCTGCCTCGAAGAGGTCGGGATTGCGAAGCGTCGCACGGGTCAGGTTGACCGCGATATCCGCGTCATGCGGAGCGGCCAACGCGATCGTCCCCTGCGCCGCGACCCGCCCCCCACTGCGCAGCGTCCCGCCCGCCTCGACGGTTGCGCGCCCGTTCGCAAGCACCGCCGTAGCCCCCAGATCGGCGACCCCCAGCCCCACCCGAACGTCGCTGAAGCTGGCACCTTGCACGGACACTCGGCCCGCCAGCGACTGCAAGCTCACAGGCCCCTTCAGGGTCAGATCGAACCGCGCGGGACCCGAGATGGATCTTGGTTCGATAAAGACATTCGCCAGCGCCGACTGCAGCGTTCCCGACACCTGCAGATCCGCAGTGCCGCCAGCCTTGGCAAGGGTCCCCGTCGCCCGCGCATCGATCTGCGCCGGCCCGGTTCCGCGCAAGTCGATGCGGTAGGCATTGCCGGTATCGGTCGCCGTTCCGGCCAAGCTCACCGGGCCGGGAAATTCCGGCAGGATGAGGGCCAGATTGGCCAGCCGCGCCTCCAGCGTGATATCGCGCTGCGATCCATCCACGCGTGCCGTCGCACGGGCGGTCACCTGCGGGTTGGTCAGTTCCGCCGACTCAAGCGTCAGCACTTCATCGGCGATTGCCAGTGTCGCTGCCACCCTGCTGGTACCGCGAAGCAGCGTATCCGTCTCGGTCTGCCCGACCTTCAGATTCTGGCCCTGGCCGCTTATGACGATCTTTCCGTTCTGCGGCGTTCCCGTCAGTGTCGCGTCCACCGCCAGCGCCCCGCCATATCCGGGTCCCAGAACGGAAACATCCGGAAAAGCCAGCGTTGCAGCGACGTCGTTGCCGGTTGACGCCAATGTGCCGCTTGCCGTTGCGGTCAGGGTGGATGCGACCAAATTCAACTGGCGCAAGGCGATACCGCTCTGGTCGCGCAGCACCGATAGCGCGATGCGGGCTCCGTCTGCCAACAGGCGGTCGATTTCGGGCTGACCGATCGCCAAGGCCCGGCCATCGACGGTTCCGACGATGTCGAAAGTCCCGCCAAGCGGACTTCCGTTTCCGGCAAGATCAATCGTCGCGGACCC
>JANPKV010000278.1:0-3667 GCA_031426185.1 Rhodobacterales bacterium | reverse complement strand
CGTAGCACTTGCAATCATGGCCTGGCTGACCCTGACCGGACACCCGACCGCAATCAAGGCGGGCCTTCTGTCTTTGCCCGTCTCCTTTTGCGGCGTGGTGCTGTCACGTGCTGCGATGTTGCACATCATGCTGGCGGTGCTTGACTACCGGCATGTCCCGATCCGGGTCATGATCTACGGTGCTGGCAAGACGGGCCAGCAACTCGCCGCGGCCCTGCACCAGCACGAGTCGATTCTGGTCGTGGGATTTCTGGATGACGACCCATCGCTTCAGCGCATCAGGGTCGCGGGGTTGCGGGTTCACAGCCCAGCGGCGATCACCGCCCTGGCAATACACCACCGCGTCGACCGGGTCCTATTGGCCATGCCGTCTTTGCCGGCGCCAAAGCTGATGCGCCTGTCGCGCCAGTTGCATGCGCTGGGGCTTGATGTGCACGCGCTGCCCTCATTCGCGCAACTTGTCGGCACCGAAGCGATCTGCGACCAACTCGCACCCCTTCGGCCGGACGACGTCCTTGGGCGGACCGAACTCGCCTGGGACCTTGACCGTCACGCTGGCGCCTATCGGGACAAAACTGTCATGGTCACCGGGGCAGGGGGGTCGGTCGGGGCCGAACTTTGTCGCCAGCTTCTTGCGCTGCGTCCAAAGCGACTTGTCCTGTTCGAGCGGTGCGAACTTGCGCTTTACACCGTCCAGCGCGATCTGGCGGGACAGCAATTCGCCAGCGGTACTGAGGTTTGTGCGATCCTTGGATCGGTCGGGGACATGCGGGGCGTCGCAGACGCGCTTGCAGACCATGATGTCGACATCGTCATCCATGCGGCCGCCTACAAGCACGTCCCGCTGGTGGAGGCGAACGTTCTGGCAGGGCTGCAGAACAACGTCATCGGCACCGAGGTTCTTGCAGAGGCGGCATTGGCGGCCGGGATCGAACGGTTCATCCTGATCTCCACCGACAAGGCCGTCCGTCCGACCAGCGTGATGGGCGCCTCCAAGCGACTGGCGGAAATGGTCGTGCAGGACGTGGCACGACGGTCAAGCAGAACGGTCTTTTCAATCGTGCGCTTTGGCAATGTCGTGGGATCGTCTGGCTCCGTCATCCCCCTGTTTCGCGACCAGATCGCGGCCGGGGGACCGATCACCCTGACACATGACGACGTGACAAGATATTTCATGTCACTGGCCGAGGCGGCGCAGCTGGTCTTGCTTGCCGGCGCGCTTGGCAAGGAACAGGGCGGCGGAGCGGGTGGTATCTTTGTCCTCGACATGGGCAAGGCGATCCGCATCCGCGATCTTGCCATGCAGATGATCGCCGCCTCCGGCCTGACCTTGCGTGACGCGCAACATCCTGACGGTGATATCGCCATCTGCGTCACCGGACTGCGCGCCGGTGAAAAGCTGCACGAAGACGAACTTGTCACCCCCGGAATGATGACGACGCCGCATCCCAAGATTCTGCGCGCCGTCGAACCGCAGCTTCCCGCGGGCGAGGTATCCGGTGTGCTGCAGGCACTGCGCGACGCGATCAATGCGGGGGATGTCGATCTGGCGCGGATGGTGCTTGAGGTGGCAATCGGTCCACGCGAAGCGCGCCAGAACATCACGGCCTTGCCAATCAAGGCACGGGCCTGACATCGCCGCCTAGTAGTCCTTTTCCAGAAAGACCCCAAGGCCGGTCTCGCCATCCTGACCGACACGCCCCGTGACCGTCAGGCCCGGCCGGATATCCAGATTCAGATTGATCTCGGATTTGCCGTCCTCGCCGATCTCGACCTCGGTATAGACGTTCTCGCTGATGTATTTTCCAGCCCTCACAACCGTGGAGCCGCTTTCATCGGCCGTCACGTCGAAGTCATCCAGACCAAAACTGCGGCGCAACCGCCCGATGATCCCCTCGCCGCCCCGCCCCGCCAAGGCCGCCACCGCATTGGCCAGTTCCGCCGCCTGAAAGATCGACAGGTTTTCAATTCCGCGTCCGAACAAAAGCTGGGCCAGAACCTCTTCCTCCGGCAGCTCCGGGTCCGAAGTAAACGTGACCACCGGGTCAAGCGCGGGACCCTCGATGCGGACCGTACTGGTTACGCCATCGCTGACATTGCTGGCTGCGATGGAGACGTAAGGGACGAAATCGCCCTGCACCTGCAGACTGGCCTCCGACAGCGTCAGACGCTTGCCCAGAATATCCAGCCGCCCGCGGATAAGCGAAAACTGCCCGGACGGGATGACATTGGTGCTGGTCCCGCCCAACGCCAGACGTCCGCTCAACTCGGCATCAAGACCGCGCCCGCGCAGGAAAAGCCGACTGGGCGCCACAAGGTCGATGTCGATGCCATAAACCGGCCCTTCCGACCGGCTTGTGCCCGCCGCACCGGCCCCCCCTGAAAGCCCCGCCCGTCGCCGTGTCTCGCGTACCTCCGCGCGATCGTCGATATGGCGGATGTCGGGGATCGCGCCAAGGCTGCTGAGACTGCTCGACGGGATCCGGATTTCGGCTGTCACAATGTCGATGCGACCCGAAACCAGCGCACCACCTGCCAAGGGTCCCGCAACACGCAACTCTCCGGACGTTTCCGCCTCGAAAAGGTCGGGATTGCGAAGCGTCGCGCGGGTCAGGTTGACCGCAAGATCCGCGTCATAGGGAGCGGCCAACCCGATGGTGCCCTGCGCGGCAACCCGCCCCCCGCTGCGCAGCGTCCCGCCCGCTTCGACCGTGGCGAGCTCGTTCGCAAGCACTGCGCTCGCCGCAAGGTCCGCGACCCCGATCCCCAACCGCACATCACTGAAGCTTGCGCCGTCCAGCGAGATCCGACCGGCCAGCGACTGCAATCCCAAAGGCCCCTTCAGCGTCAGATCGAAGCGCGCAGGACCCGAGATGGACCTGGGTTCGATAAAGACATTCGCCAGCGCCGATTGCACGGTTCCCGACACCTGCAGGTCGGCTGTGCCACCCGCCTTGGCGAGGGTTCCGGTCGCCCGCGCGTCAATTTGCGCCGGTCCGGTTCCGCGCAGGTCGATGCGGTAGGCATTGCCGGTATCGATGGCCGTTCCCGCAAGGCTGACCGGGCCGGGAAATTCGGGCAGGATGACGGCCAGATTGGCCAGACGCGCCTCCACCGTGATATCGCGCTGCGATCTCTCCACACGTGCCGTCGCGCGCGCGGTCACCTGCGGATTGGTCAGTTCCGCGGACTGAAGTGTCACGACTTCATCGGCAATCGCCAGGGTCGCGGCCACCGTGCTCGTGCCGCGTAGCAGCGTATCCGCCTCGGTCTGGCCGACCTTCAGGTTCTGGCCCTGGCCGCTGATCGCGATATTTGCGTTCTGCGGCGTTCCCGTCAGCGTCGCATCAACCTCCAGCGACCCGCCATATCCTGGTCCCAGAACGGACACGTCTGGAAAGGCGACAGTCGCGGCAACATCGCTGCCGGTCGATGCCAACGTTCCGGTTGCCGTTGCGGTCAGCGTGGATGCCGTCACATCCAACTGGCGCAATGCGATCCCGCTCTCATCGCGCAGCACCGATATCGCGATGCGGGCTCCGTCTGCCAACAGGCGGTCGATTTCGGGCTGACCGATCGCCAAGGCCCGGCCATCGACGGTTCCGACGATGTCGAAAGTCCCGCCAAGCGGACTTCCGTTTCCGGCAAGATCAATCGTCGCGGACCC
>JANPKV010000277.1:0-2287 GCA_031426185.1 Rhodobacterales bacterium | reverse complement strand
CAAGGATGAGGGGCTGGAAAACGCCTTTGCCTTTCCCGGTTTCGTGCCTGCCTATATTCGCCCGCTGTTTTGCCGGGGCATCGGCCCCTTCCGCTGGGTGGCCCTCTCGGGCGACGCGTCCGACATCCACGCCACCGACGCCGCCATGAAGCGGCTCTTCCCCGACAACGCCCACCTCCACCGCTGGCTCGATATGGCCGTCGAGCGGATCGCCTTCCAGGGCCTCCCCGCCCGCATCGCCTGGATCGGCCTCGGCGACCGCCACCGCGCCGGGCTCCTGTTCAACGACATGGTCGCGAGCGGGGAGCTCAAGGCCCCCATCGTCATCGGCCGCGACCACCTCGACTCCGGCTCGGTGGCGAGCCCCAACCGCGAGACGGAAGGGATGCGCGACGGCTCGGACGCCGTCTCCGACTGGCCGCTCCTCAACGCGCTCCTCAACACCGCCTCGGGGGCGACCTGGGTGTCGCTGCACCACGGCGGCGGCGTCGGCATGGGGTTCAGCCAGCATTCCGGCATGGTGATCGTGGCCGACGGCACGCCGGACGCCGCGCGCCGCCTGACCAACGTGTTGTGGAACGATCCTGCAACCGGCGTCATGCGCCACGCCGACGCGGGCTATGACATTGCCCGCGACTGCGCGATTGAACATGGCCTGCGCCTGCCGGGTATACTCGGCTAAGGGGGGCCAAGCCCCCCTCACGCCTTCTCGATCTCGGACCCGGATTTCAGCACCTGATCGCCATCCTCCTGCGCAATCAGGTAGGCTGGCTCGCCCTTGGACGCGTTGCGCGTCACCTCGGTGCCCTTGATCGTGCGCGTCACCTTCCGGGTGAACGTCTCGACAATCGTTCCGGTCGCGGTGCCCTTGCCCCAGGTCCACGATACCTTGTCGCCGTCTTTCATGCCTGTCTCCGTGTTTGCACGAGAGCCTAACGCGCTACCGCCAGATCGGGTTGCTCCACGCCCGCTTGCCCGCCGCGTCGATCACCGTCACCCGCAGCCAGGGGCTGTCGTTCAGCCGTTCGACCGGCACCTCTGCCCGCGTCATCGAATGGCCGTGCACCGCGCGGGCCCCGGTGCCCGCGCCCTGCACGATCACCGAAACGACCGCAGACGACTCCACCACCACCCGCTTGCCCTCGACCCGCACGTCGCGCAATTCAGGGCCTTGGGTCGAATAGAACGTCCCCGCCTTCAATGACGCCAGCAGCGCCTCGGGCGTGTTTTCCTCGGCCTTCACCATCACCCAGCCGCCGAAATGGTCGGGTTCCGAGAAATGCGCGTCATCCGTCGCCACCAGAGTCAACTGCCGCCCTTCGGTCAGCAGCAGATCGGCGATGCCAAAGCCATCGGCCCGGTCCGCCCCGGTTGCACAGCCGTGGTTGTAAATCTCGACCGCGTGCGCCGCCGCGATGCCGCGCGCATCGGCCAGCGTCAGGCCCGACCATTGCGGATGCGCCACCGCCACGAACGCCCCCGCCGCCACGGCCCGCGCGGCCAGTTCGGCCCCGGTTTCCTGCCCTTCCACCGGCCCGAAATGCGGGCTGTTCGAAGGGGCAAAATCCTCGGGCAGACCCACCGCCAGAATGTGCCACAACTCGCCATTCGCCATCGCGCCCGAGTGCAGTTCAGCACCAAGAATGGTCGTGAACCCGTTGTTCCGCATCGGTTTCGTGTCAACGATCGGATAGCCCCAAAGCCCCACGAAATGATCGGTCAGCGCCAGAAAGTCATAGCCTTCGGCCTGATAGCGGCGGCACACCTCTTCGGGCGACAGCACGCCGTCGGACCGGGTGGAATGGGTGTGGATGTTGCCGCGCCAGAACCGGCCGGGGGCGGTGAACGCGGGGGAATGCAGGGTCATGTCTCATATCCTTGATCATAAAGCTGCGGAACATGGCCGGTCCGCGACAGTTTGTTAAACTCAGGCGCCATTATGATGCCGTATTCGGATGGTTTCGTAACAAAGCGCCCCGCGGGAGGAGATCATGACGGAAAATCTGAATCTGATCCTGCCAATTGCCTTTGCGGGCAGCGTGTCGGCCATCATCCTTGCGCGTGCCGCGTTCAATCTGATGCGTCGACGGAAACCCACGCAACACCCGGTTCGACAGCAAGCCTAGCCTCGCCCGATATAGGGCATGTCACGCGCCATGATCGTGACGAACGGGATGTTTACCGACAGTGGCAAGCCCGCCATGTGCAGCACGGCATCTGCCACATGGCTCACATCCATCACCGGCTCGGCGCGGATCGTGCCGTCGGCCTGCGGCACCCCGCCGGT
>JANPKV010000276.1:0-10139 GCA_031426185.1 Rhodobacterales bacterium | reverse complement strand
AAACTGGTTGTTGTCCCTTGCCCCAAATTCCCGGGGGGGGGGGGGGGCGGCCCCCCGCGTCTACCCGTCAAACCGCGTCGCGCCCCGGCGTTTTTCGTCCACCACCTGCGTAAGGATCGTGGCCTGATGCGCGCGCTGGTCGCAATTCGCGCGCGGGCAGATGCGGCAGTTGATGCCGATCGGGGTAGACCTCGCGCCGGTGACTGAAAACGCCTCGGCATAGCCGATCTGGGGCGCATGCTCGATCGTGCATCCCATGGCAACCGCCAGACGGTTGTCTTGGGCATAGCGTATCCAGGTCGGCCGATCCACCGTGCGGGAGAACACGAAATACTGGGACTTGTCCGGCATTTCAACGAATTGCGGGACGATCTTTCCCGGTGTTCTGAACGAGGTATGGACGTCGAGGCGCGGGCAGGCGCCACCATATTCCGCCAGATGAAAGCCCGTCGCGTTGAACCGCTTGGTGACATTCCCCCCCTTGTCGATGCGCAGGAAAAAGAACGGCACCCCTTGGGCACCCTCCCGCTGCAGGGTGGTGGCCCGATGGCACGCCTGCTCAAAACTGACGCCGAACCGGGTTGCGATGTGGTCGAAGTCATATTTGGTCGCCCGCGCCTCGGCCAGGAACGCGTCATAGGGCATCAGCACGGCGGCGGCGAAATAGTTGGCCAGTTCCACCCGCAGGCGGGCAATGCCACGCGGCTCTTCGATGCCGGACCGGGCGATATGGGCGTCCAGCAGGCTGCGCTGTTCCAGAAGCCCGCACATATGCACCAGCTGAAACGTCCGGTTGGTGTGGTCCAGCGCCTCGGACAACAGGATTTCCCGCCGGCCTTCGTCATATTGCCGCAGCGTGCCGGGCAGGTCCTCCACCCGCGCCAGCCGGACCGTGATGCCCAACTGGTCGCGCAAACGGCGCTTCAGCGCGACATATAGCTCGTCGCGTTCCGGCGGGGTCAGCCAGAACGCCTCGGCCGCCTGTTCCAGATCGCGGAAATGATTGCGCTGGCGGCGAAACACGTTGTGGACGGCGGCTTCGGGCGATGAGGACAGGTTCGGTGCTTCACCCTCGGCCCGCGACAACAACTGATCTGTCGCCGCGGCCCAGGAGCGGTGAATCTTCACAAAGGCCGCAGCAAGATCCGGCGCATGCACCAGCGCCGCACGCAATTGCGGCAGATCGGGGCGGCTGTCGGCGAACAGAGGGTCCTGCAGCGCCGCACGCAGATCAGCAAGTTGGCTCGCGCTGTCTTCCTCGGCAATCTCGCGCCAATCCACGCCATAGATGTCAAAGACCTTGAGCAGCACCTGTACCGAAACCGAGCGCTCGTTGTTTTCCAGAAGGTTGACGTAAGAGGTGGAGATCCCCAGCGCCTTGGCCATCGCGCCCTGCGTCTCGGAGCGCTCCTGGCGAAGCCTTCGCAGATGGGGGCCGATAAAGGTTTTCTGCATACCGTCGCACACATTGCAAGTTTTGTTGTATTTACAATATTACACAAAATTCAATCTGTAAATATTCGCGTTTACAGCGGAACCCGCTTTGCTTTTGCACTTTCGCCAAGACCTGCGAACTGAAGCGCAACCAAGTGGAGGACCCCCAATGAAAACCGGCATCAACCATCTTTTCATCCCCGGCCCGACGAATGTTCCCGACGACGTGCGGATGGCGATGAACGTACCGATGCAGGACCAGCGCGGACCCGATTTCGGTGCCATGACGCTGGGCATACTTGCCGACCTCAAGCGCATCTTTCGCACCGCCAAGGGCGAGGTGCTGCTGTTCCCGGGCTCCGGCACCGGCGCATGGGAGGCTGCGATTACCAACACGCTGAACCCCGGCGACCGTGTGCTGATGGCACGGCACGGGCAGTTCTCCACGCTCTGGGCTGAAATGGCCGCCAGACTGGGTTTGCAGGTCGACGTGATCGACGTCGCCTGGGGTGCTGGCACGCCCGTTGCCGAGTTTGCCCGCAAACTGGCCGCGGATCGCAAAGGCGAGATCAAGGCCGTGTTCGTCACGCATAATGAGACCGCAACCGGCGTGACCAGCGATGTCGCCGCCGTGCGCCGGGCGATGGACGACGCATTTCATGACGCGCTCTTGTTCGTGGATGGCGTGTCGTCGGTCGGGTCCATCGATTTTCGCATGGACGACTGGGGCGTCGACCTCGCCGTCACCGGCAGCCAGAAGGGCCTGATGTGCCCGGCGGGCCTGGGCATTCTGGGCGTCAGCCAAAAGGCGCTGGAGATCGCGAAGTCCGCCACAATGCGTCGCGCCTATTTTGAATTTTCGGACATGCTGGCGACCGCCAAGACCGGCTATTTCCCCTACACCCCGCCAACCCAGATTCTGCAGGGCTTGCGTCGGGCACTTGACCGCATCCATGCCGAAGGGTTCGAGAATGTGCTGGCCCGCCACGCCCGCCTTGCCGAAGGCGTGCGCCGTGCGGTGTCTGCCTGGGGCCTGATGACCTGCGCCGAGCATCCGTCGCTTGGCTCCAACACGGTGACGGCCATCCGTACCCCCGACGGGGTCGATGCGCGCGAGGTGATCCGCATTGGCTATGAAGGCTACAACACCTCGTTCGGATCAGGCCTTGCGCGCCTGTCGGGCAAGGTCTTCCGCATCGGCCATCTGGGCGATCTCAACGAGGCGATGTGCCTGACGGCCCTTTCGGTTGCCGAAATGGCCTTGGTCGAGGCGGGGGCGGATGTGGAGTTCGGCTCCGGTGTCGCCGCCGCGCAAAGCTGGTACGCCCATGGGCGCAAAAGCAGCGCAAAGCTGCTTCTTGCAGCCGAATAACACACAGGAATTATCCCATGAGCCATACGCTTTACCCGCTGCGCAAGCAGCGGCTGCAACGGTCTGAACTTGCGGTCCCGGCCAGCAACCCGTCGATGATCGACAAGGCAGCCGAGGGTCCCGCCGACTATGTCTTTCTGGACCTGGAGGACGCCGTCGCTCCGCCCGAAAAGGAACAGGCGCGTCGCAACTGCATCCAGGCGCTGAACGACATCGACTGGGCGGCCAAGGGCAAGACCGTGTCGGTGCGGATCAACGGCCTGGATACCCACTACATGTACCGCGACGTCGTCGATGTGATGGAGCAGGCCGGGTCGCGGGTGCATACCCTTCTGGTGCCCAAGGTCGGCGTCACGGGCGATCTTTACATGGTCGAGGCGATGGTCAACCAGATCGAACAGGCCAAGGGTTTCACCACCCGCGTGGGGCTGGAGGCGTTGATCGAAACCGCCCTTGGCATGGCCAATGTCGAGGCCATCGCCCAGTTTGGGGGCCGGCTGGAGGCGCTGCATTTCGGGGTGGCGGACTATGCCGCCAGCATGCGGGCGCGCACGACGAATATCGGCGGTCTGAACCCGATGTACCCGGGCGATCAGTGGCATGCCGCAATTTCGCGCATGGTCATCGCCTGCCGCGCCTATGGCTTGCGTCCCATCGACGGCCCGTTCGGAGATTTCAGCGACCCCGAGGGCTACAAGGACGGCGCGCGTCGGGCGGCGGCTCTGGGTTGCGAGGGGAAGTGGGCGATCCATCCCAGCCAGGTGGCGCTGGCCAACGAGGTGTTCAGTCCGACCGAGGCGGAAATCACCAAGGCGCGCCGGATCCTTGAGGAACTGAAGCTGGCCGAGGCGCAAGGCAAGGGCGCGGCCTCTCTGGATGGCAAGATGATCGACGCCGCAAGCGAAAAGATGGCGCGCAACCTGCTGGCCGTTGCCGAGGCGATCGGCGGGCGGTGAGGCTTCCGCCACCCCAGTCCTCTCCCACGAGGGTGGGGGGGAGGTGCTTGGGGCGAAGGGCAGCACGCCGGAACTGAGCACTTCCCCTCCCCCTCCTGGGGAGGGGTCAGGGGAGGGGGGCAGCCCCAGGGGGAGAATTACGATGGACATTCACGAATATCAGGCCAAGGAAATCCTTGCGCGCTCTGGTGTGCCGGTGCCGCGTGGCGGGCTGGCCTACAGCCCCGAACAGGCGGGCTACCGCGCGCGGGAACTCGGCGGCAGTGCCTGGGTGGTGAAGGCGCAGATCCACTCCGGCGGGCGCGGGGCGGCCGGTGGCGTGAAGCTGTGCCGCGATGAACATGAGGTCGCGGCCTTTGCAGCAACCTTGTTCGGGCGCCAGCTGGTGACCAAGCAGACCGACGCGAACGGCAAGGGCGTCTACCGTCTGTGGGTCGAGGCTGCGTCCGACATCGCGCGCGAGATGTATCTGGGCTTCGTCCTGGACCGAAAATCCGAACGCATCATGATCGTGGCCTCCGCGCATGGCGGCATGGAGATCGAGGATCTGGCTGAAACCGATCCCGACAGCCTGCGCCGCATGACCGTCGATCCCGCCGTGGGTCTGTCGGAGTTTCAGGCCCGCGAACTGGCCTTTCAGCTGGGGCTCAAGGGCGGGCAGATCGCGCAGATGGTGACCATCCTCAAGGCCTGCTACCGCGCTTACCGCGACCTGGATGCGGTGATGGTCGAAATCAACCCGCTGGTCATTACCGGCACCGGCGATCTCGTGGCACTCGATGCCAAGATGTCATTCGACACCAATGCCTTGTTTCGCCAACCTCAGGTCGCTGAACTGCGCGACCGGAGCCAAGAGGACCCGCGCGAATCCACCGCGGGCGATCACGGGCTGTCCTATGTCGGCCTCGATGGGGACATCGGTTGCATCATCAACGGCGCGGGGCTGGCGATGGCGACGATGGACATGATCAAGCTGGCGGGGGGCGAGCCTGCGAATTTCCTCGACATCGGCGGGGGGGCAAGTCCCGAACGCGTGGTCAGGGCGTTCCGCACGGTGCTGGCGGATGGCAATGTTTTGGTCATCCTGGTGAACATCTTTGCGGGCATCAACCGCTGTGACTGGGTCGCCGAAGGGGTCGTCAAGGCGTACCGCGAAGTCGGCCTGACCATCCCGGTCGTCGTCCGCCTTGCCGGCACCAATGTCGACGAGGGCAAACGGATCATCGAGACGTCGGGTCTGCCGCTGATTTCTGCCGACACGCTGGCCGAGGCTGCCGCCAAGGCCGTTGCCGCCCGCCCCCGCAAAGCTGCCTGAAGGGAGACACGCCATGGCCATCCTCATCACCGAAAAGACCCGCGTCATCGTCCAGGGCATGTCGGGCCGGATCGGCGCATTCCATGCGGCCGACATGATCAAGCACGGCACGAACGTCGTGGGGGGCGTCACACCGGGCAAGGGCGGCGAGACGCATCTGGACCGGCCGCTGTTCAACACCGTCCGCGAAGCCGTCGAGGCCACGGGTGCGCAAGCGAGCCTGGTCTTCGTGCCCCCGCCCTTTGCCGCCGATGCGATCATGGAGGCGGCCGATGCCGGCATAAAGACCGCCGTCTGCGTGACCGACGGCATCCCTAGCCAGGACATGATGCGGCTGAAGCGGTTTCTCCGTCGCTACCCGGAAAGCCGCAAGATGCGTCTCATCGGGCCCAATTGCGCAGGCATCATCAGCCCGGGGCGCGGTTTCATGGGAATCATGCCGCCGCATATCTACATGCCCGGACGGGTCGGCATCGTCGGGCGGTCCGGAACGCTTGGCTATGAGGCGGCGGCGCAGATGAAACTGCTGGGGATCGGGGTGTCCACCTCGGTCGGGATCGGCGGAGATCCGATTAACGGCAGCAGTTTCAAGGATATACTGCAGTTGTTTGAAGCTGACCCCGAAACCGACGCCATCATGATGATCGGCGAGATCGGCGGCCCGCAAGAAGCCGAAGCCGCAGAATACGTCCGCGACCACATGAAGAAACCTGTCGTGGCCTATATCGCGGGCCTGTCCGCGCCCAAGGGGCGAAAAATGGGCCATGCAGGCGCAATCATCTCGGCTTTCGGGGAATCCGCGCAGGAAAAGGTGGAGATCCTGGCCGCTGCAGGCATCACCGTCGCGCCGAACCCGTCATCCATGGGCGAGACGATGGCGCGCGTGCTGGCACAGCAAAAGGCAGCCTGACGGGCTCAGCGCCGCGTTTGCTGCGGCGTCGTCCAGACCTGCGGGGTCATATCCTTGGCGCACCCGACCCCCACGCTTGCGCCAGGGTCGGCGCATCGAACCATGGCTGCCCGCAGGTCAGCGGCGCTGTCCGCATGGCCGCAAGTCTGCAACCGCCACGGTCCCTTGACGCCCCATCCGCAGGAGTTTAGCCCCGTCAAAGCGGTTTGAAATTTACAGCTTGAGGGTACCTGATGACGATCCGGGTGACGGTCTTTGGCGAGAATGTCCATGAACAGAAAAACAAGGTCGTGGCGGGGATTTATCCCAAGGGCATGCATGCCTGCATCGCAGACGCGCTGAATGCCGATACGGGCATCACCGCCGGCACGGTGACCTTGCAAGAGCCCGAGCATGGGCTGACAGAGGCGCGGCTGAGCGCGACCGACGTGTTGATCTGGTGGGGCCATGCCGCCCACGGTGCGGTCGGGGATGCCGTGGTGGAGCGGGTCGTTAATGCGGTCTGGGGCGGGATGGGGATCATCTTTCTGCACTCGGCCCACTTTTCCAAACCCTTCAAGCGTCTGATGGGCACGCCCTGCAACCTGACCTGGCGCGAGGCGGGAGAGCGTGAGCGCATCTGGCTGACCAGCCGCAACCATCCGATCGCCGCCGGTCTGCCGGACCATTTCGAGCTTGAGAACGAGGAAATGTATGGCGAGCCGTTTGGCGTGCCTGACCCGATGGAGACGGTCTTTGTCAGCTGGTTCCAGGGCGGCGAGGTGTTCCGGTCGGGCTTGACCTACAAGCGCGGGGCAGGGTCGGTATTCTATTTCCGCCCCGGCCACGAGACGTATCCAACCTATCACGATGCCAATGTCCAGCGGGTGATCCGCAACGGCGTGCATTGGGCGCATAATCCTGCGGCGCGGATCCTTGACGCCTCGGCGGCACCGAACGTCCCCGTCGACAGGGCGCTGGAGCCGATCGTGGAGCGCGGCCCGCGTCTGCACCATGATGGCGAAGAGGGATTGCGCTGATGACACCTGTACGGCTGTTGATCCTCGGCACTGGGGGAATGGCGGGCAACCATGCCGAGGCCTTTGCCAAGATCCCGGGCGTGTCTTTGGTGGGCGGGGTCGACACGCGGCCCGAACAACTGACGGAGTTTTGCAGGAAACACAATATCGCCAAAGGCTTCGCCTCGGTTGATGAGGCACTGGCCTGGGGCGCGTTCGACGCCGTCACCAACGTCACGCCAGACGCGGCGCATCACGCCACGACGATGCCGTTGCTGCAGGCGGGCAAGCACGTCCTGTGCGAAAAACCCCTGGCCACCAATGCTGCGGATGCCGTGGCCATGGCGGAAGCCGCCGCAAAGGCCGGCGTCGTCAACATGGTCAACCTGTCATATCGAAACGTGGCCGCCCTGCAGCGCGCGGCTGAACTGGTGGCCGAAGGGGTGATCGGCGACATCCGCCACCTGGAGGCGTCCTACCTGCAAAGCTGGCTGATGCAGGACGCCTGGGGCGAGTGGTCTTCACAGCCGCAATGGCTGTGGCGGCTGTCGACCGCGCATGGGTCCAACGGCGTTCTCGGCGATATCGGCATCCATATCCTGGACTTCGCGACGTTTGTGGCGGGGCTTGATGTCGCGGAGGTTTCCGCACAGTTGCAGACCTTCGACAAGGCACCGGGCGGCAGGATCGGGGACTACGTTCTGGACGCCAATGACAGCGTCACCATGCAGGTGCGCCTGTCAAACGGCGCTTTGGGAACGGTGGCCGCGACGCGCTTTGCTGCGGGACACATGAACGATCTGCGCTTGCGGCTTTACGGGCTCAAGGGCGGCATCGAAGTGTTGTTCGAAAAGGGTGTCAGTCGCCTGAACGTCTGTCTGGGCGAGAACGTCAGGCAGGCGGTCTGGGAACCGATGGAGGCCGCGCTGCCTGCCACGATCTATGAACGCTTCATTGCGGCGATCCGGGGCGACGGCATCGCCATCCCCGACTTTGCCCGCGCCGCCAAGTTGCAACGGGTACTCGACGCGGCTGCGGCGTCAGGAGCCCAGGGCGGCAAGTCGATCCGGCCCTAGGCTTGCATTTGCGTTCGCCGCCCCAGGGCCACATCAAAGCTCAGGGATCGCCTGGCTGTGCAAGGGTCAGATATCCTTGACCAACCGCAGCGCGTCATAGATGGCTGCGTGGATGTTGCGCGCAGCGACGGCGTCACCGATCCGGTACAGCCGGAACCCCTTTGGCCCCGCCCCCCCGATCTGCGCGCGCCCCGCAAGCAGCGCCTCGTGATCCACCGCTCCAAGGTTTTCCGACAACGGCTTGAGATCGAAGTAGATCTGGGCATTGGGCTGGGTGCCGTGATTGACCACGATCTGGTCGAAACTGCGGGTCTGTCGGACGTCGGAATAATCTGATCCGATGATGGCACGCAGGCGGTTGCCGTCACGCTCCACGCCGTGGAGCCGCCAGGTGACGGTAAATGTCACCGCCTTGTCCTGGAGCGCGCGCATGTAAGGGACAAGGTTCATCCCCATGACCTCCGGGGCGAAACTGCGGTCGGGGGTCATCACCTCGACCGTGCTGCCCGCCTCGGCCAGCAGCTGTGCTGCCTGCATCGCGGTGTGGTCGCCCGCGTCGTCATAAAGCAGGACCGAAGCGCCCGGTTTGGCATCACCCGACAGGATGTCCCACGCGCTGACGCTCAGGTCGTTGCCGGTGCCGAGCACGTCCTTTTCAGGCAGACCGCCCGTCGCCACGATCACAGCGTCAGGGGAAAGCGCCACGATATCAGAAGCTTCCGCCCAGGTGGTGAAGTGAAACGCGACGCCCTTGGCCGCACATTGGGCCATGCGCCAGTCGATGATCCCGATCATCTCCGCCCGGCGCCTTGTCTGCGCGGTCAGCCTGACCTGTCCGCCCGGCTGGTCGGCCACCTCGAAAACCGTCACCTGATGGCCGCGTTCTGCCGCGACGCGCGCCGCCTCCAGCCCTGCGGGGCCGGCACCGATGACCACGACATGCTTGCGCCGTTTTGCGGGGGCAATGTCATGCGGCATCGTCTCTTCGCGGCCCGTGGCGGGGTTGTGGATGCACAAGGCCATGCCGCCCTGATAGATGCGGTCAAGGCAATAGGTCGCCCCGACGCAAGGCCGGATATCCTCTTCGCGCCCCTCGATGATCTTGCGCAGGATATGGGGGTCGGCCATGTGGGCGCGGGTCATGCCGACCATGTCCAGTTGCCCCGACTTCACGGCATGGCGCGCCGTCGCCACATCGGGGATCCGGGCGGCGTGGAATGTGGGCAAGCCGACCTCGGCGCGAATGCGTCCCGCAAAGTCGAGGTGGGGGGCGGACTTCATCCCCTGGACAGGGATCACATCGGTCAGGGCTGCATCGGTATGGATGCGGCCCCGGATGATGTTCAGGAAATCGACCAGACCGCTGGCCTTGAACCGCCTTGCCAGTTCCATGCCTTCATCGGCCGTCAGACCGCCGGCTTCCACCTCGTCTGCGGTAAAGCGCACACCCAGCAGGAACCTGTCCCCGACCCGCGCGCGGCAGGCGGCAAGCACCTCGGTCGCAAAGCGGATGCGGTTGTCGAATGACCCGCCATAGGGCGCGCCTAGATCATTGGTCAGGGGGCTGACGAACTGGTCCATCAGATGGCCGTAGCATTCGAATTCCACCCCATCGAGGCCGGCTTCCTTCATGCGTTCGGCGGCGTCGGCGTAGTCCGCGATGATGCGGGCGATGTCCCAGTCTTCGATGATCTTGGGGAATGCCCGGTGCGACGGCTCGCGCGATTTGCCGGGGGCGACGACAGGCAGCCAATCGCCCTTGTCCCAGCGCGTGCGACGCCCGAGATGCGTCAGCTGGATCATCACCGCCGCCCCCGCCGCGTGGCAGTCGTCGGCCAGCCGCTTCATCCAGGGGACGACCTCGTCCTTGTAGGCGAGGATGTTGTTGAAGACGGGCGGGCTGTCCTTCGACACCGCCGCAGACCCCGCCGTCATCGTCAGCGCGACGCCGGCGCGGGCGCGTTCCAGGTGGTACAGCCGGTAGCGGTCCTTTGGCATGCCGTCTTCGGGATAGGCGGGCTCATGGCTGGTCGTCATGATCCGGTTGCGCAACGTCAGGTGCTTGAGCTGATAGGGCT
>JANPKV010000275.1:0-11806 GCA_031426185.1 Rhodobacterales bacterium | reverse complement strand
TCCACCATGATCCATCGACGGCCCATCTTGTGGGCCACGGCACCGGTGGTGCCGGAACCTGCAAAGGAGTCCAGAACGAGATCGCCAATCTTTGTGGCTATTTGCATAACCCGATGCAGGAGTTTTTCCGGCTTGGGAGTCGAAAACGGGTTTTCCGGGTTAAGCGCGATCTGCTCTTTCTTGCCGTCTTGAGTGTGTCCGACTTCCTGCCAGGTCCACAGCGTCTGCGGCACCGCACCATCTTCCTCTACTTCCGTCACAAACCGTTTGTATGCGGGGACAGCGTTGGTGCCATCCTTTCCCCACCAAATCCGATTTTCACGAATATTTCTTTCGTGGGCATCTTGCCCATAGCGCCAGACTGCCGTTTTTTTTGGCCATATCTCCTTACCCGTCGTCGGATTCACCACTGGATAATATAGGTTCGGTCGTTCCGTCCAGGACTTGTTGCAGGTGTAATCCCCAGTCTTCCAATCGCCACGCGGATCGTTGTCTGGGTTCTTATAGGCTTTACGCGCCCTCTCTTCACGAGGTAGTGCAATCGGCCTCCAGACCGCCTTACTCTTCGCAAAGACCAGCATGTGATCGTGGCTGTTGCTCATCCAGATAGCGTCATTTGCCGGGGAATACTTCTTTTGCCAAACCACGTTGGCGATGAAGTTTGACCTCCCGAACACTTCGTCGCACAGCACTTTGAGATAGTGGGCCTCATTGTCGTCAACTGTGATCCATATTGAACCGTCCTGATCCAGAAGGTTCCGTAGAATCTCCAGGCGATCCCGCATCATTCCCAACCACAGGGAGTGCTCTATTCCATCATCATAATGCTCGAACGCCGATCCAGTATTATACGGTGGATCGATGAATATGCATCGAACCTTCCCGCATATCGCCGGGTCCGCCTCCAACGCCTTCAACGCCAACAGGTTGTCCCCGTGGATCAGCATGTTGTCAAAGATGTCCCCCTCCCGCCGGGTGGCGGCATGATAAGAAAACTCCGACTCCTCGATCAGAATACGGGGTTCCAGACGTGGGCGGATATCCTTGCCGATCCAGGTGAGTTCCAGCTTGGTTTTTCCGGCCATCAGGCAAGTCTCCATCTAATCGTAAACAGCGGCGTCATTTCGGGGGTCAGGGCCAGTTGATCGGCAATATCATCCAGCATCCGGTCCCGCTCGGCATTAATCTCTTTCAGACGGGTGTAAAGCTGGTGTTGCAGGTCATCAACCTTTGATTGCAACGCCTTGGCCTCCCGCGTGAGGGATACCTTGGTGGCCAGGTCCAGGGTGGCTCGGGCCAGCTTCTTCTTCTCGTTGGCTTCCTTGGTCAGTGCCTTGATCTGCTGGTCATACGACACGCGGGCATCGTCCCGCCATGCGTCCAACCGTTCGGTCTCTTCGGTCAGGAACTCCCCCAGCCGCACCTGGGCCTTGCCCACGATCTCGGTCTGTCGCTCCGTCACCACAGCCGTCAGATGATCCTCTGGCATATTCCCGGTGGCGGGGCCGATGATCCGGGCCGGAACCTGGAGCATCCGTTCAGCGGTCTCGGTATGCACGGGGGTGCCGTCATCGGTGAAGGCGGCACAGATGATCTCATCCCACACCCGGGCGGGCGTGGTCAGTTTCAACCTGGCCACACGCATCCACCCGGACTGTCCCCGCATGCCCGCCACGTCACCCAGGTTGCCGTCATAAGCCGCATAGTCAAAGTGCAGCGTTGCCGGTGCCAGTTCCCGATCCTGGGCCTGTGCGACCAGCCGATCCGCCAGCCCCTCATCCCCGATCCGCAGGAACCGCCAGCCACGCTCATCCGCCTCGGGCCATTCGGTGGACCAGGTAGCCCCGTTCCAATCGAACCGTTGGGCATGATCGTCATGGAACCGGGCCTCGGGCAGTTCGGCCCGGACCAACCCCAGCAGGGCTCGTTTGAACTCACCCATGGCCGAGTTGACGGCATCTTTGCGGTCCAGCAGGCGTTCGATCACCTTGTCGTCCATCTCGGCCAAGAGCTTGTTCCGGGCGTCCCGTTTGGCCTCATCGATCTCGGTGGCGAAGGTGGCCTGTAGGGCATCGAACGCGGCGTTGATCTCATCATTGGTGCGGCAGGACTGCACGATATCCAGGATGCGGCGTTCGATATCCACGCCGGATTCGATGGCCCCCAGCACCTCGTCCGACGATCCGAACACTCCGTCGAACAGCTTGAACTTCTGTTCCAGCAGTTGGTGGATGCGGGCCTCGGCCTGGTTCTTGCGGTTCAGGAAGTTGATGACGGTGACGTCGATCTTCTGGCCATAGCGGTGGCATCGCCCGATCCGCTGTTCCACCCGCTGGGGGTTCCACGGCAAATCGTAGTTGATGAGCAACGAACAGAACTGGAGGTTGATCCCCTCAGCACCAGATTCCGTGGCGATCAGGATGGTGCGGTCGTTGCGGAAGGCATCCACGATGGCCGCTTTCATATCGGCGGTCTTCGACCCGGATACGGCCTCTGTGCCCCTGCGCTGGGCCACCCACGCCTTGTAGACGGCATTGCTGTCTTTGTCCGAGTTGGACCCGTTCAGAACCACCGTCTGCCCCTTGAAGCCGTGGTTTTCCAGGATGTCACGGAGGTAGGTCTGGGTCCGAACGGATTCGGTGAAGATCACAGCTTTGCGCTGGCCACCCTTGGCGACGATCTCATCCAGCACACCGGGGAGGCAGTCCAGCAGGGCGCGACCTTTGGCGTTGTCAGCGATCCGGATGGCCAGGTCGCGGTATCGGGTAAGCTCGGCGATCTCGGCCTGGAGTTTCTTGGGATCGACGGCATCGACATCATCGTCGGAGTGATCCTCAACGGCATCAGCTTCTGCCGCTTGCCCACCATCGCGCCATTCCTCGGCCTGTTCCGCAAACCCATCCACATCATCCAGGGTGTCGTCGTCAACGGTACGACGGGATTCCAGCCGACGGACCATCTTGTCGAGCGTCTGGGCCACGGCAAATGAGGATGATCCCAGAATCTTCCGCAACATCAGCGTGACCAGGTGACGACCGTTCTGACCCAACGCGATGGTATCGGTGCGTTGCAGATAGGCTGACATCAGATCGTAGAGATCGGTCTCAAGCCGGTCGGGGGTGAAATCGAATGTCTTGGGGTGCCGGTTGGTATAGTTGATCAGCCCGATCTTTTGAACCTGACGGCGGAGGGTTCGCTTGCAGATCGGTTCCAGACGACGTGCCAGAAGAGCCTGGGCTGCCACCTCCTCCCGCCCTCCGAACTCGGCCCGGAACGCCTGTTCAGACCCAAAGTAGGTGTCATCAATGATGCTGATCAGGCCATAGAGTTCCATCAGGTTGTTCTGGAGCGGTGTGGCCGTCAGCAGCAACTTTTGCCGTCCAGCCAGCGCGTCCCGCAGGATCGCGGCCCGGGAGGTCTCTGCGGCCCGGTAAACATTTCGCAATTTGTGGGCTTCGTCGAACACCACCAGGGACCAGGAAACCATTCGCAGAGCATCAGAGATACGAGCAGCAAACTCGTATGAGATGATGATGATCCCTTCGCCCCTGCCGATAGGGTTGGGCCGTCCCTCGGCAGCGATGGTCTTCAACTGCCGTGCATCCAGGATGACCGACGGCAGTGAGAATTTCTGCCGCAGTTCCGTAGCCCACTGCTTACGCAACGATGCCGGAACGATCAGGAGGAGGTTCCGCTTACGCTCCCACCACCGCTGGCTGAGGACCAGAGCCGCCTCAATGGTCTTGCCCAAACCCACCTCATCGGCGAGCAGCACACCCTTGGACAGCGGTGACCGCAACGCGAACGTTGCCGCATCGACCTGGTGTGGGTTCAGGTCAACCCGAGCCGACGACAGTGATTGGGTCAACCCACCGTTGTCGTCGATCTCCTCCCTGGTAAGGTAGTGCGAAAAGTATTTTGACTGGAAGGGGGTGAAGTTCATGGGTTTCCTGACAGTCTGTGGACAGCTAGACCTACACTCAAAATGCAGAGGTCTACAGGTCAGATATCGGAACGTCTTTCTGGGCTGGACGCAACACCTCCGTTCCGGCTGCTGGAGATGTCACGAAAACGGGGCAGTTGCTCCCTCACGGGTCAGGTAGTCCTGAACCCGCATCCGGTGAAGTCCCCACGCCAAGCCGCGGATATTGTATCCATGAGCTTACCCATCTGATCCGCCACAACCATGGTCGAGAGTTCTTCCAAATCCTGGAGGGCGAGGTGCCAGAGTGGAAACTACACAAGCAGATTCTCGGCGTCATGGTCGAGTAATTGACCAATCGGTAAGCCGCGTTGACAGAAGACGGCCACATCAACAAGAATTATGCGGATCAATTGCGATCATCGTCGGCACCCAGGTCGTCATCCTCATCATCATCAGGATAAACCGTTCTTGGATCGGTTGCCCTGATGGCATTGCGCTTCAAGATGAACTCTGGCCCATCGTCATAATGCCGCAAAGCCCCAGCCTCCTTGTGGCCCAATATGGCTCGTCGCATCGTAGGATCAGCGCCAGCACGGCGCATGGCGTTCGAAAATGTGGACCTCAGGCTATACAGAACCTGTTGTGGCTCATCCAGCGGCGGGTCCATCAGTTCCCGCGTCAAACGCTCGAAGTTATGACGAACTGACTGAACTCGATCCTTTGTCTGAACTTCAAAGCATCGGAGCCCACCCGCGTGGAAGAACTCTGGGAACTTGGCAAGCTCAGGATGAAGTGGGATCACACGATCAGAACCGGCATTTTTCGATCTACGAATTCTGATCCATCGATCAGTCACGTCCGAAGGCTCCAGCCACATCACTTCCTTCGGGCGCATAGCCGTGAATGCCATGACCCGCACAGCCCACCAGATGGACCTCCGGCGATCATCAGACATGTTCCTGATAGGTTGTCCCCAGAACCGGTCCATGGCTTCAAACAGCCGCTGCATTTGCTCTGGGCGATAGGGTTTCCATTTTCGTTCTTCGACAGATCGCTTGTCCTTCTGGAGTTTCACTAGTCCCATGGGGTTATCCTGGATGATCTGCTCATCCACGGCGAAGTTCAAAAGCCCCTTGATCGGGGTGAATACTGCGGCAAGAGACGTGCCTAGCATGGTCTTCGCCTGCGCATCCCGGAAGGTTCGAAGATGTCCAGCAGTAAGATGGGCTAATGGAATATCCCCCACTGCCGAAACGAGTTTTCCGATATTCCGGCGATATTTTGAACGAACCCCAGGGCGGATACTGGCAAAGTCATAATAGCGTTCGGCAACTCGGGTGATCGTGTTTGGATCACCGGCGATCTCGGAAATGCGGCGCTCTAACTTCCGCTTTATCAGGTCAAACTCATCCCGATCATCCGGGTTCGACGGTGGGGCGACATGCGGACCGAACGCCTCGGCCAGGGTTGTTCTGTATCGTATCAGACGATCCTGCTCGTCAAACCGACCATTCTGCTCGGTCATCTGCATGGTGATCCTGGTCGCTCGTGGAAGATCGGCTAGGTTGATCGGGGGTGGGTTAGCCGCAGAAGGTCCGAAAACGGCATGCATCGCGCTTTCCGCAATGCTCAGCCGATCCGACATCGCTTGAGCTTCGGTGGCTTGTCGGACGGGGCGGGACACAGTGGGATCGTCCAGGGATTGGATCAGCAAGTCGTGTTCCTCGGCCCAACCTGTAACCAGAGCCACAGCCTTCTGATAGCTGACGTCACCACAGGGACGATTCCACATCTTGATGCCGAGAGTCTTCTGGTGACGTTCCGGAACACGTCGCCGGTAGAAGTATCGACCCCCGTTCTCTTTGAGGTGCAAAATCTTCTTCGGCATGGGGTAGACCGGCCTCCTTTGTGTCCGCCGATCCAGAATTTGTGTCCAGAAACCGGCTTACGAAGGCAGTATACTCAACAAAACAAAGGATTTCAATGAAATATGGGAATGGTGGGCGACCCTGGAATCGAACCAGGCGTGGGTCGCCCCGGGGGAGTTACAGTCCCCTGCCGCACCTTGCAGCTCGTCGCCCGCCGCGGGTGGGTCTAATCAAGGGGGGCGGGGGCGTCAAGCGCGAAAGGCAGCCCTCACGACGGGACAACCGGGTTGTTGGGGGTTGCCCTTTGCGGCAAGGCGCGCGCAATGTCGCTGGCGAAAATACCAAGGCATGCAGTCTTATGAAACCAGGATCGAAAAAGCCCGACTGGGTCATCGACAAGGAACGCAACCGGCGCGTCGAAGCGCGCGAAACGGTCTGGCTTTTTGGCCTGCATGCGGTCAAGGACGCGCTCTTGAACCCGGCGCGCGAAAAGCTGCGGCTGGTCGTGACCAAGAACGCACTGGACAAACTGCAGGACGCGGTCGGTGTGTCGGGCATGGCTCCGGAAGTGGTGGATCCGCGCAACTTTGCCGCGCCGATCGACCCGGGGTCGGTGCATCAGGGTGCGGCGCTTGAGGTTCGTGCGCTGCAATGGGGCAGTCTTGCCGAGGTTTGCGTCCAGGGCGCGGGGCGGTCGCTGGTCGTGCTTTTGGACCGGGTCACGGACCCCCACAACGTCGGCGCTGTGCTGCGGTCCGCAGAGGTCTTTGGCGCGCGGGCGGTGATTGCGCCGCGCCATCATTCCGCACCCGAAACCGGCGCGCTGGCCAAGACCGCAAGCGGGGCGCTGGAACGCCAGCCTTATCTGCGTGTCACCAATCTTGCCGACGCGATGGTAGAGCTGAAGGCGATGGGTTTCGTGCTGATCGGTCTTGATGGGGACGGCACCGTCGATCTGGGCGACGCGCTCGCCACGGTCGGACCCCGCGCGGTGGGGCTGGTTCTGGGGGCCGAGGGGCCCGGCCTTCGCGACAAGACGCGCGAGACCTGCGATCTGATGGCCCGGATCCCGGCTTTTGGCGCGTTCGGATCGCTCAATGTCTCCAACGCGGCTGCGGTCGGACTTTACGCGGCGGCCCTAGGGCGAGGGTGACGGCAGCGACTTTTTGCCGCGCCGGGCCAAACTCCGATCACAATCGTGAGAAGGCCACTTTCACCGAGTGTCGTCCGACATATCTGGTGAATGAGAAGAGCGGGCTTGGAACTCCGTTCTTCTCTTCACTGTCCCTCGTTCCGTGACTGGCGCCCGGCCGTTAGGTCCGGGCGCATTTTTGTACGCAGGAGCAGACCGTGACCGACGATGCCGATATCCGCGACATTCTCACCTCCGTGCGCAGCATCGCGGTTGTCGGCTGGTCGCCAAAACCGGAGCGTCCGAGCCACGGCGTGGCGGCCTATCTTGCACGGCGCGGCTACCGCGTGATCCCGGTCAATCCCGGTCAGGCTGGCCAGACTGCGCTGGGCGAGACGGTCCGGGCGACGCTGGCAGAGGCAGGTCCGGTGGACATGGTCGACATCTTTCGCCGTAGTGAAGAGGCTGGCGCCGTCGTGGATGAGGCGATTGCCGTCGGAGCGTCGGTGGTCTGGATGCAATTGGGCGTCATCGATGAGGCGGCAGCGGTGCGCGCACGCGCCGCGGGCCTGCGCGTGGTGATGGACCGGTGTCCTGCGATCGAAATACCGCGCCTGGGGCTTTAGGCGACAGTATACCGACTTCAATTTCCGTCAGCGCGCCGCCTTTTCAGACAGCCCCGACATGCCTTCGCGTCGTTCCAGTTCCGCCAGCACATCGCTCAGCGTGACGTCGCGCGCGGCGAGCATGACCAGAAGGTGATAGACGACATCCGCCGCCTCAGCCGTCAGGCGGGTGCGGTCGCCCTTGACGGCTTCGATGATCGCCTCGATCGCCTCCTCGCCGAACTTCTCGGCGCATTTCTCGGGCCCCTTGGCCAGCAGCTTTGCCGTCCATGAGGTTTCGGGATCGGCTCCCTTGCGGGCGGCGATGGTGGCGGCAAGGCGGTCAAGCGCTGTCATGACAATCTCATCGGGATACCGGCTGCCGCCATATGGGACTTGGCCTCGCCGATGGTGAAGGTGCCAAAATGAAAGATCGACGCGGCGAGGACGGCACTTGCGTGTCCCTCCGTGACGCCTTCGACGAGGTGGTCCAGCGTGCCGACGCCGCCCGAGGCGATGACCGGGATGCTGACGGCGTCTGCCACGGCGCGGGTCAGCGGGATGTTGAACCCGGACTTGGTGCCGTCGCGGTCCATCGAGGTCAAAAGTATTTCCCCGGCCCCTTTCGATGCGACCGTTCGCGCGAAGTCCACGGCGTCGATGCCGGTCGCGCGTCGCCCGCCATGGGTGAATATCTCCCATTTGCCGGGGCCGACTGTCTTGGCGTCGATGGCCACGACTATGCATTGCGAACCGAACCTGTCGGCGGCATCGGCCACGACATCGGGGTTCGCGACAGCGGCGGAATTGAAGCTGACCTTGTCCGCACCTGCCAGCAACAGGGCGCGCACGTCCCGATGCGTCCTGACCCCGCCGCCGACGGTCAAGGGCATGAAACAGGCCTCGGCCGTCCGCGTCACAAGATCGAACATCGTGCCGCGATTTTCTTCGGTGGCCATGATATCGAGGAAACACAGCTCATCCGCGCCCGCCGCATCATAGGCGCGCGCCGCCGCGACCGGGTCGCCCGCATCGATCAGATCGACAAAGTTCACGCCCTTGACCACGCGGCCGTTCGCGACGTCAAGGCAAGGGATGATGCGGGTCTTGAGCATGCCCCCACATGGCCCGCGAGGGGGCAAAACGCAAGCCTCTCGCGCGCCGTCCGCGCCATCGTCGGGTGCGAGATCATGATGTGGAACGGCGTTACCCGCCACAGGTAGGGTTCGCCCCGGGTGCCGCGCTGAAATGCTGGCGCCGTGGTTTGTTTGATCAGTGACCAAGGCGGGTATCAATAGGTTGCGCCTTGTGTTGGTGGTTGCAATTGCGGCTGTGAACGGTTCCCCTTGCGGCATGACCAAGCTGGTTCTCTTGCACAAGGCGGACTCGATCTACGAGGACGAGCCAGACCGGGTCTGCGACTTTCCGCGCTCCTATTTGAAGGCTGTGACCGAGGGCGTGGGCGACTGGGTGGTGTATTACGAGCCGGTCAGGGCTGGCCCGCGCGGCTATTTTGCGGTGGCAAAGATTGACCGGGTCATCCCGAAACCGGGGGTCGAGAGCCGCTTTCTGGCATTGATCGCGCAGTCGACCTATCTGCCCTTTGACCGCGAGGTGCCGCGCCTGCGCGACGGGCGGCCGTTCGAGGCGGCTTTGAGCGCTGCCGACGGGACTGCCAATGCGGGTGGCGCGCAACAACTGGCGGTGCGGCGGCTGCCCGAGGCGGAGTTCGCGGCGATTGTCCGGCTGGGGCTGCCGGTAGATCTGGAGCGGGACGAGGCGACGCGTTATGACCCGGTGCCGCCAAATATTGACGAATGGCACTGCCTTTTGAGCGCCCGGTGATCGAGCGCTTGACCAGCCGCCCCTACCGCGATGTGGCCTTTCGCCGAAAAGTGCGCGCGGCCTATGATTACCGCTGTGCGATATCCGGCCTGCGCTTGCGCAATGGGGGAGGGCGACCCGAAGTGCAGGCGGCGCATATCCGACCAGTGGAGCGGCAGGGCAGCGACGCGGTACGAAACGGCCTTGCGCTTTCGGGCACGCTGCACTGGATGTTCGATCGCGGGCTGTTGTCAGTGGCCGAGGGCGGCTTGATCCTTGTGTCGCGCAACAAGGTGCCGGGCGAGGTCGTGGACCGGCTGATCCGGCCCGGCGGCAAGCTTCTGCTGCCCGCCGACCCGCAAGACTGGCCGCATCCGGAGAACTTGCGCTGGCATCGGGAGAATGTATTCGGCCAGATCGGCACGGAGGGACCTTTGCCCTGGGAGTGAAAACCCCCTGAGGCCGCTGCGCTTTTGGCTGGCCGCCAGGGCGCGGTCTGCGGCCGGACCACAAACAATACGTTGGAATACGCAAATGGTTAGAGCACGGGTCTCTTCCCCTCAGGCCTTGAGCGCTTTCAGCGCAAGGCCGAGGTCGATTGCCCCGTCGTAGAGCGCGCGGCCGGAAATGGCGCCGGCGATGACGCCCGTGTCACGCAACGCGATCAGGTCCGCCATCCGGCTGACGCCCCCAGAGGCGATGACAGGGATGGTGACGGCGCGCGCCAGGGCCTCGGTCGCCTCGATGTTCGGGCCTTGCATGGCGCCGTCGCGGTCGATGTCGGTGTAGATGATCGCGGCGACGCCTGCGTCCTCGAAGCTGCGGGCAAGGTCCGTCGCGACCACTTCGGTTTCGGTGGCCCAGCCTTTGGTGGCAACGCGACCCTTGCGGGCGTCGATGCCGACGGCGACCTGACCGGGGAACGCACGCGCCGCCTGTCGGACGAGATCGGGATTCTCGACCGCAACGGTGCCAAGGATCACCCGCGACAGGCCCTTGCCCAACCACATCTCGATCGTCGCCATGTCGCGGATCCCGCCACCCAGCTGGCAGGGCACGGTGACACGCGCCAGTATAGCCTCTACCGCCGCGGCGTTGACCGGCTGGCCGGCAAATGCCCCGTTGAGGTCGACCAGATGCAGCCAGTCGCACCCTGCGGCCTGGAACGTGGCCGCCTGTGCCGCCGGGTCGTCGCCAAAGACCGTGGCGGCCTCCATCTCGCCGCGCAGAAGGCGGACGCATTGGCCGTCCTTGAGGTCGATGGCGGGGTACAGGATCATCGCGGTCTCCGGGTTTGGCGGGGGTTTGGCATGGGGCGCGGCGGTTGCCAAGGGGGCGCACCGGATGTCACGCCGCCGCGCGCAGTTGGCGCCGTTCAGGAACGGGCGCTGCAAACCGCAAGGATCGGGTCGCGCGGCCCGGTCCTCCCCTGCTAGGCCGGGGCGTGACGGGCGAGCCTCTGCCGCGCGGGTAGCGTATCCGTCATGGCGGCCTTTGGGCAACGCTGGGCTTGCGGAAGGGTGGAACGATGGATCTGCGCCAAACGGGCAGAGAGGTGACCGAGGCGGAATGGGCGGCGCTGGTGGCGCGCATAGCGACGCCGGGGGTCTTTGCGGTGGCATCGACGGGGATCGTCTGCAGGCCAGGTTGCCCCGCGCGCACGCCGTTGCGCCGGAATGTGCGCTGGTTTGTCGGGGCAGATGCGGCGCTGGCCGCAGGTTTTCGGCGGTGCAAACGCTGTGGCGGCGGCAGCTAGGGGTTCGTGGCCACCTGCAGCGGCATCTCGCCCGCGATCTCCAGGATCAGCTTGCGGCGCACCGCCTGGGTAAAATTCTCGCGCCCGATCGCTGCGACGACAAAGGCACCCGGCCCCCCGATCAGACGGTCCTGGTACAGTTGTGGCAGATCGTCGTCGTCATCGTCCAGGATCGGCAACCCGTTGATCGTGATGCCTGCGGCCACCACCTCGGCACGGGCGTCCTCGATGGCGGCACCGCTGAAATTGCCCAGACTGTCGCCGGAAAAGTCGATCACGCGGCGCAGACCGGTGATGGCGTTGGTGTCCAGAAGGCGCATCCCCTCCAGCAGCGCATCCCCGATCGCATTGCGCCCCGAGGCAAGGCGCGGCGGGCCAAGGAGGGCTGTGGCAAAGCCCTCGGCCGTGGCTGCGCTGTCGATGATCGTCCAGTCCACCACCGTCGCCTGATTGGCCGCCCATTCGACATAGGTGACCGCGATGGAGCCGGTCAGGTTCGAGGTGATGGCGTTGAGAACGGCAGGATCGGTGATCGCCGTCGCATAACCCTGCCGCTGAAAGTCGATCTCGGCTTGCGTGATGGAGCCGGAGGCATCGGCGAGGAGGACAAGCTCCAGGTCCACCTCCTGCGCGTGGAGGGGAAGGGGGAGGAAGGCGAGGGGCAGAAGATGGCGCATGGTTGGGGAGGATAGGGCG
>JANPKV010000274.1:0-11249 GCA_031426185.1 Rhodobacterales bacterium | reverse complement strand
CCAGCCGCCGTGACCGCGTTCACCCACATGTTGAAGCCGATGTAATGCGCTTCCATCGGGTCGTTGGTGACGCGCTTGTCGTCCTTGATGAACGCCTTCCAGTCCGCGATGAACTTGGCGTTTTCCGGGGTGTCGGCCGACATGAAGTAGTTCCAGGCCGCCAGGTGACCGGCAAGGTTGGTGGTGTCGAGGCCCGAGAGTTCCTCTTCACCGACCGAGAAGGCGACGACGGGCAGCGTATCGGCAGTGACGCCAGCGGCGGCCAGTTCCTTGTAGAACCCGATATTGGCATCGCCGTTGATGGTCGAGATGACGCCGACCTTCTTGCCGTCCGCGCCCAGGGCCACGACGTCGCCGACGATCTTGGACCAGTCCGAATGACCGAACGGGGTGTAGTTGACGAAGATGTCTTCCTTTGGAATGCCCTTGGAGATCAGGTAGGCCTCAAGGATGTTGTTCGTAGTGCGCGGATAGACATAGTCGGTACCCAGAAGCGCGAACTTGGTGACGCCAAGCTCTTCCAGATAGTAATCCACCGCCGGGATCGCCTGCTGGTTCGGAGCCGCACCGGTGTAAAACACGTTCTTGGACGATTCCTCGCCCTCGTACTGCACCGGGTAGAACAGAAGGCCGTTCAGTTCCTCGATCACCGGCAGCACGGATTTGCGCGACACCGAGGTCCAGCAGCCGAACATCACGTCGACCTTCGACACGGTCAGCAATTCGCGTGCCTTTTCGGCAAAGAGCGGCCAGTCGGACGCCGGGTCCACAACCACGGCCTCAAGCTGCTTGCCCAGAAGACCGCCCTTGGCGTTCTGCGCCTCGATCAGCATCAGCATCGTGTCTTTCAGCGTGGTTTCCGAAATCGCCATCGTGCCGGACAGCGAATGCAGCACGCCGACCTTGATGGTCTCGCCTTGGGCAAATGCCATCCGGGGCAAGGCAAGGGCCGCGGCCCCGGAGGCCAAAAGTGCGCGTCTGGTCAGTTTCATCATGTTTTCCCTTGTAGGCTCCCCGTGGCGCTTCCGGGTTCGGAAGTCATTGCCATCTTGAACGGGCAGCGTGTCATGTCCCCATACGGCCGTGTCCGGGCCTCAAATCCCGTCGCATTGACCGCGCTTCATCAGGCGAGGAAAATTCCAAGCCCGCCTCAGGGAACCAAAGACGGCGCGACGATCAATCGGAACGACCGCGCGATGCGGCGGATCGCGTCAAAACCAGTCATTTGCCCAAAGATGTCGCAAAGTTTCACTCTGCAGCGCAGAATACTTGCGTTTGACAAACAGTCGGGTCGGCGAATCTTTGCTTGTTGCTAAAGTGGCAACTGTTGCGGGGGGGGCGGGGCTGCGGGCGGCCGGTATTCAGGTTTGGCGCGTCCATCGCGACCGGATTGGCCGATCGCGGCGGTGCAAAGGGTCGCGGAATGGCATGTGCCGAAAACCCGCTTCTCAGACCCGGTCGCCGGACCATGAGGGTGGAAAATGTCCCGAAAATTCTTGTGGTTGCAGTCGCCGCGACACCCTTCCCGCTCAGGATGATCGAAACAGACAAAGCGCCTGTGGGCAGACACATATGCCAGACTTGCCAAACAGGCGGGGCCATGTTTGTGTGCCCGACGCGCCGGACCGTCAGGCGAAGAAGTGGCCCTGAAACCGACAATAGGACCCGTTCAGATGATCCGCCTTGTCCTTGCCAGCCTGGCACTGGCCGCAACGCTGCTTCTGCCCGCAGGTTTGCGGGCGGCCGATCGTCCTGATCCTGTCGCTGTGCATCAGACCTGGTACCGCCTGGTCCTGGAACTTGTGCGCCACACGCCCACCTATTCCCCACCCGTGGCCAGCCGTGCCTTTGCCTATCTGGGTGTGACGACCTACGAGGTCGAGGCGGCGCAGACAGGCAAACTGGTGTCGTTTGCGGGACAACTGAACGGGCTGACCGACATGCCCGTGCCGCCCGCGGACCCGATGGACCCGGCGCTGGTCTTGCATGAAGCACTGGCGGATTCCGTCCTCAACTTTTTTGGCAATACCGGTCCCACGGGCCAGCGCGCCATCCAGATCACCCGCGACCAGTTGACGGCCACGCTGACCGAGGGCATCGCCCCCGACGTGGTGGCGCGCAGCACCGCCTACGGCAAAGCCGTCGCGGACCACATCCTGGCCTGGTCTGCCAGCGATGGCGGCGCGGTGATCGACAATCTCGGGTTTCCCATGAACTATACGCTGGGGGCGACGCCCGCGTCCTGGGTTCCAACCAGCAAGGTCGCCCTGCAGCAGGCGCCGCTTTTGCCCCATTGGGGCACCGTGCGCACCTTTGCCATGCCCGACGGCAGGTCCTGCCCCCTGCCCCCACCCCCCGCCTACAGCGAAGCGCCGGGGTCGCCATTCCATGCCGAGGCGATGGAGGTCTACACGACCGTCAAGACCCTGACCGAGGACCAGCGTGCCATCGCGCGGTTCTGGTCGGACGATCCGATGCTGTCGTCCACCCCGCCCGGTCACTGGATCACCATCGCGCTGCAGATCATGGACCGCGAGAACGCCCCCCTTGATCGCCGCGCCGAGGTGCTGGCTTTGCTGGGCGTCGCGGTTGCTGACAGCTTCATCGGCTGCTGGCAGACTAAGTTCGAATATGATCTGTTGCGTCCGATCACCTATATCCGCCGGGTCATCGACCCGAAATGGGAGCCGATCCTGAACACCCCCCCCTTTCCGGAATACCCCTCCGGCCACAGCACGCAGTCAGGGGCAGCGGCGGCTGTGCTGACGGCCCTTTACGGCGAGAATTTCGGCTTTGAGGACGCCACACATGTGAATGACGGGATGCCCGCGCGGAGCTATTCCAGCTTTGCCGCGGCCGCAGAAGAGGCCGCCCTTTCGCGGCTTTACGGGGGTATCCATTTTCGCACCGCAATCGACCGGGGGCTGGAACAGGGTGCATGCATCGGGGCCCATGCCGCCGCCCTGAAGACCCGGCCATGACGATGAAGCCTGCGGTTGCCACGCTCCTTGCCTGCCTCGCGGCGACGCCCGCTCTGGCCCAGGATTCACCTTTGGCACCGCGTTTTACCGCCGAGCCCGGCAGCGGGGTGACGGCGGTCTATGACGGCGACACCGACTATATGGTCGGGGGGGGTGCGGCGACGTTCGACTGTTCCGGCGACGGCTTTCCCGACCTGTTCATCTCGGGCGGCAGCGGCCCTGCCCGGCTTTACCGCAACACAAGTTCGACAGGCGGCGCGCTGACCTTCGCCGAGGTGGATGGCGGCGTGGGCCTCGACAAGGTTCTGGGGGCCTACCCTCTCGACATCGACGGCGACGGGATCACGGACCTGGTGATCCTGCGCCTGGGCGAGAACGTCGTGATGCGGGGCACGGGAGACTGCGAGTTCACCCGCGCCAACGAGGACTGGGGCTTTGACGGCGGCGCGGCGTGGTCGGCCGCATATGCCGCGACCTGGGAGAAAGGGGCCACCTGGCCCACCATCGCCATCGGCAACTACATCGACCAGAACCAGCCCGCGATGCCGTGGGGGTCGTGCACCGACAACTGGCTGCACCGCCCGAACGGGGCAGGCACCGGCTTTGCGCCGCCTTTGCCCCTGAAGCCCAGCTTCTGCGCGCTTTCGATGCTGTTCACCGACTGGAACGCCTCGGGGACGCCGTCGCTGCGCATCTCCAACGACCGGGAATACTACCGCGGCGGGACGGAACAGATGTGGCGCCTGGAACCGGGTGCCGCGCCGGCTTTGCTGACCCCTGCGGACGGTTGGAAGACGCTGAAGATCTGGGGCATGGGCATTGCCAACCGCGACCTCGATGCCGACGGCTATTCGGAGTATTTCCTGACAAGCATGGCCGACAACAAGCTGCAAAAGCTGACCCTCCCGGCGCCGGGCCAGCCCGTGATACCGACTTATGGCGATGTGGCTTTTGCCGCCGGGGTCACTGCGCATCGACCTTATACCGGGGACGACCTGCGCCCCTCGACGGCATGGCATGCAGCGTTCGAGGATGTGAACAACGACGGCCGCGCCGACCTTTACGTGGTCAAGGGCAACGTCGCCGCGATGCCAGACTTTGCGCAGGCCGATCCCAACAACCTGCTGATCCAGCGCAGCGACGGCACCTTTGCGGAAATGGGCGACACGGCGGGTGTGGCCAGCACACATGTCGGGCGCGGCGGCGCGCTGGTGGATCTGAACATGGACGGGCTGTTGGACATGGTGGCCGTGAACCGCTGGAAGCCGGCGGAGATCTGGCGCAACACCACCACGGGCGCGGGCAACTGGGTCCAGTTCCGCCTGACCCAAGCCGCCCCAAATGTGGATGGGGTCGGCGCCTGGGTCGAGTTGCGCACCGATAGCGGCCTGCAGCGGCGCGAGTTGACCTCCGGCGGGGGCCATGCGGGCGGGCATGATGGCTGGTGGCATTTCGGAATGGGTGCAGCCGACAGCGGCGAGATCCGCGTGCTGTGGCCCGATGGGACCGAGGGCGACTGGTTGCCCGTGACACCCGCCAGCTTTGTCACCATCGGTCGCGACGGGGCAACGGCCTCTGCCGTACCTGCCGACTGACGGCCCGGCATTGCCCATGCGTCACGGGCAGCCATTTTGCCCGGTCATGCAGGGGGATTTGCGTGCTGCAGCGCTTGATGCGCCCCGGTGCGTCGTCTAAGCACATTGGGCAGGGGCTTCGGGGGCGGAATGCGCATTCTCATCACCAATGACGACGGCATCAACGCTCCGGGGCTGGAGGTGCTGGCCGCGATCGCCGCCGACATCGCCGGACCCATGGGCGAGGTCTGGACCGTGGCGCCGGCCTTTGAACAGTCGGGCGTCGGGCATTGCATCAGCTATACCCATCCGATGATGATCACCCAGTTCGGACCGCGCCGGTTCGCGACCGAGGGCAGCCCCGCCGACTGCGTGTTGTCGGCGATCTATGACGTCTTTCAGGGTGACCGCCCCGACCTTGTGCTGTCGGGCGTCAATTCGGGCAACAACGCGGGCGAAAACACGCTTTATTCCGGCACCATCGGCGGTGCGATGGAAGCGGCCCTGCAAGGGGTTCCCGCCATGGCGCTCAGCCAGTTCATGGGACCCGAGACCAAGGAACTCGACGACCCGTTTCAGGCCGCCCGGACGCATGGCACGGCCGTCGTGCGCGCGTTGCTGGACAAGGGCATCTGGACCGATCACGACTACCGCGTCTTTTACAACATCAATTTCCCCCCCGTCGCCGCAAGCGCCGTGCTGGGAACCAAGGTCACAGCCCAGGGCTTTCGCCGCGATACCGCCTTTGGCCTGGAGGCGCATCTGTCGCCGTCCGGGCGCAAGTTCCTGTGGATCAAGGGCGGCGACCAGCGCAGGCGCACCCTGCCCGGCACCGATGTTGCGGCCAATCTGGACGGCTTCATCTCGGTCACGCCGATGCGGGCGGACCTGACGGCACATGATCTGCTGGCCGACCTTGAGGTGCGGCTGGCATGACGGGTCCCGGCGCATCTGATGACGATGACGCCGCACTTCGCCAGATGCGGTTCCTGTTCAACCTGCGCTCGCGCGGGGTGACGGACGCCCGCGTGCTGACCGCGATGGAGCGGGTGGACCGCGCCCTTTTCGTGCGCGGCCTGTTTCTTGACCGCGCCTATGAGGACACACCGCTGCCGATTTCCTGCGGCCAGACGATCAGCCAGCCATCGGTGGTCGGCATCATGACGCAGGCGCTGAACCTTGGCCCGCGCGATACCGTGCTGGAGGTCGGCACGGGGTCCGGCTACCAGGCCACGATCCTGTCGGAGCTGGCGCGGCGCGTCTACACGGTGGACCGCCACCGTCGCCTCGTGCAGGAAGCCGAGGTCCTGTTTCGCCAGCTTGGCCTGACCAATATCACCGCGCTGACCGGCGATGGCAGCTATGGCCTGCCGGAACAGGCGCCGTTTGATCGCATCCTTGTCACCGCCGCCGCCGAGGACCCGCCCGGCCCCCTCTTGGCGCAATTGAAGAAGGGCGGTATCATGGTGTTGCCGGTGGGGCAGTCGGATGCTGTACAAAGCCTGATCAAGGTCACACGGACCGAGACGGGCTATGACTATGAAGAACTCCGCCCGGTGCGGTTCGTCCCCCTTGTGGGTGGCGTGGCGGCAGATTAACGAATGGCGCACCGGGATCAACCCGGGCTCCGAGGCAAGAGGCGGTTCATGCAGAAGTTCCTATCGGTCACGTCGCCAAAGACGCTGGGCGTCCTTGCATTGCTGCTGCTGTCGGCCTGCGGCAATCCCGGCGATCTCGATTGGGACTTGCGGGCCGGACCGGGCAGCCTTGACACCACCGAAGGTGCGCGTGCGCCAACCGCGGCAAGGCCCGCCGCCGATGCGCGGGGGGTCATATCCTACCCGGGCTATCAGCTGGCACTGGCCGGGCGCGGCGACACGGTCGCTGCGGTCGCCCAAAGGCTGGGCGTGGATGCCGAAGCCCTTGCCCGCGCCAACGCGCTTCGGCCCGGCGACCCGTTGCGCGACGGCGAGATGCTGTTGCTGCCGACCCGTGTCGCAGGCGGCGCGGTGCAGGGCAGTGTCATCGGCGGTGGATCGGGCGTCGATGTCAGCGCGATTGCGACGACCGCGCTTGACCGCACGGCCCCGTCGGGCGGCGGCACGGGCCTGACCAGCGGCGCGGACCCCATCCGCCATACCGTTGCACGCGGCGAAACGGCGTTCTCGATTGCCCGCACCTACAATGTTTCGGCCCGCGCGCTGGCCGACTGGAATGGCCTCGGGGCCGATCTTGCGGTGCGTGAAGGTCAGCCCCTGATCATTCCGCCGGCCACCGGCCCCGCGCCCGAAGTGATCGCGACGACGGTGCCGCCGGGAACCGGCTCTCCGACGCCGGAGCCGCCATCCGCGACCGAACCCCTGCCCGATGAGGACACCACCCCGGCGGCCGAGGTGCCCAAGGAAACGCCCGCATCCCCCGACCTGGGCGAAACGCGGACCGAGGCAACCCAGACCCGGTTTGCGATGCCGGTGAACGGCAAGATCATTCGCGCCTATCAAAAGAACGAGGGCATCGACATCTCGGCGGCTCCCGGCGCGACCGTGAAGGCCGCCGCCGATGGCACCGTCGCTGCCGTGACCACCGATACCGGTCAGGTCGCGGTCATCGTGGTGCGCCACGCCGACAGCGTGCTGACCGTTTATGCCGGCCTCGACGGGGTCAAGGTCAAGAAGGGCGACAAGGTCCAGCGCGGCCAAAGCCTGGCCGTCATTCGTGCCGGTACCCCGTCCTTCCTGCGGTTCGAGGTCCGCCGCGGGGCGACCAGCGTCGACCCGATGGAATTCCTGCAATAAGGGCAGGCTGACGGTCGGCGTCAGGGGCACCCGATCAAGGTCGAGCGGGTGTCAGTATTCGACCCGGCTGACCAACAGCTTGTCGATCCGCAGGCCGTCCAGGTCGATGACTTCGAATCGGTAGCCCTCGGCAGTGGTCGCCTCGCCAAGTGCGGGCATCCGCCCGAACAGATGCAAGACCAGACCGGCAACGGTTTCGTATTCGCCCGCAAGATCGCGCGGCAGGCCCAGCTGGTCGCAAAACTCGTCCGCCGGCATCCAACCCGCCACCAGCAGGCTGCCATCCTCGCGCTTGACCAGGGCGGGCTCGTCCGCTTCGGACGACGCCACCGACCCGGTGATCGCTGCCAGCACATCGTCGGTCGTGATGATCCCTTCGAAATTGCCGTATTCGTCATAGACCAGCGCCAGATGGTGCGGCGTACCCTGCAGCACATCCAGCACCGCCAAAGCGTCCGCCTGATCGGAAATCACCGGAACATCCTGGACCAACGCCTTGATATCCAACTGTTCCCGCCGAGATACGGCCTGAAACGCATCTGCCAGCAGCACGATCCCCACAACGTCGCCTGCGGCATTCGCCACCGGCATGCGGGGCCGTGCGACGCGCCGGACCGCAGCGACAGCCTCGGCCGAGGTCGCCTCCAGCGGCAGCATGTCCAGTTCGTGCCGGGGTGTCATCAGGCCGCGCGCGGTGCGATCGCCCAGACGCATCACGCCGGCCATCATCTGGCGCTCCTCGTCTTCCAGCACGCCTTCTTCATGGGCCTCTGTCAGCAGGATATGCACCTCTTCCTCGGTCACCTTCGAGGTGTTGGCGCCCCCTTGTCCCAGCAGCAACAGGATGATGCGGCCTGACCGTTCCAGAAACCACACAAGGGGTGCGGCCACCCAGGACAGCACGGTCATCGCAGGGGCAACACGGATGGCCATCGCCTCGGGGTCGCGAAGCGCGATCTGCTTGGGAACCAGTTCTCCCACGATCAACGAGATATAGGTCAGCACCACCACGACCCCACCGACCCCAAGGGTCGATGCAAGTTCGGCATCCATGCCGTGGGTGACCAGCCAGTTCTCCAGCCTGACACCCAAGGTGGCACCCGACAGCGCCCCCGACAGGATGCCGACAAGCGTGATGCCGATCTGCACGGTCGACAGGAAGCGGCCGGGATGTTCGCCCAGCCGCAAGGCCATCGCTGCCCCCCGGCTGCGCGATTCAAGCGGCTTCAGTCGGGCGGGTCGGGCGGACACCACGGCCAGTTCGGACATCGCGAGCACGCCGTTCAGGACAATCAGCCCAAGGACAACAAGAATTTCACTGATCATGATACCCACGAGATACGGCATCGCCCCCCAAAGGGCAAACGCGATGTCGCGGTCGGATCAGCCGGGCGAAAGCGCCACGCCTTCGCGCGCCGCCAGATCGCAAAAGAACTGCCATGCGACCCGGCCTGACCGCGCCCCGCGCGTCGCCTGCCATTCGATCGCTTCGGCGCGCAGCCGGTCCGGGGCAACGCTCACGCCATGCGCCGCACAATAGCCGTCGATCATCGCCAGAAACTCGTCCTGGCTGCAGGGATGAAACCCCAGCCACAGCCCGAACCGGTCGGACAAGGATACCTTTTCCTCCACCGCTTCGGACGGGCTGATGGCGGACGAGCGTTCGTTCTCGATCATCTCGCGCGGCATCAGGTGGCGACGGTTCGAGGTGGCATAAAGCAGCACATTGTCGGGCCGCCCCTCGATGCCGCCGTCCAGCACGGCCTTGAGCGATTTGTAGTGCTGGTCGTCGTGGGAAAACGACAGGTCATCGCAGAACAGCAGGAACCTGTGCGGGGCATTGCGCAGATGCGCCAGCAGACGCTGGACCGAAGGCAGGTCCTCGCGGCTCAGTTCCACGATTTTCAGCGCCAGACCCTCGGCGCGAACAGCCGCGTGCACGGCCTTGACAAGGCTTGATTTTCCCATCCCCCGCGCGCCCCACAAGAGGGCATTGTTGGCGGGCAGTCCGCGCGCGAAATGACGGGTATTTTCCAGCAGCGTGTCGCGCGACCGGTCGACCCCGACCAGCAGCCCGATCTCCACCCGTGCGACACGCGGCACCGGGTCAAGCCGGTCGGGTTCGGTATGCCAGGCAAAGGCGTCGGCAATGTCATAGTCCGGCGCGGGCATCGGGGCGGGCGCAAGGCGTTCCAGCGCCGCCGCGATGCGCTGCAGCGGATCGGTCAAGACGGCTCTTCCTCGTCCACCCAGGTTCCGTCGGCCCGCATTTGCGCCTCGCGGTCGCGCTCAAACCGGGCGATCAGCCAGATCGAGATCTCGTAAAGCGGGTAGATGACACTGAACATGATGATCTGCGACAGCGCATCCGGCGGCGTCACGATGGCGGCCACAACGAGGATCAGAACAACCGCATATTTCCGCGTCGCCCGCAGCCCCGCCGCCGAAATGATCCCTGCCCGACCAAGCAATGTCAGCAGGACCGGCAGCTGAAAGCAGATGCCGAAGGCCAGCACAAAGTTCATCGTCAGCGACAGATAGCTTTCCATCGACCCTTGAAAGACTACCCCCGCCGGGATCTCGGTGCCAGCCTCGCTGGTGCCGCTGAAGGATGACTGAAAGCTCAGAAAGAAATCGAAGGCGAAAGGCAGGATGACGTAATAGGCAAAGGCCGCGCCAATCAGGAACATGGCCGGGCTGGCGATCAGGAAGGGCAGGAAGGCGTTCTTTTCGGACTTGTACAGGCCTGGGGCCACAAACCGCCACAGCTGATAGGCGATGATCGGAAAGGACATGAAGAACCCCGCCCACATCGAGATGCGGATGGCGGTAAAGAAGCCTTCCTGCGCCTTGATCAGGACAAGCTGACAGGTCTGCCCGCGCTCGATCAACTCGTCGCAGATCGGGTGCGACAGGAAATTGAAGACGGGCTGCCAGATGATATAGCCGACGATGAAGCAGACGATGAACGCGCCCATCGAATACAGGATACGCGTCCGCAGCTCGGCCAGATGCTCGATCAGCGGGGCGGAACTGTCTTCGATCTGATCCACAGCCATCGCTTATTCGCCCTTGGTCTTGGTGGTTTTCGGCTTTGGCGGTGCCTTGGTCTTGGCGACCGCCTCTGCCTTGGGCTGGGCGCTGCGCACCCGACCCGGCTTTTTGGCTGGAACAGGGTCCGCAACTGCGGGAGCGGGCGGTGCCGATACGGCCCGCAGCTTTGCCGCGGCCTCTTGCACGATGACCTTCTTGGCTGCCACCTTGTCGGCCAGCGCCTGTGTCGCAGGCCCCATCGCCGTGGCAGGCGTCGCTGCAGGCGGGGTCGCTTCGGAGGGAGCCGCTGCGGACGGGGTTGCTGCAGAAGGGGCCGCGATCACCGGAGCAGCCGCAACTGCGGCCGGTTTCGGTGCGGCCGGTTTCGGTTTCAGCGGATCCCATTTTTCGAACTTGGTGGCCGCATTCTTGACCGCGTCAAGGCCGAGGTTCTTGGGCGACGTCATCGTTTTCAGGTCGGACGCGACATCCTTGACCCCGGACTCCTTGGCCGCGCTGTCCATGGCACGCTGGAAATCGCGGCTCATCGACCGCAGCTTGGCGGTAAAGCGCCCCAAGGTGCGAAACATTTCCGGCAGATCCTTCGGGCCGATCACGATCAACGCGACGACACCAACGATCACCAGTTCGGCCCAGCCGATATCAAACATGCAACACGTCCCCGTCGGTCAGGCGTTCAGACCTTGTCTTTTTCGGCGTCGGGAGTGACGTCCTTGACCGGCTCGGCGGCGGCCTTGTCAAGCTCGGCCGTGCCATCATTCACGCCCTTCTTGAAGGCGGTGATGCCCTTGCCGACTTCGCCCATCAGGTTGGTGATCTTGCCACGACCGAACAGAACCAGCACG
>JANPKV010000273.1:0-8316 GCA_031426185.1 Rhodobacterales bacterium | reverse complement strand
GATACGCGTCGAATCTGTTTCCAAGCGCTACGGCCGGACGCGTGCGCTGGACGACGTCAGCCTGACGGTGCCCGCCCGGTCCGCCTTCGCCCTGTTGGGACCCAACGGCGCCGGCAAGACCACGCTGATCCACATCCTGTGGGGCGCATCGAGCAGGTGGACACCCCGCTGAACCTGTACAACCGGCCTGCCAACCTGTTCGTCGCGGGCTTCATCGGCGCGCCCGGAATGAACCTTTGGCCCGTGGTGTCGCAAGGCGGGCAGATAAAGATCGACAGCGGCCCCGAGATCGCACTGGCGCTGCCGGAAGGACCGTTGACGTTGGGCTTGCGGCCGCAATACCTGATCCTGCAGGGCGAGGGGCCTCTGTCCTTGCATGTGGAATTGGTCGAGGCGCTGGGCGCGGAAAGCGTGGTGCATGGCGTGTTGTCGGGCGGGGCCAAGGTGCTGGCGGTGCTGCCGGGCCAGCCAGGTCTGCGGCGGGGCGACAGCATCAGATTGGGGTTCGACCCTGCGCAGGTGCATGCGTTCGACCCGACGGGCGCGCGGCTGGGCTGACTAACCCAAAGCTTCTGCCATGAAGTCCAGCATCGCTGCGCGCATCTCGGGTGTCTCGATATGCCCCGCAAACGGCTCGGTGTGGATCACCAGTCGCCCGCCCGCCTCTGCATAGGCCGCGCGGACCTGTCGAAGCGCTGCCGCCATGGCATCCGGCGGCGTCAGCGGATCCTGCTCGCCAAGTCCGATGAACTGCGCGCGGGGCGCCACAAGGCCCGCGATCTGCCCATTCGGAGCCACATCCAGCAGGCCGGGCACCGTCAGGTAAATGCCATGCAGGTCATGCGCGCCATCGTCGATCAGCGTGCCAAAGTCCGCCAGACAGCATTCCTGCGCCAGTGCGTGCAGCCGCCCATCCACCGCCGCCAGCCAGTAACCGAGCGTGGCCCCCATCGAGATCCCGAACGCTCCAAGCCGGTCCGCCCGCGCCCATGGCTGCGCCGCAAGCCAACCGACTGCGGCGTGACATTCACCCACCATCTGCCCCGCCAAAGACCGCCCACGCCACAGCGCCGCCTTGGCTGCGGCCGTCTCGGTGACCTGCGCCCTTTGCCCAAAACACGGCATGTCAAGGCAAAGCGACGCGATCCCTCGTGCCGCGAACGCCGGTCCGACGGGCCCCGCCAGCGCCGGGCGTCCCTGCATCAGCTCGTTCGCGCCGATATCGTAACGGTCGCCATGCGCATGGATGACAAGCACCGCAGGCACCCGCCCTTCAACCTTCGGTCGGCACAGGAATCCCCGAACGGGTTCCCCTTCGACAGTGCGAAACTGCAGGCGCGCGAGGCTCCAGCCGGACCCGCCTGGCAGGTCTTCCGACGCCTCGAAGGTCAGGGGATGACGGCCGATCTCGAACACCTTGGACAGCCCATCAATCATCGCGCCAGCCAGCCCCCATCGACGTTCAACACGGCGCCATGCACATAGTCTGCCGCCGCCGAACAGAGATAGACCGCAGTCCCGCCAATATCCTCGGGCCGTCCCCAGCGTCCTGCCGGAATCCGCGCCAGGATGGCCTCGCTGCGGTCGGGGTCAGCGCGCAAAGCGGCCGTGTTATTGGTCTCGATGTAGCCGGGCGCGATCGCGTTGACGTTGATGCCGCGCGCCGCCCATTCATTGGCCAGAAGCCGCGTGAGGCCGGCCACCCCGTGCTTGGACGCCGTGTAGGACGGCACCCGGATGCCGCCCTGAAACGATAATAGCGAGGCGATGTTGACAATTCGGCCCCGCCCGCCTCGCGCAAAGATCGCCCGTGCAAAGGCCTGGCAGGTAAAGAACACGGCCTTGAGGTTCACATCCATCACCGCGTCCCAGTCGGCCTCGGTGAAGTCCACCGCATCAGCGCGCCGGATCAGACCCGCATTGTTCACCAGGATGTCGATCGCCGCGTCGTCGAACACCTCCGCCGCCGCCATGGGATCGGACAGGTCCAGCCGCAGCGCGCTGCCACGCCCCCCGACCACCATCACCTGCGCCAATGTCTCGTCGCAATCACGGCGGGCGGCGCAGACCACCTCGGCCCCCGCCTGCGCCATCGCAACCGCAATTGCCTGCCCGAGACCGGTGTTGGCTCCCGTCACCAGTGCGCGTCGCCCCTCAAGTGAAAACATCGCAGCCCCCATCGGTTTGATGCCAGTTGACGATGTCAGTCACAGGTGGTCAAGGCATGCTTGCCTCACCGGCCGGTAGGGTGGGCAGGCGGCACCTTTCGGCGCAGACATGCGGGCCTTCCTGAAGGAATCCAGTGACAAATTCGGTGACACGGTTGGGAAGCAAAGAGGCGGGCGAGATTGTCGCCGGCTAATTCTTTGATCTTGATGGAAGTTTTGGCTCCGGCGGTAGGGATCGAACCTACGACCAATTGATTAACAGTCAACTGCTCTACCGCTGAGCTACGCCGGAACACCGCAGGCCGTATAGCAAGCGTGCCTAGGGGCGTAAAGGGGCAATCGGGTCGGCTGATGCATGCAATCAAGCCAACCCAAACATCGCCGCCGGGGTCCCGGATGGTATGGCAGTGACGCGGCCTTTGTCTGCCAGATCAATGAGATGAGCAAAGGCGTTGCGCGCGGCAGCCGGGCGCAGGCCGGGGGGGATATCGGCATAGACGCGGCCGGTGATCGCCGCAAGCGTTCGCGCGCCTTCGGCGACGGCCGACAGGATTGCGGCCTCGCGCGCCCGGCGATGGAGGACAAGCTCATCCAGGCGCGTTGCAGGGTCCGCAATGACGGGCCCGTGGCCGGGCAAAAAGCGCGCCCAGTCTTGCTTTTGCAGCGCGCCCAAAGACGCCATATAGGCCCCCATGTCGCCGTCGGGCGGCGAGACAAGCGACGTCGACCAGCCCATCACATGGTCACCAGAGAAAAGTTGGTCCTCATAGGCAAAGCACAGATGCTCGGCCATGTGGCCCGGGCAGTGGTGCACCTTGATCTGCCAGCCGTCGCCCCGAACGACGTCGCCGTCTGTCAGCCGCATGTCGGGATCAAAGCGCGTATCGCTGCCCTCGCCACCGCCTAGATCGCCTTGTGCGGCAAGTGCCTGCATGCGGGCAGACCGGCCCGATCCCGCCGGTCCAAAGGCAAGCACCTGCGCACCTGTCGCAGCGGCCAGCGCGGGGGCAAGGCTGGAATGGTCCGAATGGGGATGCGTCACGAGGATATGACTGATGTGGCGCGCTGTACCAAGGGCCGACAGGATCGCGTCCAGATGTGCCGCGATCCCCGGGCCCGGGTCGATCAGCGCAAGTCCCTTATGCTTGCCCACAAGATAGGTGTTCGTGCCCTGACCCTTCATCGGCGACGGGTTCGGAGCGACGATGCGGCTGATCCCGTGGCCAAGGGTGACGGCTGATCCTGGCTGGTCGTCCTGCATGCCGCTATGCCTGATCCGGAGTGCCGGAGCGGGCCGCGCGAGCGCGACCTTTGCGGACAGGCCGGACCATCATCTTCAAACCATTTTGGCTGGAAAGCGGTTCTCCAGCCAACGGAACAAAAGCACGATCAGCCCCGCGATGATCATGTAGACCACGGCAAGCAGCAGCAGCGGCTCATAAACGATCAGCAATTCCCGCCGGACCTGGCTGGCAACCTCGTAGATTTCGACGACCGTGATGGTGGCGACAAGCGGCGTCGCCTTGAGCTGCAGGACAGTTTCGCCCCCCAGTGTCGGCAGCACGCGATGGACCGCCTGTGGCAGCCAGATGCGTCGAAACAGCGTGAAACGCGGCATGCCCATGGCCTTGGCTGCCTCTAGCTGGCCACTTGGCACGGATTTGAAGGCGCCGCGCATAACCTCGCCCTCGTATCCCGCAAAGGACAGGCTCAGCGCCAGCAGCGCATAGGGCCAGGCCTGTCGGAGTATGGGCCAGAGGTCGGACTGGCGAAGCCACGGGAATTGCGGGAAAAGCTGCCCAAGGCCGTAATACAGTAGCCAAATCTGCAACAGCAGGGGTGTGCCCCGAATGACCGTGCAAAAGATCTGTGCGGGGCGCGCAAGGTACCAGGGGCCGGCCGCCTGCGCGAGGCCAAGGGGGATCGCCAGCGCCATGCCGATCACTACGGACAGCACCAATAGCCAGATCGTGCGCCAGACGCCGCCAGCCATTTCCAGCGCGTAGTCATCGACCCAATCCCAGCGCATCGACACCGCGCACCAGACGATCAGCGCAAGGCCGATCGCCATCAGAAAGATGCGGTGCGGCTGCCAGAGGGCGGTCACATGCCACCCCCGCTGCTGCGCGGCTCACCGCGCCGTGCCCAAGCCTCGATGCGCGCAAACAGCCAGGTCGAGACCAGCGTCAATATCAGGTACAACATGCCGGCCGCAAAAAAGAAGGTGAAGAACGCCTTTGTCGTGCTTGCGGCCTGCCGCGTTTCCTGGGTCAGTTCTGCAAAGCCCACGACGGCCAAAAGCGCGGTATCCTTCGTGGCGATCAGCCACAGGTTGGCCATGCCGGGAATGGCAAAGCCCACCATCGCAGGCAGCGTGATACGCCGCGCAAGCATGATCGGCGACATGCCCATCGCGCGGGCGGCCTCGATCTGGCCGGGTGGGACGGCCTGGATGGCCCCGCGCAGGACCTCGGTAGCATAGGCTCCCTGTACGATGCCCAGAACGGCGATGCCTGCGGCCACGCCGGATATCTGTATCCGGTCATAGCCCATGGCCAACATGACCTGATTGATCAGGTCGGTCAGGCCGAAATAAAGGATCAGGATCAGGATCAGTTCGGGGATCGCGCGGACCAGTGTCGTATAGATCCCCAGCAGATCCTTGGTGATCTTGCCGCCATAAAGCTTGCCATAGGCGCCGGCGGTGCCGATCACAAGGCCCACTGCATAGGCCCCAAGCGCGATCTGGACCGAATTGGCCAGACCGCGCAGAAGATTGCCCCCCCAGCCAGGGGGCTCCAGCGCCAACAATTCCAGCGTGGTCATGCGTCAGACCGGTTGGCGCTGGTCACGGGTCATTCGCCGTAGATCGACGAGGTGAAATACTTCGCAGTGATCTCGTCGTAGGTGCCGTCCGCACGGACCTTCTTGATCGCGGCGTTGAACTTTTCCTTCAGCGGATCGCCCTTGCGAAGGCCGACGCCCACCCCCCGCCCAAGGACTTCCGGATCAGGGGCTGCCGCGCCAAAGCTCTCGCAGCAAGCCGCGCCGGCTTCGCTGGCGAGGAACGCATCTGTCGCGATGCTGTCTGCCTGCAGCACGTCGATACGCCCCGCGACCAGATCCTGGTTGACCTCGTCCTGGGTCTGGTAGGTCTTGATCTCCGCGGCCGTCGCAGCAAAGTGCTTGTTCACATAGGCCTCGTGCGTGGTCGAAACCTGCACGCCGATGATCTTGCCGGCCAGTCCTTCAGGCGTCGGAGGGACCGCAGCGCCCTTGGCGCCGACGATGGTTGCCGGGGCCTGGTAGTACTTGTCGGAGAAGTCGATCGTCTTCATCCGCTCTTCGGTGATCGACATCGACGCCATGATCGCGTCGATCTGTCCGGCGGTCAGTGCCGGGATGATGCCGTCCCAGGCTGTCGGGGTGATCACGCAGGTCATCTCGGCAGCGGCGCAGACGGCGTTGATGATGTCCACTTCCCAGCCGACCCAGTTTCCGGCGGCGTCGGGGGAGGTGAAGGGCGGGTAGGCCTCGGAAGCGATGCCGATCTTCACGTCCTGTGCTGCAACGGGAGCTGCAATCACTGCAAGGATTACGGCGAGGGATTTCATTTTCACGGGATTTACTCCTTTTTGTTCGTGATGCCTTGACCGTGTGCGCTAGGCCACGGATTTCAGGAACTGTCTCAGTCTTTCGGATTTCGGCGCGCCGAACAAGGCCTCGGGGGGGCCTTCTTCTTCGATGACGCCATTGTGCAGGTAGATGACGTGACTGGCGACTTCGCGGGCAAATTTCATCTCATGCGTCACAAGGATCATGGTGCGGCCCTCGGCGGCAAGGGCACGGATCACCGCAAGAACCTCACCGACAAGTTCGGGGTCCAACGCCGATGTCGGCTCGTCGAAAAGCATGGCCTTGGGTTCCATGCACAAGGCGCGCGCGATGGCAGCCCGCTGCTGCTGGCCGCCGGACATGAATGCCGGATAGGCCCCCTCTTTCTCCGCAAGCCCGACGCGGGCGAGCAGCTTTCGGGCGCGGGCGACGGCCTCGTCCTTGGGGCATTTCATCACATGGATCGGCACTTCGATCAGGTTTTCCAGAACGGTCTTGTGGGTCCAGAGATTGAAGTTCTGAAACACCATTCCCAGCGACTGGCGGATGCGTTCGAGTTGCCGGCGGTCGGATGCCATGCCATCGGCCCGCATGGTCACCGCTTCGCCTGCGATCGAGATCCGGCCCGAGGTCGGCGTTTCAAGAAAGTTGATGCAGCGCAGCATCGTCGACTTGCCCGACCCGGACCCGCCGATGATGGCGATCACATCGCCTTCATGCGCTGTCAGTGACACACCTTTCAAAACCTCATGGGGGCCAAAGGATTTGTGCAGGTCCTGGACCCTGATGGCTTCTGCGGCCGCTGCCGTCTTTTCTGCCATGGACCCCCCTGGCGTTTTTGTTATCAAAGCGGGGACGGCCCGGTGAAGCAAGCGGATATTTCGCACCGGCCCAAATGTGATCGGTGATTGTTTTCCGGCAGCGTGGAATCTTCACAAGCCGCCGAATTACCTAGCGTCGCGAAACAGTTCGGTCCCAGTTCATCGTGGCAAGACGCGGGTCGGAGATGAAACTCGCGCGGCCAAATTCAAGCCGCAGATCGGGATGCTCGCGCAGGGCTTGCGCCCCAAACGGCCCGATGCGGATGCGCCAGGTTTGCCGGTCGATCGGATTGGGCTTGGCAAAGGCCCGGCAGGTCAGGAGCGCAAGGTTGGCCTGTCTTTTTGGATCGCGCACTGACAGATAGCGGATGACCGCCACATCCCTCGCCCGCGCGGCGTCAGCCAGCACCTGACAGTGCGAATAGTCCACAAGATCGGTCCATCTTGCGGCGTCGCTGTCAAAGGGCGGCGCGGTCAGGTCCAGCGACGCGCCTTCGACCCGGACCGAAAAGCCCGTGTATTCGGCGGCCTGCTCCGGAAAGGGCGTGGTCGGGCTGTGGGCAAAGAACAAAAACCGGTAGAACACCATTTCGGCCAATGCGGTTTCCACCCGTTCGGACCCGTACCAGACGCCCGGGCTGTACCCCGCGCGGCGAAAGCGCGACCCATGCGGGTAAGGGCGGTAGCGAAAGGGCGTATAAAGCAGGTAATCAAGCCCCGCGCATTCGGGCGGCATCGGCGGCTTGGTCTCGTCTAGCACCGACTCCAAAAGCGCCTGTTCGGCAAGACTGTCGACCAGCCGCAGGGTGGAAACGCGGTGCTGCGCCTCGACCAGCCGCCAGGCCTTGCCCCTGTAGGGGCGCGCCTCAGACGACAGCGCGGTGGGCGTCCAGATAGCCGACGACATCGACAAGCCCCGTGACAGATGTGATCAACTCGGACGGCACGCCTTTTAGCGCGGTGTTGGGGCCTGTCATCCACGACCGCGCCACCGCATCCTCACCGCCGCTGATCGCATCGAGCGAGCGGTAAAGACGCACGACAAGTGCCGCCAGTTCATAGGGTTTCGTCCCCGCTTCAAGCAAGACATCGCCCCGCTTCATGCGCGAAAGCGTTGGTTCCGACACGCCGATCACCCGCGCCAATGCGCGTGCGTTCAGCCCAAGGATGTCCGCGGCGCGCAGCATTGCCTTGGTGAGCACCGCCCCGCGATCGAGCGCTGCTGCTGCGGATTCTTTTGGCGCCCGAGGGGTCATGGACAGCATGATCTGACCTGTCAGATGGTTTCCATGGAAATATATAGGGCGTTTAATTCCAAATGACAATGGTTTTAGCGGCCCAATGCCCAAGGCCTGCGCTTGTGCACACATCTGATCGGGCAGCGACCGTGCCCTGCGGGTCACGCAGGCGGGTTGTCGCGTTGGTAAATCCAGTCGTGGTCCGGATCGTTCTGGAACCGCCACGCGCGGCGGGGTCCTGCCATGACATTCAGATAATACAGATCGTAACCGTAAGGCGCGGCACAGGGGTGATGCCCCTTGGGGACCAGCGTCACATCGTGGTTCTTGACCGTCATCGTCTCGTCCAGACTGCCGTCTTCGGTATAGACGCGCTGGACGGCAAAACCCTGCGCGGGGTTCAGGCGGTGGTAATAGCTTTCCTCAAGGTAGGTCATGCGGGGAAAGTCATCCTCGTCATGGCGGTGGCTGGGA
>JANPKV010000272.1:0-2859 GCA_031426185.1 Rhodobacterales bacterium | reverse complement strand
GATCGCCAGGCTCTCAGGACGAAAGTCAGATTGGCGCTGGGCGCGCCTAAGATCGAGATTTACCAGGCCCCCGATCAAGGGGGCGAGGCCGACGGCGATCAGACCCCATTTCAAATCCGGCTGGTTGTAGAGGCCAGCGAGAAGTCCGGAAAACACGGCAAGCGCCACGGCGATCAGCAGGCCCCGGGCCGCCAGCGCCGCCTGCACCACGCGCTGCATCATAGGTGTGTCGCCGTCGACATCCTGCACAATGAACCGGTCGCTGCCGGTGTCACTGATTGACTCGAAAAACTGAGCCGTGAGGATCAGCATGGCGGCGAGGCCGAGTTGTTCCTCACCGAGCACACGGGCCAGGATCACATAGCGCGCGAGCGCTGACGCCTGGGCGACGAGGCTCGCCGCGAAATACGCCTTGCCGCCTTTTCTCACCGCCGGACGGCCTCGGATTTCAGCACGGGCGATCGACTTGTGCCGGTTTGCCGGCCCCGGCTGCGACTTTGTTGCCGCAGCGCGTGACTCCCGGCCCGGTGTTTATGCTAGCGCGGTATTTCGCACCAGGGTAGGTGCTCACCCGATTGTTCCTGACAATAGAGTCGCGTCCGCTTCCCAAGGCTATGCCTTGCGGGAAACCGACGGTCATATCGTTGTCCTCGACGAGGATGCGGTCGAAGCCCCCGTCGTCCACGCCATTGCGCACATGGTTGAACATGCCAATGCCCTGGGTCATGCCTTCGGCGCGATTCTCGCGAATCGTGATGTCAGCCGTCGGCGGCGACGTTGGCCGCGACCACATCTGAATGCAGTCGGGATGTTCGTCGTCGCGAATGCGCGTGGCCTCGCAGATGTTTCCCTCAATCAAACCTTTGCGGCTTTCGGCCACATCTATGCCGTCGGAACGCATGGCCGAGAACTGGTTCAAGGTGACTTTGAAGCCCTCGACCCTGGACAACACGATCCCGTTCTTCAGGCCCTGAAAGCGTCCGTTGCGCACCTCAATATCGGATCCTTTGACAACAAAGACGCCGTAACCTTCCCCATAGGGGCCGTCCGGAATGTTCGCCGGCGCGCCGGGACCGGCAAACTCAACGTCAATCAGGTCGATGTTATTGGCGTTGTCGAACCGGGTCGCGTAGCCGAAAATGAGCTTCCCTGTAGACGGCTTGGTGGTGGGTGGCGGCACGCGGAATCGGCCCCCCAGTATCCGCAGTCCGGAAATGTTCTTGCCTGAAAACCCCTCGATGGTCGCCGCCTTGGCGTCGAGCGTCAGTGACGGGGCGAAATCGCGCTGGCTGATGCGCATGCCCCGGTAAGTTCCCTTTCCAAGCACAATCACGTCGCCGGGACGGGCAACGGCCAGTACGGCGGTGAAGTTCGATGGCGTCGCTTGGTGTTGTTTGGCGCTCGCGGGCGGCGCCGCAAATGAAGTGGCCATGGCAAGTATGCATGTGGCAAGAAAGGCGCGGAGTTTGCGGGGCATGGGCATGGCCTGTTCTCGGAAGCCTTCGCCTCCTACTGGGGTTTTCTCATGGCGATCAGTGATTTCGTCAGCCCGAAAAACCGTTCACGATGCAATTCGGCGTCCGGGAACAACTCCCGGATCTGTCGCGCCGTCAGAAGGTTTGCAGACTGAATACTCCGCATAGCTGCATCGAAACTGGGTTCGGGTCCGCGAAAGCCCAGTTTTCTTTGGGTCAGGATGTGCGCACGGGTCGACTCCGGCAGCCAATGATAACCCAACGCCCGATAGTGCGGCTCGATCGGGAACCAGAAGTTTGGGGTTTGTAGGTAGTAGACCGGGGCCAGTCGACGAACCTCCCTGGCCATCGCGGCCATCTCGCTCCAATGCCCGACGTGCTCGATGACGCTGTTGGAATGCACAATGTCAAAGCTGCTGTCCGCAAACTCTGGCATGGCGCAGGCATTCCCTGGACGAATGGAGTAGACGCCATCATCGCTCGGCTCAACGTCCAGGTTGACGATGGTGAACCGAAGCGGCCATTCGCCCCAAAGGTCCCGAGTGGCCTCCCAATATGTGGCGGTGCCGCCGATATCCAGAACCCGAATCGGCTTGTCGGAGGCCGGGCCGAGCGCCGAGAGAAACACCTTCATTCGTTCCCGGCGGAACCGATTGCCATCGACACGCATCGTCTAACCCCGTCCCGGCGCTTGAGCGGCCGCCCGCAGACCTAGTCCGCAGGCAAAGATAACCCTTTGATGCCGCGGGAAGGTCAACGGGCCATTACGATAGCCGGCCTATCCGACAAAGATTGAGGTGCTCAGCAGGCTCGACATCGACACGCCGACCAACACCACCGACGCCGCGCTCATGGCAATCACGGTGTCGGCGCCAACCTGGCTGACGGTGAAGGTCGTCCCGGGGTCCAGTTGCACGCGATCGCCCTCGGCGATGCTGAAGTCCAGCACCCTGTCGATGCCGGCGTCGCTGGAGGAGTGGAAGATGTCAGCGCCCAGGCCGCCAGTCATGGTGTCATCGCCGCGGTCGCCGGACACGAAGTCCGCGCCGCTGCCGCCGCTCAAGGTGTCAAAGCCCTGTCCGCCGCGCAGGGTGTCGGCGCCGCTGCCGCCGTCGAGGGTGTCATCGCCGAGATTGCCATAGACGAGGTCGCCGCCTTCCTCACCGGAGACCACGTCATTGTCCTTGCCACCTACAACCCAATCGTCACCCAGCCCGCCGGTGACGGTGTCATTGCCCATGTTGCCGTTGATGTCGTCAAATCCGGAGCCCCCGACGACAACGTCGTCGCCTTCGTCTCCGCGCAGATAGTTCGCCCCGCCCGGATCGACGACGGTGTCATTTCCGGACCCGGCGAAGACCTGGTCATCGCCATCGCCGCCATC